>JAIXTE010000137.1 GCA_027484315.1 Burkholderiales bacterium | reverse complement strand
GTAGCGGGACTGTTCTGCCCAGCGAGCGAATGTTTTGGGGTGGTCGGGCAGATAAGAGCGAACGTTGTACTGGCTCTCGAGCCAATCCACGTCGGGTTGGTTCTCGCCACTCTGGGCTTTTGTGTCGGCCATATGGCAGTGCGAATGATTGATTGGGTTGTTGAACAGATAAATTTGTGACACAACATACCGTAAAGGGACCAAAAAGTCCAATTTCCCGGCCAATTTCGCCTCTGGTTAAACACAGCGGCAATAATTTTGTGATTACAATGAAAAGTTCAGCGTTTCAATCGTTGGCTTGATATACAGGCTAGCGCAGCAAAACCCAGTACAGTGCAAGCCATCGGCAAGGCAGTTTCATCATGCACCAACGACACAGCCCAGCTGGCCAGCCCCCCAAGCCCAAATTGCGCACAGCCGTAAAGTGCAGATGCCGCACCCGCGTTGTTGGGGTTTTTGCCTAGCAATTGAGCGGTTGTATTCGGTGCAACCAGTCCCAGCGAACCCACGCAAAGCCAAAACCCGGAAACCATCAGGCCCAGGTTCCAACCCAGGTTGCCGCCGTTCCACGCACTGGCCAGTACGAACAGTGCACCCAGTAAACCCAGTGCGGAACCCACCTGAATCAGCAGTGTGGTGCCAGTGCGCTTGACCAGCCGTGTGGACACATATCCGAAGGCAATCAGGGTCAGAATGTTGGATCCAAAAAGCAGTGCATAGGTTTTTTCACTGAGCCCAAAGAATTCAATGTACACAAACGGTGTGCCCGTGATGTACGCAAACATTGCAGCGAAGTGCCCGCCGCCTGCCCATATCAGCATGCGGGCGTTGTCCTGTTTCAGCACCGTGGCGTAGCCTTGAAAGGCCTGCGTGATAGAGGTTTGACTTCTCCCTTTGCTCAGTGTTTCAGGCAAAAGGACATAGGTGGCCACGGTGCAAGCCAGTCCGAACAAGGCAAGCGTCAGAAATTCGTATCGCCAACTGCCCAGTTCAAGGATGTAGGCGCCCAGCAGTGGGGCCACCATGGGAGCCAATGATGTAACCATGGCAATCATGGCCATAACCCGGGCGGAATCGGTTTCGCCAAACAGGTCACGAACCACAGCGCGGGAAATGACTGCCGCCGCCCCGCCGCCAAACGCCTGAATCAGGCGAAAGGCCAGAAGTTGCTCGATGTTTTGGGCCAGCATGCAGGCCACGCTGGCTGCCACAAAAACAGTGGTTCCAGCGAAAATGACACGCCTGCGCCCATAACGATCCGAAAGGGGCCCGTAAAACAGCATGCCCAAAGCGAACCCGGCGAGAAACACAGTCACTGTTTGTTGTACACGGCCTGACGGGGCTTGCAGTTCGGCACCGATGGCAGCCAGGCTAGGCAAATACAGGTCAATGGCCAAGGGCGCAAATGCCGACAATGCGGCCAGAAGAAAAAACAGGGGGCGCTTGATCAAAAGAGGATTTCCAGGCGAAGCGTTTACATCGGGTGATAAGCATTGTACGCGTTGCCTTGCTGCATGATGTGTGGCGGCATCGCCCCGAACTGTGAAGAATATTCTGGTGCTCGAGCTTGGCATTTTGTGAGCCATCCTCGGTTACACTGCGCTTTCTTGCAGAATGTTCTGGGGCAAGGCCACAGAAAGGTCTTGTCAGTAATCAAATACCGAAAGGAATTGTGGAATGAGTATCAGGCAACTGAGTGACGATGTGGCTGTGTGCGGTCAAATCAGCCCGAGTGATGTGGAAGCCATTGCTGAGCTGGGTTTTAAAACCATTGTGAACAACAGGCCTGACCATGAAATGACTGGCGATTTCACCAGGGCGGACATTGAGGCCAAGGCAAAAAGTCTGGGGCTGGCCATTCATTACCTGCCCATGGACGTGGGTCAGCCACCTTCGCAAGCCTTGCTCGAAGAATTCAACCGCATTCTGGACGCCGCCGAAAAACCTGTATTGGCCTACTGCCGCAGTGGAAACCGGTCTGGGCAGATTTACATGGGTGCAACCGCCTTGCGATAACACGTCACGGCGGTTCAATGGTCTTTTCGATGTCCGGGCGTGTGCTGTGGCATGGCCAAAGCCAGTTCCCGGATCATTTGAACTGTGTCAATGTCCGCTGCCTTGTAGGCTTGCTTGCGCATTTCATCCATGTCGCGGGACGAGGCGCCAGGCACACCGTCTGAGTCCGGCGCGTCGCTGACCTGATATTGAAACCTGAGCCACAACTCGCCCTGAACGGGTTCTTCAATTGAAATGATCAGCGTGCTGTCACCACAAAATTGATTCGCGGCAATCCGGGTTTCAGTACGCTCTTCCTCGTGCAGCTCAGTGGTGTCCGAAATCTGGAATGGGCCATAGTTGAGCACACGCGACAACGTGGTGACTGTGCCTTGCTGGCTGGTTTCAACAACCTGTGCATCTTCAAGGCCAAGGATAAAGCGGGTAGGCTTCCATGCTCTTGCGACCAGACCGAACCAGAGCTGCTGGCGAGTCATCCAGTCCACACCGGGCAAAGCCGGGTCGTTGATTTGCACCAAATGTTCAAATTTCATGAAGGAGATCCTGTGATAGATCGACAAGGTACTACAAAACGTTATTCCGATTCCACCTGCTTCAATGGCGTTGTTTATCTGGTTGAGGTGCCAACCCTTGAAACCGGCGATATCGCTGCGCAAACTGCCGATTTACTGAACAACCTCGACAAGGTGCTGGCCAAAGCCGGGACCGATAAAAGCAGCTTGTTGCAGGTCCAGGTTTTCTTGACTGACATGGCTGATTACGATGGTTTCAATGCCGTGTGGGAGGCCTGGTTGCCCGATGGCTGTGCACCCTCCAGGGCTTGTATCGAAGTCAAGCGCTTGGCTCGAACAGGCTGGAAAGTGGAGCTGGTATTGACCGCTGCAGCCGTGGCCGCCTGATTACTGACTGAGCATTTTCAAGCGGTATTGCAAGGCCTTGATGTTGCTGCGCAAATGGCTGAGCTCAGGTTCCGGCGGACATTGCTGACTGGCAAGCTGGTGTTCAAGCCCTTGCAGAAAGCCGGCAAAGTCCATTTCACCGATCAGTTTGCAGTGCCCCTTCAGCGTGTGCAGTGTACGCTTCGCGTCAAGCCATTGTGCCTGTAGTAAATGACTCTCGGTCTCCTCAAGAAGCTTGGGCACTTCGGCAGCAATCATCTCGATGGTCGTTTTAAGCAGTTCCCTGTCGTGGTCAAAGTTCTGCATGGGAATGGGGGCAATCCTGAAATTCAACCTGGCCAGTACATTTTCGATGTCGCTTCGCTTGAACGGTTTGGAAATGTATTCCTTCATGCCAGCCGCCATGCAGGCATCCCGGGTGTCTGCAATCGCATCGGCAGTAAGGCCCACTATTGGCAGGCTGCGATGCTTTGTCTGGGCCAGGATGGTTCTGCAGGCTTCCAGTCCGCCCATATTGGGCATGTGCATGTCCATGAAAACCAGGTCGAATGTTTCCTCGTCCACTGCCTTGACCGCGGCCAGGCCATCGTCTGCAAAGCGGTAGGAAATGCCCAGTTGTGTCAACACATGTGAAATGAAGGCTTGATTCACCATGTTGTCTTCGGCCACCAAAACTCTCAAGGTGCCGCAGGCTTGCCCTAGTCCAGGCATAGGCGGGTTATCGTGCTGTACAGGTTCCATGTTGGTGTGGTCGACATCGAGGTTTAAGGGTGTTGATTCATGTGCTACCGGCAGTTCAAGTGTAAAACTGAATTCACTGCCCACACCTTCTTCAGACCACAAATCAATGCGGCTGTTCATTAATTCCAGCAAACGCTGGCTGATGGTCAAACCCAGCCCGGTACCGCCGTATTTGCGGGCTGTTCCCGGTTCTGCCTGTGAAAATGCCTTGAAGATTTCTGATCGTGCTGAGTCGGAAATGCCCATGCCGCTGTCCCGAACCGAGAAAAGCACTTTTGTTGAGCCAGGAATCGGGAGTTGTGCTGGCGTGTCATCCTGCTTGATTGTCAATGTCACGGTGCCTTGATGGGTGAATTTCAGCGCATTGCTGAGCAGGTTGTTCAGCACTTGAAGGATTCGCGCACAGTCGCCGTGTAGTCGGTCGGGCACATCGGGTGAAATGTCCAGCACCAGTGTGACATTGGGTTTGGGGTAAGCACTTGAGACGGTTTTCATCATGGCTTGTACATTGCCCCGCAGTGCAAAAGGCATGGGGTCAATGTCCAGCTTATTGGCATCAATTTTTGAGAAGTCAAGTATGTCGTTGACTACTCGCAGCAAGTGGTCTGCGCTCAACTGGATCAATTCCAGATTTCGCCGGGGCTTGTCTCCCAGCGTGGTGGAACCCAGTGTAATTTCCGTCAGACCCAAAATGCCGTTCAAGGGCGTACGGATTTCATGACTCATGTTCGCCACAAACTGTGATTTCAGCTCATTCGATTTGTCAGCTTTTACACGCGCTTCTTCCAGTGCCTTGTTCTTGCGGGCCAGCGCCCCGGATGCCCAGTTCAGCGTCGTGTGCAGCATCGCCAGTTCTCGGGAGCTTGGCGGCACCTGGTGGCTAATTCCCTCGTCGTTGACCATCAGTTGTGCAAAGTCGGTGAGGGAATTCAATTCGAGAATTACTTTGCGGATGAACAACCAGGAGGCAAAAGTTGCCGGCACAATCAGGGTGATTGCGAGCAGGATATTGCGTTGAATCAGTTCAGTCTGGCTGGCTTGTAGTGACGATAAATCGAATTCCAGCGCCACGATACCTATGGTCTGCCCGGAATCCACAGGCTCTGTTACCACAAGGTATTTCGTATTGCCGTCAGGTGAGGTCTTCTGGCTGGTGCTGGATGATTGCCCAAGCGCGAGGGTTTGTGCGTTGTAATGAGTTTTCAGTCGATGGCTTTCCCTGTCGCGAATCACTTGGGCCAGGATGACTCCATTTTTATCGGTGACGATACCTGAATGAAGATCTTCAAAACCCTCCGTTTTCAACAACAGATTTTCAATCACCGAGAAATCGCGTTCCAGCAAATGGCTGCTGCTGGATACCGCCAGGTTGAATGCCAGCGCGCGGGCCTGTCTGGTGAATACATCCTGCAGTTCATCGCGTTGAGTCTGGGTGTTGAACCAGGTGAATGCGAGCGCGAGCAGCAATACGATTCCACCACCCAGCCCCAATAGTTGGGTGCCAAGACTGGGGTATGTGATGCTGTGAAAATTGGGTTTCAATTGGACACGAATTCTTCAAGTCTCAGGGATTCAAGTGGCAGGTAGTCCCGACTGTAAACTGCCCGAATAGGGTTTGGAATCTGTACTTCAGATGCTTCCAACCTGTTTTGTTTCAGGTAATTCAGCATGGCTTGGGACACTGCCTCCCGTGTGGCTGCGTCCACACGCGGGTGGGCCGCAATTGGATGAGGTGCGGTTGGAGGTGTTTCATAAATGACCTTCACCCTGTCTCGCAGTGCCGCGTCTTCAGCCAGCAAGGTAGCATTCACCATGCCACCAGCCTGGCCCTCATTGCGTACGACTCCGCGAATTACATTGGAATGTGTTTTCACATACTTGGTCACGAAGTCCAGGCCTTTTTCCCGTTTGAGCAGGGCACGCATGTACAAGGAGGCGCCAAACGCATTGGGTGATGGAAACAGAAGGGTTTTACCATTCAGGTCACTCAATGTCTGAATGTTGTCCAAATCGCCTCCCTTGGGGCTGATCAGGATGCCACTCATGGGTTTTGTATCTCGAATCATTGGAATGTAGCCTTGTGATTTTTTGGCCATCACCATGTGGTAAGGGTTGCAATAAATCAGGTCTGCTTTTCCGGTCAAAAACATGGATTCAAATTCGGTGATGTCTTTGCTGAAAATCAGCTCAATCTTGGGCAGGTTCTGGTTTTCAATGCCCTTCAGCACCTTGCTCCATGTGGCGTTTATCTCCGTGGCTGGAAATTGGGGCACCACCAACAGGCGAAGTGTTGAATTGTTGCCGGCGCTGTGGGCAGGGTTCAAACCACACAAGCCAAAGAGTGTGACAATAATGGAAATTATCTTGCCGAGTGATCGTCGTTTAACAGTGTTCATAAGTCTTTAAATGTCAATTTGTATTTCATTTTGCAGTTTAAAGTTTAATCAGGCAAATGAATCATGAGAACAAACAGGATTAATGCAGACAATTCTTCCGGGGCCGCAACACATGATTGATACAGACCTGAAGCCGCAGGCCGTGGGGGTGTTCGATTCCGGGGTGGGCGGGCTTTCCGTACTGGCAGCCTTGCTTGCGCATTTGCCGTTTGAGCGCTTTGACTTTATTGCCGATGAGCGCCATTTGCCTTATGGCGACAAGCCCCAACATGAAATCACGGACAGGGTGTTGACGCTGTCCAACTGGCTTCACAACAAGGGCTGCAAAGCGATGGTCATGGCCTGCAACACAGCCACAGCTGCTGCCGCTGGACAGGCCAGGGCCACTTACGCCAATTGGCCGATTGTGGGCATGGAGCCCGCTGTCAAACCCGCGAGTTTGATGACCCGTACTGGCGTGGTGGGCATTTTGGCCACCACGAACACAGTGGCCAGCGAGCGCTTCAAAAACTTGGTTGAGCGTTACGAGCCTTTGGCCCGCGTCGTCGCCAAACCCTGCCCGGGGCTGGTGGAGCTGATTGAAACAAGCCCATTGCCTCACAGGGAAATCGAAATATTGCTCGAGCCCCTGGTGCACGATTTGCTGGCCCATCAAGCTGATGTGATTGTCCTGGGTTGTACTCATTATCCTTTCGTCGCCCCGATTATTTCCCGCTTGGCTGGACCCGGTGTGGCTGTCATTGAAACAGGTTTGCCCGTGGCCAAACAGTTGAAGGCGCGTCTTGATTCAGAAGGTTTGTTGGCCACCCATCCAGCAGCAGCGGCGGTGGGTGAACGCGTCAACTTTTTCACCACAGGAGATCCTGTGGCGTTCAGGGCCAAACTGCTGAATTTGTTGGGCGAAGAATGGGCCGATGCACGAATTCAGGCCTTGGCTGTGTAGGTAGACAGCCGCTGCGCGACGTCCACAAACTGGGCTGCCGATATTTCTTCTGCACGCGCGGTCAATGCGATGCCTGCGTCTTGGGCAATGTGGTCGGGTACCACACCGTTCCAGGTATTGCGCAGCATTTTTCGCCGTTGTGAAAACGCTGTGCTGACCACCTTGCTGAACAGTGCGTGGGGTATGGCTGCTCTTTCCTGTGCAGACTTTGGTGACATGCGGACAATGGCCGACATCACACGGGGTGGTGGGTCAAAACATTCCGGCGGCACATCGAACAAATGGTCCATGTGGTAATAGGCCTGCAACATCACTGACAAGCGTCCGTAGTCGCTGGTTTTCGGCGCAGCCACCATGCGGTCGATCACTTCCTTTTGCAGCATGAAGTGTTGGTCGATCACCTTGTCTGCAAACTCAAGCAGGGTGAACAGAATAGGTGACGAGATGTTGTAAGGCAGGTTCCCAACCACTCGAAATGGTGTTTCAAACTGGGTAAAGTCAAATTTAAGTACATCCACCTCGTGCACGGTCAACTTGTCTTTCCACGGGCCTGTGCGCAGTTTTTCAGCCAGATCGCGGTCAATTTCAATGACTTGAAGGTGGTTCACGGCCTTGAGCAACCAGAAGGTGAGGGCGCCCAAACCGGGGCCAATTTCAACCAGTGTGTCGTCGGGGCGGGGTCGCATTTCGCCAATCAGATTGGACAAAATACTTTGATCGGTCAGAAAGTGCTGACCGAATCGCTTTCGTGCTTGGTGTTTCATTGCGCGTTCCTGCGACAAAGGTCCATGTGGTGAGCGCATTCGATGGCTTCAAACAGGCTGCCGGGGTCCATATTGCGTGTGCCTGCCAAATCAAGTGCTGTGCCATGGTCAACCGAGGTGCGAACAATGGGTAGCCCCAGTGAAATATTCACGCCCTGACCGAAACTGGCATGTTTGAGCACGGGCAATCCCTGGTCGTGGTACATGGCCAGCACGGCGTCGCATTGTTCAAGGTACTTGGGTTGAAATAGGGTGTCAGCTGGAAACGGCCCGCGGACGTCATGGCCTTGAGACTGCAAGGCCTTGATGACAGGTGAAATGGTGTTGATTTCTTCCAGACCCAGGTCCCCTGATTCCCCCGCATGCGGATTAAGGCCTGCTACCAGAATCACAGGTTTGACTTTGCCCCAGTAGGTGGACAGGTCTTTCAGCATGATTTGAATGGTGCGTGTCAAGGACTCCCGCGTAATGGCGGCAGGTACTTTGGCAAGCGGAATGTGGGTTGTGGCCAGTGCAACCTTCATGTGCCCGCCCGCCAGCATCATGACTACCTCATTCTGACCACAGCGTTGCGCCAGGTATTCCGTGTGACCCATGAAGCCGGGCCAGTGTGGGCTGATCGACGACTTTTGTATTGGGGCTGTGACCATAGCCGCCGCCGCCCCGTTCAGGCTGGCGTCGCAGGCGGTATTCAGCAGGCCCAGCACATAGGGGGCGTTTTCGGGGTTTGGCTTGCCCGTTTCACAGGGCACATTCAATGATTTGTTTGACAGGTAACAGGCAGGCGCCAGTGCAGCATGGTCAAACGAGTCGATCATCTGCCATGCTGGTGCGATACCGGCCGACCGTGCGCGCTGCTCCAGAAGCCGCGCGTCGCCAAGCACCACCAAAGGTCTGTCAAGCTTCGCGGCCAGGTCAGTTTCAGCCAGCAAGGCACAGAGTTCAGGCCCTATACCTGCGGGTTCACCGCTCGTGATCAGTATCGGACGCGATTTGGCTTTGTTCATGCCTTGTGCTTAAAGCCGTATTTCAATGAAAGTGGCATCACGCAGTTGGCGCAGCCATTCCTGGTAGCTTTCGTCAGATTTGTTGGTTCGAATGGCCTGGCGCGCTGCTTGCCGTTGGCGTTCTTCAGAGGCAGCTTGTTGTCTGCGTTCGGCCACCTGGATGATGTGAAAACCGAATCGACTTTGGAATACCGGACTGACTTCGCCTATGCCCAGCTGATTCATCTCGCGTTCGAATTCAGGGACTGTATCGCCTGGATAAAGCCAGCCGAGGTCACCGCCTTTGGATGCCGATCCATCTTGGGAGTATTGTTTGGCCAGTGTTTCAAACTTGGCCGTGCCACCGCGCAACTGTTCGAGCGCAAAGTTCAGGCGTCGTTTCGCTTCTGCCTCGGAAAGATCGGGGCCTGGACGAATCAGAATATGGCGTGCACGGGTCTGTGTGACAGGCGTGGCATCCAGGGCAGGGCCGCCTTCGCGGCGTCCCAGTACTTTCAAAACGTGGAAGCCATTTGGGCTGCGTACGGTTAGAACTGCATTGGCTTGGCCCTTGGACAGAAATTCCGTGAACAGGCTTGGTACGCTGTCGAAGCCTGACCATCCCATTTGGCCCGTGCCGTCGATTGCGAGTTCCGGGTTGGACTTCAGAATTTCCTCTGCGCTTTTACCAGATTTCAAGGCTTTTTCGACCAGGTCCACTTTGGTGCGGGCCTGCCCAAGTGCGCCTGAGTTGGCGTCAGCCGGCACTTTCACCAATATTTGTACCCAGTTGACTTCAGGTTGGTTGGCCGCAGCACCGCCCTTGGTTCGGGCCGCCAAAAAGCTTTGTATTTCTGCGTCCGACACTTGAATTCTGGACTCCACCTCACGTTCCCTCAGGCGCCCCAGGGTGATTTCGCTTCGCACTTCTTCGCGGAATCGGGCAGGTGAAACACCTTCTTCCTTCAGGCGCGCCAGAAAGTCCTCAAGTGACATGCCATTTTGATCTGCTACGCGTGCCATGGCTGTTTCAATTTGGGCCTCTTCAATGCGGATGCCAAGCTGCTCTGCCTTTTGCAACTGGGCTCTATCCAGCACCATACGGTCAAGCACCTGCTTTCGCAGTTCTGTGCGATCGGGCAGTGGAGCACCTCGACGAGTCATTTGCCGTTCAATCAGTGCAACCTGCCTGTTCAATTCGCTGCGCGTGATGATGTCGGTGTTGACTACAGCCACAATGCCATCAATGGATGCCGCACCTACCGCCTCGTTGCTGGCACCGAGTTCAGCACTCAGCTTGCCTGCGGGTGGTTTTGGCGTTGGACTTTTCAAGCCTTGTGCCTGTGCAATTCCCAGCGTGGCCAGGGTGGTGGCAGCGAATAACCAGTGTTGAATTTGCTTCATTGTCATAGCTTATTGGGTGGCTTGTGAGGAAGAGAATGGTGTGTACCCAGGTACCTTTCTCGAAAGCAGGTCAGCCGGGTTTGAACCGAGTCGGCCCAGTCCGGTGAGTTCCAGTTGTACAAACAGCGAGGTTGTTTCCAGTTGTGGGGCGGTTGCAAATCGTTGTGCGATCACTCGCACTGCCCAACATCCTTCACCGTATTCAAGACCAGCAACGCCTTCGATCAGGCGATTGTCCAGCATGGAGTAGTTTAGACGACCTACACCGCTCCAGCGGTCGGAGATGGGCCATTGTCCCGAGATATCGAACTGGTCAATCTGGGCACGCGTGTAACGATAGCCCAGGTTAAGCTGTTTGCCAATGGATGGGGCATAGCTGAGCGAGATGTTTCCGCGTTCGTGACGGCCGCTTTCCGCATTCAACTGGGTTGTTGCATCCAGGAACACAGCACCGCTGATTCTGCCCCGTGCGTTGGCGAAGAAGTCTGAATCGCTGGTGGTCGGTGCTTCAAAACCTTGTAACAGCACGCGCGAGGCGGTCAGGTTCAGGCGCTGACCACCCGTGACGCTGAACAGCTCTTCACTGGACTTTTCATCGTAAAAACGACTGGTGACCGCCAATGTCAGTTGATTGGCATCGCCAACACGGTCGAGTCCTGAATAGCGGTTTTCAGCAAAAATGCGGCTCAGGCTTTGATCCGTGACCGTGGTGTCGAAAATGGGCTGATCAGACTGGTCCTTGAACGGTGTGTACAAATAGAAAATACGTGGTTCAAGGGTTTGATTGACCTTACGACCAAAAAAGCTGGTCTTCCGGTCAAAGTAGACGGTGCTGTCCAATGAGACTGTGGGGATCACACTGCTCGGGCCCCCGGGCAAGCCGGTGGCTTGTCCCTTCAGATCGTAATTTGTGCTTTGTACCGACAGTGCGGGCGTGAACGAAAACTCGGAACGTTGAATTGGCATGAACACGCGTGCCCGCGTGACACCCCGAGACCCTTCAACCCGTGCAGGCGCGGAACTGGGGCGTGCGAAATCGGTGTACTGGCCCGATATCGATACAAATGCATTGGCATCGCCAATTCTTGTCGGCGTTAATTCGACTGTGGCTTCTGGCAGGCGGTCATAGGGCTCTGCGATTACGTCGTTGAACAGCTGCAGGGTTTGATGTGCAACTGTGCGAACGTTGGCGCTCCAGTTCTTCTGACGATAGGACAAAAATCCTTCCTGCACCAGAACCCTCTGCGAGGCTACTGCTTGCGTTCTTGAAAAATCTACGAAGTAATTGTCGTCTGAAACCTGGTTGAAGTTGACCCCGGCATAGAAGGGGCCTTTCTCGAACTTGTGCAATAACGACAGGGCGGACCGATCCGTGCCTGTTTTCTGGTCACTGGGCAGGAAGTCGTACTTGATTTCACCTTCATTGTTGGGAGTCAGGTATCTGCCCTGAGTACCCAATTGGTAGCCGCGTCCGGAAATCACTTTCGGAAATAATGTCAGGTCTTTGTCGGGTGCAATATTCAGGTAATAAGGAACCGTGACTTCCAGACCACTGTTGGACACTGTTCCGAAGGACGGTGGCAAAAAGCCGCTTTTGCGGCGGTCAGATGTGGGGAAGGAAAAGTAGGGTACACCCAAAATTGGGACATCCTGGAACACAACCTTGGCACCGCGTGCCCGGCCCACTTCAGCGGCCTGGTCAATTTCAAGTGAGTCCGCGGTGATGTACCAGTCGCCTTGGTCAGCAGCACCGGCATTGGGTACTTCGCATACCGTGTAATTCGGGTTTTCAAGGGTCAGGCTTGAAATGCCATCGTATTGCATTCGGTCTGCCCGACCCTTGCCCTTGATGTCTTTCAGCTCAAAAGTGGCATTCTTCATCTGGCTTTCACCAGTGCCCAGTTTTACGGAGCCTTCCGGGGCCTTCAGCACCATGCTTTCCTGCTCAATGACAAGATTGCCCTTGGCAGTGGCGCGGTCGGTAATGGGAGAATAATTGATTGCATCGCTGCTTAAACGCAGCTTTTTTCGGCGAACTTCAACATTGCCTTCGAGAAATGTTTCCTCTGCATTGTTGCCGTAGAGACGGTCCGCAGAAATGTAGGTGGCCTCGTCCTCGGGTATCGGAGCACGGATACCCAAAAGCCCGCCATCGATTCGAAGCTTGGTAGGGGCTTCCGCTTTCGCGGGTACTTCACCTGGCGTTTGTGCATGCACAGGCACACCAAGGCAACACAACGCCAGTGCGATGGCGGTGGGGCGGGTGGGCACGATGTGCACTTGCAGTAAATTTTTGCTCTTCTTCAAGCTGGGTATGTACTCAAATAGGTGACGGGTCGATCAAGCGCCATGGGATCCTACTATTATAGGCAACTAACACTACATTAAAGAGATTGGACTGTTTGATGAGCGCCTTGCGTCAAGAAATGTTAAAAAAATGGCTGGTCGGGCTGACTGGTTTTGATTTCAATTTGGAAACCCTTCACCCTGCCTCAAGTGATGCCAGCTTTCGGCGCTACTTTCGAGTAGAAGAGCATACGCGCCAAAATACGTTCATTGTGATGGATGCGCCACCTGAACATGAGAACGTGCGCCCCTTTGTCCAGGTTGCGGAAATGTTGCGCGGCGGGGGTTCCAATGCACCCGAGGTACTGGCCGAGAATGCGGAGGCGGGTTTTCTGCTGCTGCAGGATTTTGGGAATACCACCCTGTTGCAGGGCCTGAATGCCCAACCTGATGTCAAAGACGCCTTCTATATGCAGGCGCTTCGTGACCTTGTTCACCTGCAGGCCAATACCCCCACGTCCGGTTTGCCAGTTTACGGGGCCGATAAGCTGTTGCAGGAAATGAACCTGTTCGATGAATGGTATGTGGGCCGCCACTTCGGTGCAGAAATGACAGACCAGGAACGCAACTGGCTGGACAGCATCAAGGGCATGCTGATTCAAAGTGCACTGGCCGAACCGCAGGTGTTTGTTCACCGGGATTACCACAGCCGCAATTTGATGCTGACCAGTGAACCGGGCAGTGCACCCCAATTCGGCATTCTGGATTTCCAGGATGCAGTGAAAGGTCCCCTGAGTTACGACCTAGTCAGTATTTTGCGCGACGCTTACATTGAATGGCCTGAAACCCAGACCCTGGATTGGACTGTCCGCTACTGGGAAGCGGCGCGCAAGGCGGGCTTGCCAATTTGCGAAGACCCCGGCGAGTTTTATCGACAGTTTGACTTCATGGGCCTGCAGCGCCACCTTAAAATTCTCGGTATTTTTGCCCGCCTGAATTACCGCGACGGAAAAGCCCAGTATCTGAATGACCTGCCCATGGTGCTGCGCTACGTGCGCCTGGTGGCAGGGCGTTACATTGCATTCAAGCCCTTGTTGCTGCTGCTTGACCGGCTTGAGAACAAGGCCGTGAAAG
>JAIXTE010000139.1 GCA_027484315.1 Burkholderiales bacterium | reverse complement strand
TTGCTGAATCAAATTCATTTTTGGCTCCAAGTCATCATTCACGGCCATTGGTGACCCAAAAGAAGGTCGTGTACCGCCAGAGGATGAAACAATAAAAGGTGAGGTTGTTTGAAACGATGAAAAGCAAAATCGCATTTCCCGTTTTTACACTCACCCAACTAAACCTGCTTGTTCGGTTTGCCTTTTACCGAGACTTTCGTTTCAGTGAAGGGCAAGCTCTTCATCAAGTCAGGTCGAAAGCGTTCTGTATAAGCTTTCGCTTGCTCAAAACGCCAACTTTCTATTTTCGCATGGTTTCCAGACAAAAGCACCTCTGGAACTGCTTTATTTTCAAAAACTTCCGGGCGCGTGTAGTGCGGGCAATCCAGCAAACCACTTTCGAATGAATCCTGTGTGGCCGACAAGGCGTGATTCAACACATCGGGCAACAAGCGCACCCATGCATCCACAAAACAGGCCACGGCCAGCTCACCGCCCGACAACACAAAATCGCCTAGGCAGAACGTTTGATCCACGTAGTCATCAATGAAACGCTGATCGACACCCTCGTAGCGGCCGCACAACAAAATGGCACCCTGATCCTGGGCGCACAGAGCGCGAATGTCCGCCTGCTTGAGTAACGGCCCGTGGGGAGTCAGGAAAATCAGTGGCGCTTGGTCGCCCCTTGCTCCACGAATCGCCTTCACACAGCGCACCAGCGGTTCTGCCAGCATGACCATGCCCGGCCCACCGCCGTAAGGCCGATCGTCCACGGTGCGGTGTGGATCGTCTGTGAAGTCCCTGGGGTTCCAGCAATGCAGTTCAAACAACTGTTTTTTGTGGGCCCGCCCCACCACACCCAGCTCAACCAATGGTGGAAACTGGTCTGGAAACAGGGTAATGATGTCGAAACGGGGCCCTGGCATCAGTAATCTTCCTGCCAGTCCACCTTGATTTGACGTGACTCAATGTCCACATTCAAGACATATGCAGCCACGAAAGGAATCAGGAGGTCCTGTTCTGCACTGCCTTTCACCACCAGAATTGGATGCGCGCCATGGTCTACCACCTGGGCCACAGTACCGAGCGTTTTTCCTTCGAGGTTCACCACCTGGCAAGCCACCAGGTCAACCCAGTAGTATTCGCCCTCTGCGGGGGCAGGAAAACGCGCGCGAGACACATAAACACGACGCCCCTTGAATTGGGCTGCCAGTTCCCGCTGTTCCACACCTTCGAGGTGAGCAACAACCCGATCCGCGTGGGGCTTGCTTTGCAAAACCCGAAACGGCTCAAATACAAGGTCTTCCGGTTTAGGCTTTGACACCCGGCTTGCTGCCGTGCCCTCGGTATTCGCCAAACGCGAAATCCACCACTGCTTGCTTTTCAGCAAAACATCGGGCTCATCGGACGACGCCACCACGTTGACCCAACCTTTCAGGCCGTAGGGTTCGCCAATTCGACCCAGCTCTACCAAATCGTCAGGAACATTCATTTCTCGGGCCGCTTATCTGGATACTTGTCAAAAACAAAAGTCCGCGAACGAGAACATTCACGGACTTTGTATTCAAATCTGCACTGTGCTTCGGGCAGGCTGTTCAATCGAACAGGCACACCCGGTTACCAGGCAATTTATTACGCAGCTTGCTTGGCGTTGTACTCGCCAACCAGACGGTCTACAGTGGAAGAACACTGTGCGCCAACGCTTTTCCAGTAGGTCAAGCGGTCCATTGCAATACGCAGGCCTTCTGAACCAGCGGGAGCAACGGGGTTGTAAAAACCGATGCGTTCGATGAAACGGCCATCGCGACGGTTGCGTGAATCAGCAGCCACCAGGCTATAAAATGGGCGCTTTTTAGAACCACCACGTGCGAGTCGAATGACGACCATAATTTCCTCTATCAAATTAGTGTGTGCAGCACAGTTTTTAGCCACTGCAAACGAATGAATCACTGGGATTTCGACACACGAAATCCGATAACCCGCTATTATAGCTAGCGTATTCCAATCTAACAAGCAGTGTTTTAAAAAATGAATGCATCACCTCAAGAACCCTTCAAATCCAAGCTTTTATTCTGTTGGCTTGCCCTGTTCACCGGCGCCATTGGCGGGCACTGGATCTACGCCGGCAAAAAACGGTTCTGGATTTACATGGTGACCTTCCCCATTTCCGCATTTGCGGGCTGGGTCGACACCATGCGTTATGGGTTGATGAAAGACGAGCAATTCAACGCCTTGCTGAATCCGGAATACCCCGTGGATACCAAACAAACCACCGGCCCGGTGGTGATCGCAGTGGGCCTTGGGCTGGCTTTTGGCATGACCGGGCTGATGGCCACATTGGCCATGCTCTTTCAATGGTATTTCTCAGGAATCGTGAGCTAGCTTTCCAATCTGAATGTGCAAACCAAAAAAAAGCCCGCCAACAAGTGGCGGGCTTAAAAGGGCTTGAGGAGACAGAGACACTTGCTTGGTCGCAAAGCTCGCCCCTAAGGTTGAGTATGCGATTCCACAAGCAGCTGGCCTACCCTTAAAACGTGGGGGTTACCCACCTTCTAAAAGCGACCCGGTTCAAGAGGCCGAGTCAGCCAACAATATTGAGTGTCCAGCCTCACAAGTTAGTTTCATGTTTTCAGATATTTTTTGATCAGCCTGCCCACGTAACGCGCAACCCCTTCTTCCACACTGTAGAAACTGCCTGTGTACCCGGCTGAACGCAGGTTGGACAGGTCTGCCTGCGTGTAGCTTTGATACTTGCCTTTCAACGCATCAGGGAACTCAATGTATTCAATGAACCCGTCCCTGACAGCCTCTTCAAGCGTCAAGGTCGGGTTGCCCTGGTCGGCTCGCAGGGTATTCAAGGTGGTCAAAGCCACATCATTGAAAGTTTGCGCACGGCCTGTACCCAAGTTGTAAACACCGGACGGCGCCGTGCTGGCTTGCTCGAAAAAATACAGATTGACCTTGACCACGTCTTCGATGGAAACAAAATCCCTCTGCTGGCAACCCGCGTCATAGCCACCATAAGGGCCGAATAACCTGACCGCACCACCTTCGCGAAACTGGTTGAAATTGTGAAAGGCCACAGAAGCCATGCGGCCCTTGTGCTGCTCCCGGTCACCATACACATTGAAATAGCGAAACCCGAAGACCGGTGCTTTCAGGCCAACCTTCATCTGGCGGCGCAGCACCTGGTCAAACAGGAACTTGGAATAGCCATACACGTTCAGTGGCTTTTCCACCTCGCGGCTTTCCACGAATTCGGTGCTGCCGCCATATACAGCGGCTGACGATGCATACAGGAATGGAGTACCGGTGCGCTGCGCCCACTCAAACAGGGTTTGCGTGTAGCGGAAGTTGTTGGCCATCATGTAGTTGCCGTTGTGCTCCATGGTGTCGGAGCAAGCGCCTTCATGGAAAATGGCATCAAACTTGCCAAACTCACCGCGTTCGATACGCGCGAGAAAATCTGTCTTGTCCAGGTAGTCTGAAATTTCGCAGTCGACCAGGTTCAGAAACTTGTCGCCCTTCGTCAGGTTATCCACGGCCAGCACATCGGTGATGCCCCGCTCGTTCAAGGCCTTCACCAGGTTGCTGCCAATCAGGCCGGCTGCACCAGTCACAATCACTTTCATGCTCTATGTCCTTCAGTCAATTTGGAGCTCTTCCGGCAAAATCACAGCTGTTCCCAGCTTGCCCACCACCACGCCACCAGCCTTGTTGGCCAGGGTCACGCTGTCGGGCAGGCTCATGCCAGAACCCACAGCGCATGCCAGTGTGGCAATGACGGTGTCACCTGCACCTGACACATCAAACACTTCGCGCGCCTGGGCAGGCACGTGGAAGCTACCCTGCGCGGTGAACAGGGTCATTCCCTCTTCCGAACGCGTTAGCAACAGTGCACCGAGATTCAATCGTTCACGCAGCACCTGCGCCTTTTCCAGCAACTGGGCTTCAGTTTTCCAACCGCCCATGACTTGCTTGAATTCAGACCGGTTCGGGGTCAGCACCGAAGCGCCAGCGTACTTGGCGTAATCGTCCCCTTTCGGATCAACCAGCGTGGTTTTGCCCGCTTTTTTGCACAAGGCAATCATGTCGGCCACATGTTCAAGGCTGCCCTTGCCGTAGTCTGAAAACAGGATTACATCGTAATTCTCGTATTCCTGTTCAAACAATTCCAGCTTGGTGGTCAGTTGCTCAGGCGATGGCCGTTCTTCGAAATCAATGCGCACCAGTTGCTGCTGCCGCGCAATCACCCTCAGCTTCACAGTGGTCGGGAAATTCGGATCTTTCAGCAGACGCGAACGCACCCCACTTTTCTCAAGCAGGTTCTCCACCGTGTGGCCCGGCTCATCATTGCCCACCACGCCCATGAGGCAAAGCTGGGCACCCAGTGAACTGGCGTTGATGGCCACATTGGCAGCACCACCCAGGCGCTCATCTTTGGTTCCCACCAAAACCACCGGCACGGGCGCTTCCGGGGAAATGCGCTCCACATCACCGAACCAGTAGCGGTCCAGCATGACGTCGCCCACCACCAGGATTTTTGCGTCTTTGAATTTTGATTTGTCGACCATGGCTTAGCCTGTGCTTAATGGGTATGAGGTGCCTTCTTGGCGGACACCGGATAGAAATCGAGTTCTTCGGCGCGACGCGGTACGATGGAATCCCAATTGGCGCAACCCGGGCACTGCCAGTAAAAACTCTTGGCCTGAAAACCGCAGGATTGGCAGCGATATCGTTCAAGGCGTTGCGTATGCTTGGAAATCAGCTCACGTGTCAGGTGGAGGTCTTGCACCCGCTCATCGTCCATTTTGCCACGCAGCTGGTGCTCAAGCAGCTTGTCCAGCCCCAGCAGGCTGGGACGTGCACGAACCTGCTCTCGGAGCAATTCGAACGCAGCCAGAGGCCCTTTGGTTTCTTCAACTGCTTGGGACAGCACCAGCAACAAATCGATGGACGGATACATATTGCAGTACTCAAGCAGTGCGGCAATGCCCTCTTCCTGCTTGCCCAGCTTCGTGTAAGCTGCCCACATATTGGGGCCTACCAATGGCAGGTACCACGGGTTTTGCCGTTCTGCAGCCCGCCACTGGCCAATGGCCTCTTCAAAGCGATTCTGCGTGAAGCAAATATCGCCCAACAATAGGGAGGCACGCACATTCTGGGGATCGGTCAGCAGGGCATTCTGAAGCTCGATTTTTGCTCTGTCCAGCTCGGACTTCTCCATGAATTGCGCGGCCATTTCACAATAAAAATGTGCAATATCCCCTGCTGGCACCTCGGCGCCGTATTCGCGAAGTTGATCAGCTTGCGCGATCGCCTTGTCCCACGCCTTTTCCAGTTCATACAGCTCAAGCAACTGGCGCGACGCCTCGGCTTTCATGGCTGTTCCAGCCAGGCTGTGAAAAGCCTGTTCGGCCCGGTCCAGAATGCCTGCGCGCAGGAAATCAACACCAAGCTCGTATGTGGCCTTTTCGCGGTCAGCAGGAGTGATCTGCTCACGGGTAGTTAAAAACTGGTGCACACGAATGGCCCGGTCTATTTCACCTTTTTTACGAAACAGGTTGGCCAGCGCAAAGTGAAGCTCAACAGTGTGTGTGTCGATTGATGCCACTTCAAGAAAGGCGTCAATGGCTTTGTCAGGCTGTTCGCTCAACAAGAAGTTAACGCCCTTGAAATACGAGGCAGGCATTTGGCCGCGCATGGACGCGTCCGAGCGCTTTTCAAGCCGGGCGGCCATCCAGCCCAAGCTGAAAATCAGCGGGGCCAACATCAACCACCAGGTTTCAAATTCCATGGCTTGGGCCCAAGGCCACAAGGGGCAATGGCTCTTCGATCACAGGGGTATCGGAGTTGTTGGACTGGGCTTTGAGCTGGCTCAGCTCCCGCTCAAGCCTATCGGCATTTTTGGTGGCCACTGTGGCATGGCGCTTGGCCTTCAGCCAAGAGGGCACCAAACAGACCCACGCGAAAACGGCACCAACAAGCAGTGCAATCAGCAAGGCGACGACCAACTGAACCTGAACTTCAAGTCCGGGTAGCCACTTCACTGTGACGAGTTCGGTATTTCGAAGTGAGAATGTGAGAACGACAAGAAAAAGTGCGATGCGCACAACCCAGGCAATTATTTTCAAGGTGGTCCCCTGTGTGTAGTTGGATCAACACCGATCCATTCATCGGCGTGACAACTCAGGCTTCACCGAAGAACAGTCGATTCAATTCTCTTTCTTGGAGTATAAATCAACTCGCTCACGCAGCTCTTTGCCGGGCTTAAAGTGAGGAACACGCTTTTCGGGCACGACGACCTGCTCTCCAGACTTTGGATTGCGGCCCACGCGTTGAGGACGACGGGTCAAGGAAAAACTGCCAAACCCACGAATTTCGATACGCTGACCATCGGCGAGAGCCTGGGTCATGGTGTCGAGAATGCTTTTAACAGCGAAGTCAGTGTCGCGCACAGGCAACTTGGGAAACCGCTTGACCAGCTGGTTGATGAGTTCTGATTTTGTCATTGTTCTTAAAATAAAAAGGCGCTTCCCGGGTGGGAAGCGCCACTTCTTCAGACTGATTACTGGTTGTTACCCAGCTTTGCCTTCAACAGCGCGCCCAGGCTGGTTGTACCAGCAGAACCTGCACTTTCTTCAGCAATTTTCTTCATGGCTTCGTCTGTGTCTACCTGGTCTTTGGCCTTGATGGACAAAGCAATTGAACGGGCCTTGCGGTCCACGTTAATTACCATGGCAGTTACAGCATCGCCTTCTTTGTAGGCATTGCGTGCATCTTCAACGCGGTCGTTGGAGATTTCTGATGCGCGCAGGTAACCTTCGATGTCATCACCCAGGTCAACTACTACACCCTTGGCATCCACTGACTTCACAGTACCGTTCACCATGCTGCCGCGGTCATTTGACGAAGCAAATACAGTGAAGGGGTCACCAGACAACTGCTTGATACCCAAGCTGATGCGCTCGCGCTCTGTGTCGATGGCCAATACCAGGGCTTCAACTTCGTCACCTTTCTTGAAGCGACGTACTGCCTCTTCGCCGGTTTCGTTCCATGACAGGTCAGACAGGTGTACCAGGCCGTCGATTCCACCAGGCAAGCCGATGAACACGCCGAAGTCAGTAATTGACTTGATTGCGCCGGATACTTTGTCGCCTTTCTTGAAGCTTGTGGAGAACTCTTCCCAAGGGTTGGCTGCACATTGCTTCATGCCCAGGCTGATACGACGACGGTCTTCGTCGATTTCCAGAACCATGACTTCAACTTCGTCACCCAGGGTAACCACTTTCTTGGGATCAACGTTCTTGTTGGTCCAGTCCATTTCTGAAACGTGTACCAGGCCTTCGATGCCCTGCTCGACTTCAACAAACGCGCCATAGTCGGTGATGTTCGTTACTTTTCCGAACAGGCGGGTGTCGGCTGGGTAGCGACGTGACAAACCGACCCATGGGTCTTCGCCAAGCTGCTTCACGCCCAAAGACACGCGGTTCTTTTCCTGGTCGAACTTCAATACTTTTGCTTCGATTTCTTCGCCAACTGTCAGCACTTCTGACGGGTGACGAACACGACGCCATGCCAGGTCGGTGATGTGCAACAGGCCGTCGATACCGCCCAGATCCACGAACGCGCCGTAGTCGGTGATGTTCTTGACGATGCCCTTGACCACAGAACCTTCCTGCAGGTTGGACAGGAGCTTTTCACGCTCTTCACCCATGGTGGCCTCAACCACTGCACGGCGTGACAACACAACGTTGTTGCGCTTGCGGTCCAGCTTGATAACCTTGAATTCGAGGGTTTTGCCTTCGAACGGTGTGGTGTCTTTCACGGGGCGCACATCTACCAGTGAACCTGGCAGGAAAGCACGGATGCTGTTGACCATCACTGTCAAGCCACCCTTCACCTTGCCGGTGATGGTACCTGTAACCAGCTCGCCTGATTCCAGTGCTTGTTCCAGGCTCAGCCATGCGGACAGACGCTTGGCCTTGTCACGTGACAGCAGTGTCTCACCGTAGCCGTTTTCCAGGGCTTCGATGGCCACGGAAATGAAGTCACCGTCGTTGACTTCGATGTTGCCGTGGTCGTCTTTGAATTCTTCGAGGGGGATGTAGCTTTCAGATTTCAGCCCGGCATTCACAACAACGTAGTTGTAATCAACACGAACAACTTCGGCTGTGATCACTTCACCTGCGCGCATTTCTTTGCGATTCAGGCTTTCTTCAAACATAGCTGCAAAGCTATCTGGGGCTTGGGTAATTTCAGTTGTGGTCATAGATTTGAGATTTAACACGCCATTGCGGGAAGCAAGGCGGAGTTCAAAAACGTGCTTTTCGGGATTGAAAAACACGGCATATGACTTGATAGGGTGAAGCCCTATCAAATCAGGGGTGTGAGTGTAACAAGAAAGTCTTTGCTGATCAAGCGTTTAAATGCGTTCTCGCGCCCAATTCAGGATGGTGGCCACCACCTGTTCGATTGGCATGCTGGAGCAATCCAGAACCAGGGCATCGTCACAGGGCTTAAGCGGTGCAACAGCCCGTTCTGAATCGCGTTTGTCACGTGCCATGAGGTCATTGAATATGGCCTGAAAGGCGGCCTGCTGACCACGGTTTTCAATCTGACGTACCCGCCGTTCAGCCCGCACCTGGGCACTGGCGGTCAGAAATACTTTCAGGACGGCATCGGGAAACACCACTGAACCCATGTCTCGCCCATCGGCCACAAGGCCCGGGCTTTGGTGGAAATCCCGCTGGCGCTGAAGCAGGCCAGCCCTTATTTCTGGCACCACTGCCAGGCGAGAGGCCATAACACCGGCTTGCTCGGTTCGTATGGCATCGGATACATCCAGGCCATTCAACAGCACTTGCTCGCCCTGAAACTGCACCGGCAGGCTGGCGGCCATGGGAATGATGGTTGCCAGGTTCGCCGGTGTATCAGGATCAAGTGCCTGCTGCGCAACCGCAACCGCCAAGACCCGGTAAATGGCACCACTGTCCAGGTAGTGGTAGCCCAGTTTGTCAGCGACCAGGGCGGCTACCGTGCCTTTGCCGGAAGCGGTGGGACCATCGATGGCGATCACGGGGTTGTCTCGCACAACAGGGTTTGATGTCTGCATGGTTCAGCCTTTGCGAACGGATTGAACCTTCATACCCAGCGAGTTGGCCAAGGCCACAAAACCAGGAAAGGAGGTGTCAACCGTTTGTGCACCGTGAATCACCATGGTGCCTTCTGCGCGAATGGCAGCCACGCTGAATGACATGGCAATGCGGTGATCGCCCTGCGACTCGATGCTGGTGGCCTTGTAACGCAGGCCATCGACATGTCCGAGGCCCTGAATGATCATGCCGTCTTCTGTGGGTTCGGCATCAATGCCGCATTTTTGCAAACCGTGTGCCATCACGGCGATACGGTCAGATTCTTTCACGCGCAACTCTTCGGCACCGGTGAGCACCGTGCGCCCAGTGGCATTGGCAGCAGCCACGAAGAGTACGGGAAACTCGTCAATGGCCAGCGGCACCAGGCTTTCAGGAATTTCAATGCCCTTCAACGCGGCGCTTCGAACACGCACATCGGCGACTGGTTCCCCACCCACCTCGGCATGGTTACTCAATTCAATGTTGGCCCCCATGAGCTTCAGGATGTCGATCACGCCAGTGCGCGTTGGGTTCAGACCCACGTGCTTGAGCGTGATGTCTGCATTCGGTGCAATGGATGCTGCGACCATGAAGAATGCGGCCGAGGAAATGTCGGAAGGCACATCGATTTTCGTGGCTTTC
Organism: Burkholderiales bacterium; assembly: GCA_027484315.1. Taxonomy (GTDB): domain Bacteria; phylum Pseudomonadota; class Gammaproteobacteria; order Burkholderiales; family Burkholderiaceae_B; genus Limnobacter. The sequence continues at coordinate 11,533 of JAIXTE010000139.1, read as the reverse complement.
AAGGCCTGCCCGCCCTTCACGCTGGCTTTAGCGCCCTGTGTAATCACCTCAACGCCAAATCCACGAAGCATGCGCTCGGTGTGGTCACGCGTTACGGCGGGTTCGGTCACGGTGGTGGTGCCTTCGGCATACAGGCCGGCCAGCAACACACACGACTTCACTTGGGCCGACGCCATTGGCAATACATAATCGATGGCTTTCAAACTGGTTCGGCCATGAATGTGCAGGGGCGGACGGCCACCTTCCTGGGATTCAATTCGAGCGCCCATCAAAAGCAAGGGGTCAATGACGCGCTTCATGGGGCGTTTGCCCAGGCTTGAATCGCCGGTCAGCATGCAGTCAAAATCCTGCCCAGCCAACAAACCCGACATCAGGCGCATGGATGTGCCGGAGTTACCACAATCCAATACCTGTCGTGGCGCTTTCAGGCCATGCATGCCCACGCCGTGCACCTTGACCTTGCCGTTGTCTGGTCCTTCAATGTTCACACCCAAGGCGCGAAACGCATTCATGGTGGCCAAGGCGTCTTCACCTTCAAGGAAACCTTCTACCTCCGTGGTGCCTTCGGCAATGGAGCCCATCATGATGGATCGGTGGGAGATTGACTTGTCACCCGGCACCCGGGCAGAGCCCGACAAAGCAGGCGTGCTACTGGCGTGAAACTCAATTAAATTCAATTCTGACATAGCAAAGTATCCGCGTAATATCCGTCAATAAACTGCCTGCCTGATGCAAACAAGGAATGCAGACAAAAGGGCAGGTAAAATCAGTTCTGTTTCCACTGGCTGCGATAGTCCGCCGCCTCGCCGAGAATTCGCTCAAGTGAATTGCGATCATCGGTCTCAATGGCCAAGCGCAGACTGGCGATGTTGGCTTCGAAAGCACCCAACATATTCAGCAGTGCGGCGCTGTTGTTCTGGAAAATATCAGCCCACATTTCCGGCGAACTGGCTGCAATCCGGGTGAAATCCCGATAACCGGCACCACCCTCTTTCATGAAATCGGCACCCTTGGGGTGAGTCAACACGCTGGAAACATAACTGAAAGCCAGCAAGTGCGGCAAATGGCTAACTGCACCAAACATTTCATCATGGTCCATCGCATTCATGGTGCTCAGTTTTGCACCAATACCACTCCAGAAAGCCTCGACCTTTTTCAGGCCTGGGGCACTGGTTTGCTCGAGTGGGCAGAGCACGCAGTTGCGGCCTTCAAACAGGTTGGCCACAGCGGCGGAAGGGCCATGCGACTCACCACCCGCAATAGGATGGGCAAGAACAAAGCGGGACTTCAAACCAGGGAACTGCTGCTCGAGCTGATCAAGCATCACCGCCACATCGGACTTGGTACTGCCGGCATCAAAGATCAGGCAATTGGGTGGCAACACCGGCAGAAACTGGGTCAGAACTTGCTTGTATTGCCGCACGGGAATGGACAACACCACGGCATCCACATTGCGCAGGTTGGCATCACCTGGACCTGCTATGCACTCGTCGACAATGCCCAACTTCAACGCTTCATGGGCTGTTTCCAGCTTCCTGGAATAGCCCAGAATATGCGAAACCAGGCCTTTCTTCTTGGCCGCCAGGCAAATCGACCCCCCGATCAAGCCCACGCCAATGGCGAGCATGCGGTTGAAGATCAAGGCTTTTCCCATCACGACGCCTGCAAGGTGGCCAATGCAATGGGCAAGGCCTTCAGGAATGCGTCATTCTCGTGGGGCAACCCGATGGACACGCGTAGCCACTCGGGCAGACCGTATCCATTCACTGGGCGAACAATCACGCCCAAGCGCTGAAGGGCGTCGAACACTTTCATGCCGGCATCGGCGCCAGCCCCTGCCTTGAACAACACGAAATTGCCATATGAAGGCACGTATTCCAGATCCAGTGCTTTCAGACCGTCTTGAATTTGGACAAGGCCGTTCAGGTTCACCTCGTAGGTTTGCTGCAGGAACGCATGATCATCCACCGCCGCTTCGGCTGCAGCCAAGGCAAGCGAGTTCACGTTGAAAGGCTGACGAACTCGGTTCATCAGGTCAGCAACTTCCACGCTGGATACTGCGTATCCCACACGCAGACCCGCCAAACCATAGGCTTTGGAGAAGCTGCGCGACACCAGCAGGTTAGGGAACTGGGCAACCCATTGGGTGGAGTCGTATTGGTCCTGGGGCTGCAGGAATTCGTTGTACGCCTCGTCAAGCACCACGAGCACCTGCTGTGGCACCTGCTTCAAAAAGGCCAGCAGCTTGTCCTGGGGCAAAAAAGTGCCGGTGGGGTTGTTGGGGTTGGCGATAAACACAACCCGGGTGTTGGCATCAATGGTTTTCAGGAAACCATCCAGGTCATGGGTGTAACACACAGCTGGAACCACCTTGGATTGCGCACCGCAACCCTGAGTGGCCAAGGGGTACACCGCGAACGCATATTGCGAAAACACGGCGTTGCTGCCCTGCGTCAAAAAGGCTTTGGCCGCCAATTCAAGCACGTCATTGGAACCATTGCCCAAGGTGATTTGATCTGACCCAACCCCGTGGCGATTGGCCAGCTTGGCCTTCAACGAAAAGCCGTTGGCATCGGGGTAACGCCCCAAGTCTGCGGCGGCCTGCGCAATGGCGGCCTTGGCTTTTTCGCCCAACCCAAGGGGGTTTTCATTGGACGCCAATTTGACCACCGTATTGGGGTCGAGCCCCAGTTCACGAACCACATCGGAAACTGGCTTTCCTGCCTTGTAGGGGGCAATGGCGCGAATGAACTCTGGAGCTTGATCGGTCAGTTTTTGCATGGTGCTACTTATTTAGGTGCGTTGTGCCGCCGGGTAGGAACCCAGTACTTTCAAAAAGGATGCATTCTTTTTCAGTTGGTCCAAAGCCTTGGTCACTGCCGGCTCGCTTTGGTGGCCTTGCAAATCAATGAAAAAATAGTATTCCCAACGGCCGTTTCGGGCGGGACGAGACTCCAGGCGCGTTAGGGACACATTCTCGGCGTTGAAGGGTTCCAGCATTTTGTAGACTGCGCCGGGCTGATTGGGCACAGAAGCCACCAGGCTGGTTTTGTCTTGACCGGAAGGCCCAGTGACCTGATTGCCCAACACCAGAAAACGCGTGGTGTTGTGGGCGTCGTCCTGAATGTGTTCCTGAAAGGCCTTCAAGCCGTAACGCTCACGTGCTGCCTGCCCTGCAATTGCAGCAACATGGGCATGCTCACTGGCCATCTGCGCAGCCACGCCGTTGCTGGCCACAGTTTCCTGCTGAATGTGTGGTGCGTATTGTGCAAGCCAACCGCGGCATTGGGCTAGAGCCTGGGGGTGCGCACAAATTTTATGTATGCCCTCGAGTGTCCCCGTTTGACACAACAACTGGTGGTGAATGGCCAATTGCACCTCACCACACACCATTGCAGTGGAGTCGACCAGTGCGTCCAGCGTTCGTGCAACAGAACCTTCAGCAGAATTTTCTACTGGCACAACAGCAAAATCCACCTGCTGAGCCTGCAACTGGCGAAACGCTTCTTCAATGGTGTCAACCGGTTCGGCCTGTACGCAATGGCCGAAAAACGACCACACGGCCTGTTCACTGTAGGTACCCAAGGGGCCCAGGAAAGCCACATGCACTTCCCGTTCAAGCGAACGACAGGCAGACATGATTTCCTTGAACAGAGTGTGGATGTGCTGGGCGCTCAGCGGCCCAGAGTTGGCTGCGTTCAGCTTGTCCAGTACTTGGGCTTCCCGTTCGGGGCGCATCACCGGTGCATCGGTTTTGGCTTTCACATGCCCAATGGACTGGGCCAGGCTTGCGCGCTTGTTCAGCAGGGCCAGCATTTGCTGGTCAATGCTATCAATCTGATCCCGGAACTTCAGCAACTCTGTATTGATGTCGGGCGTACTCATCATGCCTCCGATTTTTCAAATTCGCGCATGAATGCGACAAGAGCCTGAACACCTTCCAGCGGCATGGCGTTGTAGATGGAGGCACGCATTCCACCCACAGATTTGTGGCCTTTCAACTGGACCAATCCTTGGTCGGCAGCCTTGGCCAGAAATTTCGAATTCAGAGACTCATCGGCCAAAGTAAATGGCACATTCATGCGCGAACGGTCCTGTTGCCGCACCGGGCAATTGTACAAACTGCTTTGATCGATGGTGTTGTACAACAGGTCTGCCTTGTTTCGGGCCTGCGCTTGCGCCCACGCCACACCGCCCTGCTCCATCAGCCATTCAAACACCAGGCCGGCGATGTAAATGGAATAAGTGGGTGGCGTGTTGTACATGGAGCCGTTTTCAGCAACAGTGCCAAATGTGAATGCAGACGGGCAAATTGGCAAGGCACGATTCAACAGAGCCTTGTCCACTATTGCGATGGTTACACCTGCCGGGCCGATGTTTTTCTGCGCGCCACCGTAGATGACGCCATAACTGGCCACATCCAGCGGCTTGGACAATATATTGGAGGACATGTCGGCAACAACCGGGCAATCCAGCAGGCTGGCCAAGGCTTCAATCTGCCCGGTGAATTCCACGCCACTGATGGTTTCATTGTCACAGTAATGCAGGTAAGCCATTTGCTGTCCGTTAACCCGGTCCAGCAAAGCGCCGCATTCAGGGACATAGCAGGCAGAAGATGCATCGGCGCGGGTATTGGCGTTGTCAAGCACTACACGGGCCAAGCCGTACTTCGAAAATTCCTTGCTGGTTTTTTTCGACCAGGCACCCGTGTTGACAAAGGCCGCCTGCTCGAAACCTTGCAGCAGGTTCAAGGGCACAATGGCATTCATGCCCACTGCACCCCCCTGCATGAACAACACCTCATGGGTATCAGGCACATTCAGCAGTGTTCGAAAATCGTTTCGGGTTTTTTCAAAAATCGACGTGTACTCGGGGCTGCGATGGCTCATCTCCATCACAGACAAACCCTTCCCCTGCCAATCCAGCATTTCTTCAGCCGCACGGCGCAATACGGATTCGGGCAATGCCGCCGGACCTGCTGAAAAATTCCAAACTCTAGACATGCTTGCCCACCACTATCAATCGTTTATTTATTCATCGGTGGCCGGTGCTTCACCCGAATCACCCTGGCTGCTGGCTTCGGTATCCTCGACATCAATCACGTCTTCGGCATCCGATTCAACAATGCGCTGCAAACCTGAAAGCCAGGTGCCTTCGTCCACATTGATCAGGGTAACGCCCTGAGTGGCGCGGCCCATTTCACGAATTTCCGACACACGGGTACGAACCAGCACACCACCGGTGGTGATCAACATGATTTCATCGGTCGGGTTCACCAGCACAGCCGAAACAACTTTGCCATTGCGCTCGGAGGTCTGGATGGCGATCATGCCCTTGGTGCCACGGCCATGGCGTGTGTATTCGGCAACCGGAGTGCGCTTGCCGTAACCATTTTCAGTGGCTGTCAATACGGACTGCTGTTCGTTTTCAGCAACCAGCATGGCAATAACGCTTTGCCCATCTTCCAGATTCATGCCACGAACACCGCGGGCACTTCGACCCATGGCACGGACATCGTTCTCGTCAAAACGCACCGCTTTGCCTGAATCGCTGAACAACATCACATCATTGTTGCCATTAGTCATCGCGGCACCGATCAGGTAGTCGCCTTCATCAAGGTTCACGGCGATAATTCCGCGCTTCATGGGGCGTGAAAAATCGCTGAGCTTGGATTTCTTGACTGTGCCCAGGCTGGTCGCCATGAACACGTACTTGTCTTCATCTTCAAAGCTTTTTACTGGCAATACAGCGGTGATTTTTTCGCCTTCTGCCAAGGGGAACATGTTGATGATTGGACGACCCCGGGAAGTGCGCGAACCCTGTGGCACTTCATACACTTTGAGCCAATAAACACGTCCCGCATTGCTGAAGTACAGAATGGTGTCGTGGGTGTTGGCCACAAACAGGTAATCAATCCAGTCGTCTTCTTTCGTGGTGGCAGCCTGCTTGCCCCGCCCGCCGCGTTTCTGTGCGCGGTATTCAGTCAGTGGCTGACTCTTGATGTAACCGGAATGGGACAGGGTCACCACCATGTCCTGGGGGGTAATCAGATCTTCTGTGCCCAATTCGGTGGCATTGAATTCAATTTGCGAACGACGTTCGTCGGAGAATTCGTTGCCGATCGAGGTCAGTTCGTCTTTGATGATCTGGTTAATCCGTTCCGGCTTGGACAGAATATCCAGCAGGTCGGCGATCTGATCAATCACTTCCTTGTATTCGTTGATGATTTTGTCTTGTTCAAGGCCCGTCAAGCGTTGCAGGCGCATCTGCAAAATTTCCTGCGCCTGGTCATCGCTCAATCGATACAGACCATCGTCCTGCAAACCAAGGCGTGCCGGCAAACCTGCCGGACGGAATGCCTTGGCACCGCCAGATTCGGCCAGTTCGGTGCGAGACAGCATTTCCCTGACCAGCGAAGAATCCCATCCGCGGGCCAGCAATTCTGCCTTGGCAACGGGCGGCGTGGGTGCCGCCTTGATGATTGCAATGAATTCGTCGATATTGGCCAAAGCCACCGCCAAACCTTCCAGCACATGGCCGCGATCGCGGGCCTTGCGCAACTCGAACACGGTGCGGCGGGTAATCACTTCCCGGCGATGGCGCAGGAAGTAAAAAATCAGGTCACGCAGGTTCAGCAAGCGGGGTTGGCTGTCCACCAGTGCCACCATGTTGATACCAAAGGTGTCCTGGAGCTGGGTGTTCTTGTACAGGTTGTTCAACACCACTTCAGGCACTTCGCCACGCTTGAGTTCAATGACAACCCGTATACCGTCTTTGTCGGATTCATCACGCAGGTCAGAAATGCCTTCCATTTTCTTTTCAGAAACCAGTTCGGCAATTCGTTCAAGCAGGGTTTTCTTGTTGACCTGGTAGGGCAATTCGTCAACGATAATGGCAACCCGATTGCCCTTCTCGAGGTCTTCGAAGTGGGTCTTGGCCCGCATCACCACACGGCCACGACCAGTGCGATAGCCTTCGCGCACTCCTTGAATGCCGTAGATGATGCCGGCGGTTGGGAAGTCAGGCGCAGGAATCAGTTCAATGAGGTCATCCACCGAGCATTCAGGATTGTCAATGGCATACAGACAGGCCGCCACAACTTCCTTGAGGTTGTGGGGTGGCATGTTCGTGGCCATACCTACTGCAATGCCTGACGAACCATTGACCAGCAAATTGGGCAAACGGGCGGGCAACACTTTGGGTTCGCGCTCACTGCCGTCGTAGTTGGGGCCAAAATCGACGGTTTCCTTGTCAATATCGAGCAACATTTCCTGGGCAATCTTGGCCAGACGAATCTCGGTGTATCGCATCGCAGCAGCGTTGTCACCGTCAATCGAACCAAAGTTACCCTGCCCGTCGACCAGCATGTAACGCAAGGAAAAGTCTTGCGCCATGCGGACAATGGTGTCGTAGACCGCAGAATCGCCGTGCGGGTGGTACTTACCGATCACATCACCCACAATACGGGCTGATTTCTTGTAGGCGCGGTTCCAGTCGTTGTTCAGTTCATGCATCGCAAACAAAACACGGCGGTGAACCGGCTTCAGGCCGTCCCGCACGTCTGGCAGCGCCCGCCCGACGATCACGCTCATGGCGTAATCGAGGTAAGACCTGCGCATCTCCTCCTCAAGACTAATCGGGAGTGTTTCTTTTGCGAATGAATCCATGTTTCTTCTTGTGTGAATTATTTGACTGAAGGAATAACGGATAAGGACGCTGCCGGTAAGGGCTGCGTCACATCCTTGGCGCTACACTTGCAAGCTAACGATTGTATCAGCCAAAATCGCCCAAACTGGGCGCAATGGTGCGTTCCAAATCATCTAGTGACCCTGCCCATGCTACTGCTAACCCCCCAATGGCTTCTGTGCCTGAACCACTCCACCGAAGTGCTTGAAAACCACGCTGTGTTGATCCAGAGCGACTTGATCAAAGCGGTAGGCCCACGCGATGAACTGATGGCCCAATTCCCCCAGGTCGAGCGAATTGACCTTCCGGGTCAGGTTTTGATGCCGGGATTGATCAACTGCCACAGCCACGCGGCAATGAACCTGCTGCGGGGCGCAGCAGACGACCTTGCACTTCACGACTGGCTGCAAACCCGGATATGGCCACTGGAGGGCGAACTGGCAGACGCTGAGTTTGTTTACGACGGCACGGTGCTGGCTGCGGCTGAAATGCTTCAAGGCGGCATCACCACTTTCAACGACATGTACTTCTACCCGGACCAGGTGATTCAAGCCGCACTGGACGTGGGTTCCCGTGTATTTGCAGGCATCACAGTGATTGAGTTTCCTACCCGGTATGCGGCAGAGGCGAAGCAATACATCGAACTGGGGATAGCCGCACGCGACAAGTTTCTGCACGAAAAAACAGTGCACTGGACGGTGGCCCCACATGCACCTTACACCGTCAGTGACGACACTTTTTCACATATGGCGATGTTGGCCGAGGAACTGGACTTGCCCATGCACTGCCATTTGCATGAAACAGCGAGCGAGGTCAGCGACGCAGTCAGCCGAAGCGGCGAGCGGCCATTCGACCGCTTTGAACGCCTGGGGCTAATTAACGAACGCTTGATGGCGGTTCACGGTGTTCACCTGAACACACACGAACTTCAAACCATGGCCGCAAAGGGCGCAACACTGGTGCATTGTCCAGCGTCGAACCTGAAACTGGCCAGTGGCATTGCGCCTGTGGCTGCGGCGTTGAATGCGGGGGTCAATGTGGTGATTGGCACGGATGGTGCCGCGAGCAACAACAAACTGGATCTGTGGGAAGAAGGCCGGCTTGCTTCCCTGTTGTGCAAAGGGGCCAGCGGTGATGCCACAGCCTTCCCGGCTGGCCAGTTGCTGATGAGCATGACGTGCAACGCGGCCAAGGCCCTGGGGGCGGAAGACCTGATCGGACGGATTGCCCCAGGCCTTCAGGCAGACCTCATTGCCGTGGCAGTTGGGGAAGCGGCACACCAGCTACCCAACCACAACCTGATCTCCAAACTGGCTTACAGCGGGGCTTCCCGAGACGTGAAGCATGTTTGGGTTGCGGGGGTTCAAGTTGTGCAATCGCAACAACTTGTTGGTCAAAGGGCACAATTAGTGGGCGAAATCATGCGAAAAACCCAGCGAGTGTGGCAGACTCGTGTCGAGAAAGTTGGTTGAGAGGGTGATAACAATGACAGCCTCTGCTGTAAACTATCAACCAGCTTGAACCCCTATTTAACCCAAGGAGCAACAATGAAAAAAATGTCGACTCTCACGCAAGTACTGATGGCAATGGCCATTGGCACAGCGTCTACAGCCGCTATGGCCCACACAACAGACAAAGGCGAAGGCCTGTCAGGCTACGTAGTGGATGCAAGCGGCAAGGTAGTTAAAGATGGCTCCGGCGAGTGCATTCGCACCAGCTACTTCACAGCCGCTTTGGCCATCCAGGAATGCGATCCTGACCTGATCCCCAAGAAAGCAGCTCCTGCACCAGTTGCAGCACCTGCACCTGCTCCTGAGCCAGCACCTGCTGCACCAACTCCAGTGATTACGAAAGTAAGCCTGGAAGCTGACGCCTACTTCGATTTCGACAAGGCCACCCTGAAGCAAGGCGGTAAAGACCGTATCGACACTGAAATCACCAAGCTGGGTCAAGTTGACCTGAACAGCGTGATCGCGATCGGCCACACTGACTCAATTGGTTCAGATGCCTACAACCAGAAACTGTCTCAGCGTCGTGCTCAGGCCGTGAAGGACTACATGGTTAGCAAAGGCGTGTCAGCCGACCGTATCCAGATCAAGGGCATGGGCGAAAGCCAGCCAGTGGCTGACAACAAGTCCAAAGAAGGTCGTGCCAAGAACCGTCGCGTTGAGATTGAATTCAACGCCACACAGAAAGTCACGAAGTAATTCCTGCCTTCTGGTTCTGATCAAAAAAGCCCAGCCCTGCTGGGCTTTTTTGTTTCTGGCATCGGTTAAACTACAGGCTGTCGAACCCAATCCAAGAGCCATGACCATGAGCAGTACCGAGTCCAATAACGTTGATCATTCCGAACTTGCCAAGTTTTCTGCACTGGCCAGCAAGTGGTGGGATCCCAACAGCGAATTCCGCCCCCTTCACGAAATTAACCCGCTACGCCTGAACTGGATTGACGAGCGCGTAGGCCTTAAAGGCAAACGTGTACTTGATGTGGGCTGCGGCGGCGGCATTCTGGCTGAAAGCATGGCGCGCAGGGGCGCAGACGTATTGGGTATCGATCTGGCCGAGAAATCACTGAAGGTGGCCGAACTGCACAAGCTGGAAACCGGGGTGAACAACGTGAATTATCGCGTGGTATCTGCCGAACAACTGGCCAGTGAAGAACAAGCTACCTTTGATGTGGTCACTTGCCTGGAAATGCTGGAGCATGTGCCCGATCCCTCACAAACCATTCAAGCCTGCGCAGATTTGTGCAAACCGGGTGGATGGCTGTTTTTCTCAACCATCAACCGCAACCCGAAAAGCTTTGTATTCGCCATTGTGGGCGCTGAATATGTACTGAATTTGCTACCCAAGGGTACGCATGAGTACAAGAAATTCATCAAGCCTTCAGAACTGGCGCAGTACGCGCGGCATGCAAAACTCGATTTTTCTGAAATCATCGGTCTGGTGTATAACCCGCTGACCAAGGTTTACCGCTTGGCACGGGATACCGATGTGAATTACATGGTGGCCTGCAGAAAACCTGCCTGAGGAATACGGCCATGACATTGAAGGGAATCCTTTTCGACCTGGACGGCACCTTGGTGGATACCGCACCCGACCTGTGCGGCACCATTCAAGACATGCAAAGCGACCGCGGCGTTGATATAACACCTTACCGGGCCATGGAACACCTGGCCTCAGGCGGTGCACGCCTGCTGTTGAAAGCAGGGTTCGGAATTGAAATACACTACCCCGAATTTGCCGCCATGCGCGCCGAGTTTCTGGAACGCTACGAAGCCCGAATCGCCCGTGAAAGTGCCATTTACAGCGGCATTCAGCCGCTTCTGGGCGAAATTCTGGCGAGGGGTGCTCAGTGGGGCATTGTCACCAACAAACCGTATTATCTGGCAGAAAAGCTGGTGCATGAACTGGGGTTGGACCGTGGGTGTAGTGTTCTCATCGGTGGCGACACCGCAGATAAGCCCAAACCATCTCCTTTGCCTTGCCTGATGGCAGCCGGGCAAATGCGACTGCCTACCGAACTTTGCGTGATGATCGGCGACGATGAGCGCGATGTGGTGGCCGGGCGAGATGCCGGCATGACCACAGTGGCGGTTGAGTACGGATACATCGCCAGCCCAATCGAGCACTGGGGTGCCGATGCGGTGGTCAAGACCACCCAAGACCTCACCCGGTGGCTTGAAGGGAGAATGTAAGCCTGCCCAAGAAGCGTGTTACAATCAAGATCCAATGGGGTCGATCTGGTTTCGACGTGGATTGCAAAGCTATTGGAGCGTGTCGAGGATCAGTTACCTCGTAAATCCATCTGAAAAACTTTAAACGCAAACGACGAACGTTTCGCTCT
>JAIXTE010000035.1 GCA_027484315.1 Burkholderiales bacterium | reverse complement strand
CGGCTTGTCACCGGCTTTTCAAACCGGGCAAATGGCCTTGCACCAAAGGCTGCGCGCAGGCACGGAAGAAGCGGGCCTGCAGTTTGCAAACAAGGCCCATTGGCCTGGCATGGTGCTTTGCTTGCTGGCTGTGGCCTGCTTGTGGATTCCACCTTACGGCAACATTCCAGTAGGCGGTTACCTGGCAGTGGCGTTTGGGCTTTTTGGTGGCATCGCGATGATTGGCCTCGTGGTGCGGGGCCTGATTCGTCCGCCTGCACAGTTGGCGGCACTGGCAGACCTGGCCAAATCAAGACTGGCCAGCACGCCCAATTTGCTGGCAGTCGGCCTTTCAGGTGTGGTGGCCAGCTTCGCACTGGTTGTGGCCATGCACGTGATGATCTACAGCTTTCGCTTTTCACTGGACAATTGGCTGACGCAGGTACTGCCGGCACCGTTGTATGTAAAGTTGAACAGTGCCACCATTCCAGCCTTTCCCGATGAATTTCAAAATGCTGTCGCCGCCCTGCCGGGCGTGGATCTGATTGAATTCTGGGGACAGCAATCGATTGTGCTGGACCCGAAGCGCCCCGCTGTTGAATTGATCGCTCGCCCTGTTTCGCTGGAAGCTGCTGCACAACGCCTGCCCATGACAGGCAACACACTGGATGTACCTAACAAGGGCACACTGCCCGTGTGGGTCAGTGAACCAATGACCGACCTGTATGGATTGAAGGCGGGCAGCGTGTTTGAAATACAGCTGGATCAGGGCAAGCGTGTGCCTGTGACTGTAATGGGCGTGTGGCGCGACTACACCCGCCAGCATGGTGCCATCGTGCTGCCCAAAGCCGAGCTGCTTGAACAGTTCAAGATTCAGTTCAAGGACACGCAAGGTGCAGTTTGGCCTGCGAGCGATGTGCCGGTTCAAGACATGGTGAGGCGCATTCAGCAAGCAAGCAGCAACACCCCGTTGGATGGAAAAATTGACTTTGCGGAGCCGGGTGAAATTCGCCAGTTGAGCCTGGATATTTTCGACCGAAGTTTTGCAGTCACCTACCTGCTTGAAATTGCCGCAGTGGTCATCGGCCTGTTCGGCGTGGGCACTACCTTCTCGGCCATGGCCTTGCAGCGCAAGCGTGAATTTGCCTTGCTCGGCGCCATGGGTGCAAGCCCGGGCTGGATGCTCAAACTGATTGCCCGTGAAGCCTTGATCGCATCTGGCGTGGCTGCGCTGGTGGGGCTGACCATTGGGCTGGCCTTTGCAGCCATTCTGATTTTCGTGGTCAACCCACAATCCTTTCACTGGACAATGGAATGGTTCACCCCCTGGCGCGACCTGTTCATCATGGTGGCGGTACTGATCGCAATGAGCAGCGCGACCGTGACCCTTTCCCTGCGCAATACATTGAACACACAACTGGTGAACCAATTGAAAGAGGACTGGGCATGAAGCGGCGCAATATTCTGAAAGCAGGTCTGGGCCTGCCTGTTGCGCTGCCCCTGTCAGGCTGGCCGGGCTTCCTTCAGGCTGCATCAGAGGCAAAATATCAGACAACTGTTCAGGCGACTCCTCAGGCAACCCACCAAGCCAACAACCCGCAACGCCCGTATGCGCAGCCAAGCCCGGAACGGTTTCCCGCCCTGCCCCGCGACCACGGCCCGCACCCTGATTTTCGAACAGAATGGTGGTATTTCACAGGTTGGTTTGACAGCCCTGCATTGAACAAACCGCTGGGCGTGCAAATTACATTTTTCCGTTCGGCCCCGAATGTCAGCACTGACAACCCCAGTGCTTTTGCACCGACACAGTTGCTGTTCGCACATGCTGCAGTGGCTTTACCCGAAAAGGGCAAACTAGAGCACACGCAAATCATTCGGCGTGCTGGCACAGGGGGCAGCACAATCAAAGGCAATGCGCAGGAAGTGTTGAATATTCAAATGCCCGGCTGGAATTTGAACAGCGCCCAAGGTGATGAATGGGAATGTACAGTTCAAACACCCCAACTGGCCTTGAACCTGCGCATGGCGCAAACCCAAAAGCCTTGGCTGCAAGGGCGTGACGGGTTTTCACAAAAGGGGCCATTGCCGGCACAATCAAGCTACTACATCACACTGCCGCAAATGAAAAGCAGCGGCACGATACGGCTGGATGGCAAGAACATACCCGTCACAGGCAGTTTCTGGATGGACCATGAATGGTCCAGCACAGTGCTGGCGCCCAATGCCCAAGGCTGGGACTGGGTGGGCCTGCATGGCGATCAAGGTGAAGCGCTGATGGCCTTTCAAATTCGCGACCGCGACCTCTCCAAGGGTGCAGTGTGGACCCACGCTGCCATCCGACAAGCCAATGGCACAGTGCGCGAATTCAAGCAGGTGAAATTTGAGGTGCTGCGCCGTTGGAAATCCACCCGCACAGGCATTGAATACCCGGTTGAGCAGCAACTTGTTCTGGATGGACAGGCATTCAGCCTGGCACCCCTTTTTGACGACCAGGAACTGGATGCCCGCGCCAGCACTGGCACCTTGTACTGGGAAGGTGCCGTGCGTGTCAAAAGCGCGGGCGGATCGCCATGGGGCAAGGGCTATCTTGAAATGACGGGGTATGATCGCCCCATGCAACTTTAAGCAGTACCCACTGAACTCATGAGCCAAACCAACAAGATTCAAACCCTCGGTTCCACCTTGGGCTCCTTGGTTAAACCCCACAGGACCTGGGCCCTTGCCGCCTTGGGTGCACTGCTGCTGGGGTCGGCCATGTCGCTGACCATGCCGGTGATGTTTCGCTGGCTGATTGACAGCGGGTTTCTGGCTGGCGAGAACCCCGAGGGATTGAACAGCGCATTTGGCTACCTCTTGGTGCTGGTGTTTGTGCTGGCCATGGCCAGTGCCGTGCGTTTTTACCTGGTGACCACGCTGGGGGAACGTATTTCCGCCGACCTGCGCAACCGGGTTTACAGCCATTTGCTGGTGCAACGGCCGGAATTTTTTGAAACCTTGAAAGTGGGCGAAGTGCTGTCGCGCCTCACTGCCGACACCACGCTGATTCAAACCCTGATTGGCAGCAGCCTCTCCTTTTTCCTGCGCAACAGCCTGACCACCTTGGGTGGACTGGTGATGTTGCTGCTGACCAGCCCCCTGCTTTCAGGTGCTGTGCTGTTGCTGGTTTTGGTGGTCATGGTGCCGGTGGTCATTCTGGCGCGCCGGGTTCGTAAACTGTCGCGGGCCAGCCAGGACAAGCTGGCCGATAGCAGCGCCATTGCACAGGAAGTGTTGAACCAAATCACTACTGTTCAAGCCTTCAACCAGGAACACACCGAAGCAGCAAAATTCACCACATCCAGTGAACAAACCTATCGAACTGCACGCCGGCGCACCATCAACCGGTCCGCCTTGTTGTTTGTCGCTATTGGTTTGGCATTTGCCGGTTTGGTGGCCGTACTTTGGATGGGTGCAAAGGCAGTGGCCAGCGGTGAAATGAGCGCTGGTGAACTGGCGCAGTTCGTGATGTATGCTGCTTTTGTGGGCGCAGGCTTTGCGGCGCTGTCCGAGGTACTGGGTGAATTTCAGCGCGCTGCAGGTGCAGCCGAGCGCCTGGTCGAACTGTTGAACCTGGACACCACCATCCACAAGCATGGATTGCCGCCCCCGGCCAAACAAGGCGGCTTCCTGATTGAATTCAACCATGTGGATTTTGCTTACCCTTCTGCCCCCGAAAAATTTATTCTGGAAGATTTCAACCTGAGTATTCAGCGTGGAGAAACCCTGGCCGTGGTGGGCCCTTCCGGTGCAGGGAAATCAACCCTGTTCAGCCTGCTATTGCGCTGGTATGACGTGAACCAGGGGCAAATTCTGATTGAAGATAAGGCGCTGGAAAGCCTGCACCTGGAACAGTGGCGCGCCAACTGCGCCTATGTGGCGCAGGAAGCGGTGATTTTCTCCGGAACCCTGAAAGACAATGTGCGCTACAGCAAACCCGACGCCACAGCCGAGGAAATCGACAAGGCTTTGGCCGATGCAGCGGCCACCCAATTTGTACGCCGCATGCCTGATGGCCTGGACACCTCGGTGGGCGAAAAAGGTGTTCGACTGAGTGGTGGAGAACGCCAGCGCGTGTCCATCGCGCGCGCCGTGCTTCGGGATGCAGGCCTGCTGCTGCTGGATGAAGCCACAGCCAGCCTGGACGCTGAAAGCGAGCAACTGGTGCAACAGGCCATCGAGAAAAGTCGCCATGGCCGAACCACGCTGATTATTGCGCACCGCTTGGCCACAGTGATGGCCGCCGACCGAATCGTTGTGATGAACGAAGGCAAGATTGTTGAAATAGGCACGCACAAAGACCTGATGGCGAAACAGGGCTTGTATGCGAAGCTGGCCTCACTTCAGTTCATTGATGAGAATGCGCAAAAACTGATGGCGAATGTGGCGAACTGAACCAGCACACCACCGTGCTTGAATCAAACTTTGGGATTGAACCAAACCTTGGGCTTGAACCAAATTCCCAGTGTCGCTGCTGACCGAAAACTTGGCATCTCGACTTGGTCGCTTGCGCCATCACTAAGCCCGACCCGACAAAAAATCGTGGTCGGGTCTGACTTTCGCTGACGCGAACGTTCGGACCTGCACGCCAAGTCGGCAAGTTTTCTGATTGGTCAGCAAGCGAACACTTGGAAATTCGGATCTGCGCATGGTCTGGTTCTACGCACAGTCCGGTTCTGCACGAAGTCCAGTTCTGGATCACTGCCTGCTGCCGGCGAACCAGGTCGACCAAGCGGTCACCGCGATGTTCTCCCCACCTCACTGTTGCACTGCCCGAGCAGTCACTGCGGCGTTCCGGCCACCTCGGCAGCGAGGTTTCAGTCGCTTCGCCATTCAAGAAAATCTGCCCGTTTGAATTCACATGCAACGTTCGGCTGCAAGCCGACACCGAGACTCGGCCGTGTTTGTTGCCGAGTTAGGTGAGTTAGTGTGAACTTCAAAAGGGAATGACAGGTTTTCTGGCGAGCGATTGGAATTCGCGCCGAGGTGGTAACAACGGTCAGTAAGTTCTCCGGCAGGAAAAAAGCAACCGCGCCGAGGTGGCAATAACAGTCAGTAAGTTCTCCGGCAGGCAGCTGACAACCGCGCCAAGGTGTCAAGTAAGTCGCGCATAGACTGCTAGAACGCATGTCGAGCGATTAGTTGAGCACTGAAACGCTAACGCATGGTCAGTAGCAAGGTAAACTGGAAGGCTGATTGAATGACGACTTTACTCGAATTGACACCATGCAACAGTACCTTGACTTGATGCAGCATGTGCTGAACCACGGCACCGAAAAAATGGACCGCACCGGCACGGGCACGCGTTCCGTGTTTGGTTACCAGATGCGCTTCAATCTGCAAGACGGCTTTCCCATGGTGACCACCAAGAAACTGCACACCCGCTCGATTATTCACGAGTTGCTGTGGTTCCTGATGGGTGACAGCAACATTCGCTACCTCAAGGAAAACGGTGTCAGCATCTGGGATGAATGGGCCGATGAAAACGGCAACCTGGGCCCGGTGTATGGTGTGCAATGGCGAAGCTGGCCAACAGCAGACGGCCGTCACATTGACCAGATCAGTCAGTTGGTCGAGCAAATCAAAACCAACCCCGATTCCCGCCGCCACATTGTGAGTGCTTGGAACGTGGCTGAAATCAATAACATGAAGTTGCCGCCCTGCCATGCCCTGTTTCAGTTCTACGTGGCCGAGGGCAAGCTGAGTTGCCAGCTTTACCAACGCAGTGCCGATATTTTTCTTGGTGTGCCCTTCAATATCGCAAGTTATGCCCTGTTGACCCACATGGTGGCGCAGCAATGCGACCTGGAAGTCGGGGACTTCGTCTGGACAGGTGGCGACTGCCATTTGTACAGCAATCACATGGAACAGGTGGCCGAACAGCTCAGCCGCAAGCCCTACCCGCTACCCACGCTGAACATCAAGCGCAAAGCGGCAAGCCTTTTCGAATACACCTTCGATGATTTTGAAATTCTGAATTACACCTGCCACCCGCACATCAAAGCACCCGTGGCCGTATAAGCGCATGAAAGTAACCATTGTGGCTGCCGTGGCCCAGAACGGAATCATCGGAATCGACAACCGCCTGCCTTGGCACCTGCCCGAGGACCTGGCATTTTTCAAGCAAACCACGCTGGGTTGCCCTGTACTCATGGGCCGTAAAACCTATGAATCAATCAACCGCCCCTTACCCGGTCGCTTGAATGTGGTGCTCAGCAGCGATCCAAGCTGGCAGCCCGCCCCAGCAAAAGACAGCACCCCAAGAAATCTGATCGCCTATCCGGCCACATTGCCAGCAGGCAGCACCACTCAAATTGCAAGTGCCACCAATCTGCCAAACGCCTTGAGCTGGCTCAACGGCTTCGATCAGGTTTTTTTGATTGGCGGCAGCAACCTCTATCAGCAGGCGCTGGACCAGAACCTGGTGGATGAACTGATCTTGACCGAGATACACCATGATTTCGAGGGTGATGCAAGTTTTCCTCGCTGGGACCGCACGCGTTTCATTGAGGTGGGACGAACAGTCAATCCAGCGAGCGCTGAGCGCACATGGGGCTTTGATTTTGTAAAATACGCCCGAGTCAATGTGGCAACCAACACTGCAATTTAAGGAGTTTTAAAATGGCACGTACAGTCAATTGCGTCAAACTGGGCAAGGAAGCAGAGGGCCTGGACTTCCCGCCAGCACCAGGCGAACTGGGAAAAAAGATTTTCGAGAACGTGTCCAAGCAAGCCTGGCAAGACTGGTTGAAGCACCAAACCATGTTGGTGAATGAAAACCGACTGAGCCTGGCAGACGCCCGCGCGCGCAAATACCTGATGGAACAAATGGACAAGCACTTCTTTGGTGACGGCGCAGAGCAAGCCGCAGGTTACGTACCACCAAGCAACTGATTTTGTTGCAAACATTGCCTCTGGCCGAGAAGCCAAAAAGCATGTAACGGCATGACATAAACAGAAAAGCCCCTTTTTCAGGGGCTTTTCTTATTGCATACAGCGTTGCATACTAAAACTGTTTAGCGGAGGTTTTGGCATGGACAACTTCCAGAGCAGTGTGCTGTTTCGTTATTTCTTTTTCCAGTGGCTGTTTCACGACGCCAATGTCAACGAGTTGTATCTCCGGGCTGCAGCCATTGCGCACAACAAGGCCCAACGCCATTACCTGCTTGTCTACCTCAGAAGATGGATCGCGCTGACTTTGCTCATGCTTTTTTTGGGCATCATGCTGGAACAAATGTATGCACTTGCCTGTGTGTTTTTCTACACCACCGCAGCGCTGTGTGCATGCACAATTTGCAACATTGCGGTGGCTTGGGTTTTTCTGGGCCAGAAAAACCTGTAGATCAGTTGCCCGAGGCTTCCTGCGCAACAACGTCAGGGCCTTGGTGACGCACATCACGCCCCTTGACCATGTAAACCACGTGCTCTGACATGTTCTTGGAGTGGTCACCAATGCGCTCAATGGCCTTGGCAATGAACAGAATCTCGATTGAGCGGGAAATGGTGCGCGGGTCTTCCATCATGAAGGTGATCAACTGGCGCAGAATTGCCTTGAATTCGTCATCCACCTCGATGTCAGCCTTGACCACTTCTGCAGCAGAAACAGCGTTCACGCGCGCATAGGAATCCAGCACCTTGCGCAACATGGCAATGGCGTTGCTCGCAATTCGGTGCAAATCCACCTTGGGTACAAAATGCTTGCCAGCGTCGGCGATCATCATCCCCATGCGAGCGACTTTTTCAGCCTCGTCACCAATGCGCTCAAGATCACGAATCATCTTGATCGCCACAATGACCGAACGCAAATCAACAGCAGCGGGTTGGCGACGAGCCAGAATGTGATTGCACAGTTCGTCAATTTCCAATTCGATCTGGTTGACTTCCTGCTCGCGGCGGATCACTTCCTTGAAAATATTGGTATCAGGGGCGCCTAGACCTTCGATGGCTGACACGATTTGATTCTCCACCAATCCACCCATCTGTAGAACACGGGTGCGCAGTGACTCCAGTTCTGCGTCGTACTGTTTGGAGGTGTGTTCAGTCATTTGTCTTCCTTAAGCTGATATTTGTTGTAACAATGCAATGTGACACAGACACATGACAGAAATTTGTCAAAGCTGGTGAATTCTCAACTTTATTCTGCCATGTTCTTTATGACTCTTCAGGCATTCCCTTCGACAAGGACCCTCATTACAGGGTTTTAATGCCGTCTGCTGTCGCAATTAACACCACATCTGCCCGTCGAATGGCGAAAAGTCCATTGGTGACCACGCCTGGCCAGTGATTAATGTCTTTTTCCATGGCCACGGGGTCGGTAATTTTCAACCCTGACACATCAAGAATGACATTGCCGTTGTCAGTGGTGAAGCCTTCACGCAACTTCACTTGGCCTCCCATGGCCGTCAGTTTGCGGGCAATTGCATTGCGCGCCATGGGCAACACTTCAACCGGCAAGGGAAATGCACCCAGCACCTGCACCAGTTTCGACTGGTCTGCAATACAGACAAACTTTTCGGAAATGTCAGCCACGATTTTCTCTCGAGTGTTGGCGCCACCGCCCCCCTTGATCAGGCAATTGACAGGATCCACTTCATCCGCCCCATCCACATACACCGACAGGCTTTCAACATCGTTCATATCGACAATTGGCACACCAATTTCACGCAGCTTTTTTTCAGACCGCACCGAAGACGACACTGCGCCTTTGAGCTGAATACCTGATTCGGCCAATGCATCAATAAAACAGTCCACGGTAGAACCTGTACCGACACCCAGGACCGTACCGGGCTGAACATACTCAAGTGCAGCCTTGGCCACCATTTTCTTTAGACTTAAAGCATCCATGAACTGGGTAATTTCCTGTGAGGTAATTTGCGGGTTTGTTCATTTTAAATGCAGTTTGCCCCCCTGCCCCGAGGAAAGGCCAAAAAGAAAAAACCAACTGCACGCAGTTGGCTTTTCCGAAAAACTGATGCGACACAACAGAGGTCTACTTTTTCTTCTGCGCTGGCAAATCAGTACAAACACCCTTGTACACCTCGGCAGCCATGCCCACACTTTCACACAAGGTAGGGTGCGGGTGGATGGTTTTGCCGATGTCGACTGCGTCAGCACCCATTTCTACAGCCAGACAAACCTCGCCGATCAAGTCGCCAGCATTCATGCCGACAATGCCGCCGCCGACAATTCGCTTGGTTTCTTCATCGAACAACAGCTTGGTGAAACCATCATCCGCATTGTTGGCAATGGCGCGACCAGAAGCGGCCCAAGGGAATACGGCTTTGCCGATTTTGATCCCCTGGTCTTTGGCCTGGTCTTCAGTCAAGCCAACCCAAGCCACTTCGGGGTGTGTGTAAGCCACACTAGGAATAACCCGCGCGTCAAAATAAGCCTTTTCATCTGCCGCAGTTTCAGCAGCCACATGCGCCTCATGCACCGCTTTGTGGGCCAGCATGGGTTGCCCTACCACGTCGCCAATCGCGAAAATATTGGGCACATTGGTGCGCATTTGTTTGTCAACGGGAATGAAGCCACGGTCGGTCACCGCAATACCTGCTTTGTCAGCCCCGATTTTCTTGCCATTGGGCGTGCGACCCACTGACACAAGCACCATGTCATACAACTGGGGTTCCTTGGGTGCCTGCTCCCCTTCGAAAGTCACCAAAATGCCTTTCTTGGTGGCTTCCACACCCACGGTTTTGGTCTTCATCAGGATGTTGTCGAAGCGCGGCGCATTGCGCTTTTGCCACACCTTGACCAAGTCGCGATCAGCGCCCTGCATCAAGCCGTGCAACATTTCCACGACGTCCAGACGTGCACCCAAGGCTGAATACACCGTGGCCATTTCCAGGCCGATGATGCCACCACCGATAATCAGCATGCGCTTGGGGATGAAGGGCAATTCAAGTGCACCTGTGGAATCTACAATGCGCGGGTCTTCAGGTATAAAAGGCAAATGCACAGGCTGTGAACCCGCAGCGATAATCGCCTTCTTGAACTGCACCACCTGTTTGCTGCCATCCGTTGCCACCACCTCAAGGTGATTTGCACTGACAAAGCTGCCCACGCCCTGCACCACTTTGACCTTGCGGCCTTTGGCCATGCCAGCCAAGCCACCGGTGAGCTTACCCACTACACTTTCCTTGTGGGCACGCAATTTGTCCAAATCAATTTTCGGCTGCGCAAAAGCAATACCATGGTCGCTCATGTGTTGTGCTTCTTCCAGAACCTGGGCGGTGTGCAACAAGGCTTTGGAAGGAATGCAACCCACATTCAGGCACACGCCACCCAAGGTTGGATAACGTTCAACAAGGATGGTATTCATACCCAAATCGGCACTGCGAAAAGCCGCAGAATAGCCGCCGGGCCCAGCGCCGAGAACCACCACATCACAAGTGTGATCCACCTGCCCGCTGTAGTTGCTGGCAGGCGCAGCGCTGGGCGCTTTCGCTGGGGCAGCAGCTTCAGGTTTTGCTTCGGCTTTTTGGACAGGCGCGGTGGCAGGAGCAGCAGGTGAAGCAGCGGGTGCGGCCGGTGATTGGGCAGCACCACCAGCGGCGGAGATTTCACAAATCTCGCTGCCCTTGGACACCTTGTCGCCCACCTTGACCAAAAGCTTCGTCACCACGCCATCACCAGAGGCAGGAATTTCCATGCTGGCTTTGTCGGATTCCACTGTGATCAAGGATTGTTCTTTGCTGACGGTGTCGCCTTCCTTGACCAACACTTCAATGATTTCGACGGTGTCAAAGTCACCAATATCCGGAACGATCAATTTCATGTGTTCGCCCCCTTAAAGCAGAACTTTACGCATGTCGGCCAACACGCCAGCAAGCTCGGTAGTGAATCGGGCTGCCATGGCGCCGTCGATGACTCGGTGGTCATAACTCAGGCTAAGCGGCAACATCAAGCGGGGCTCAAATTCCTTGCCGTTCCAGACCGGTTTCATGGCCGATTTCGACAAGCCCAGAATAGCCACCTCCGGCGCATTGATGATTGGTGTGAACAAGGTTCCACCCACCCCACCGAGTGAGGACACCGTGAAGGTGGCGCCCTGCATGTCAGCGCCTTTCAACTTGCCGTCACGCGCCTGTGCTGACAACTCACCAAGCTCATTGGCAATTTGCGAAAAGCCTTTCTGGTCCACGCCCTTGATGACGGGTACAACCAAGCCGTTTGGTGTGTCTGCCGCGAAACCGATATTCCAGTACTTCTTCAAAATCAACTTGTCGCCAGCTTCGCTCAAAGACGCGTTGAAAGCGGGGTATTTTTTCAGCACAGCCACACAGGCTTTCATGACAAAGGCAAGCATCGTCAGCTTGACACCCTGCTTGGCCAAGGCCGCGTTGGTGTCTTTGCGGAATTGCTCCAGGTCGGTAATGTCAGCTTCGTCGAACTGCGTGACATGCGGAATCATGACCCAGTTGCGGTGCAGGTTGGGACCTGACAATTTCTTGATGCGGGAAAGGTCTTGTTCTTCAATTTCACCAAACTTGGTGAAATCAATTTTTGGCCAAGGCAGCAAATCAAGGCCTACGCCACTGCCACCTTTGGCCGTGCTTGAAGAACTTGAACCCACATTCGCCACTGCGGCTTTTACAAAATTGCGCACGTCGTCGGGTGTAATTCGACCCTTGGGGCCCGTGCCGGATACGGTGGCCAAATTGACACCCAACTCGCGCGCAAACTTTCGCACCGATGGGCTTGCATGCGGTGCATTTGTTGCCGCCTTGGTGGGGTCGTGTGCTTCTGCGGGTACAACTGCTTTTGATGTTTCAGCAGCCTTGGGCTGTTCTGCCTTGGGTGCTTCAACCTTGGGTGCTTCGGCATTCGGCTTGTCAGCTTTTGCTTCTGGCACAGCAGTTTCAGCCTTGGCCGCCGATTCCGCCTTCGCGGCGGTTGCTCCACTTTCAGTCGGTTCCAGAATCAGCATCAAGGTGCCTTGCGCCACCTTGTCACCGACTTTCAATTTCATTTCTTTCACCACACCGGCTTGCGGGCATGGAATTTCCATGCTGGCTTTGTCCGATTCTACTGTGATGATGGATTGCTCCGCCGCCACGGTGTCACCCACTTTCACCAGCACTTCAATAATTTCCACCCCGTCAAAATCGCCAATGTCGGGTACCTTGATTTCGATTGTCATGTCGCTCGTCCTTTTCTCGTGCGCTGCCAGTTATGCGTAGGCTGGGTTGGGCTTGTTGGGGTTGATGCCGTATTTCTTGATTGCTTCACCCACGGTACTCAGCGGGATGTCGCCCTGATCGGCCAAGGCCTTCAAAGCAGCAACGGTTACGAAATGGCGGTTCACCTCAAAATGCTCGCGCAGTTTGGAACGGAAATCGGAGCGGCCAAAGCCGTCTGTACCCAGCACCTTGTATTCACGGCCCTTGGGCATGAAGGGGCGAATCTGGTCAGCAAATAGCTTCATGTAGTCGGTCGAAGCCACGATCGGGCCCTCGGTTTTGCCCAACTGGGTTTCAACATAACTGGGCTTGGATTTCTGTTCAGGATGCAGCATGTTGTCACGCTCCACATCCAGCCCTTCACGGCGCAGTTCGGTGAAACTGGTCACTGACCACACATCGGCTGCAACGCCCCAATCTTTTTCAAGCAATTCAGCCGCTTCAAGCGATTCACGCAAAATGGTGCCTGAACCCAGCAATTGAACACGCTTCTTGCCGGCCTTTTTCAAGGTTGATTCACGGCAAACATACATGCCTTTGATGATGCCGTCTTCGGTGCCTTTTTTCAGGCCAGGCTGAGCGTAGTTTTCGTTCATCACGGTGAGGTAATAGAACACGTTTTCCTGGTCTTCAACCATGCGCTTCAAGCCATGCTGAATGATCACGGCCAGTTCATGCGCGAAAGTGGGGTCGTAGCTGACGCAGTTCGGAATGGTCGATGACAAAATATGGCTGTGACCATCTTCGTGCTGCAAGCCTTCGCCGTTCAATGTGGTGCGCCCGGCAGTGCCGCCCAGGAGGAAACCGCGTGCCTGCATGTCGCCCGCAGCCCAGGCCAAGTCGCCCACGCGCTGGAAACCGAACATGGAGTAATAGATGTAGAACGGAATCATCACGCGGTTGTTTGTGGAATACGATGTGGCCGCTGCGATCCAGGAACTGAAAGCACCGGCTTCGTTGATGCCCTCTTCAAGAATCTGGCCGGCCTTGTCTTCGCGGTAATACATCACCTGGTCTTTGTCGACTGGCTCGTACAACTGCCCTTGGGAAGAATAAATACCCAACTGGCGGAACATGCCTTCCATACCAAAGGTACGGGCTTCATCGGGCACAATCGGCACAATTCGCTGGCCAATTTCCTTGTCACGCACCAGCGCGGTCAGCACGCGTACAAAGGCTTGCGTGGTTGAAATTTCACGGCCTTCTTTCGTGGGTTCCAGCACGGCTTCAAACGCATCCAGACCAGGTACCTTCAGCTTTTCATCGGCTTCACGGCGGCGTTTGGGCAAGTAACCGCCCAGGGCTTTGCGGCGTTCGTGCAAATATTTGATTTCAGGTGAATCCTCAGCGGGCTTGTAGAAAGGCACGTCGTCAATGATGTCGTCCGAAACCGGAATGTTGAAGCGGTCGCGGAATTCCTTGATGGACTGAATGTCCAGCTTTTTCTGCTGGTGGGTAGTGTTCTTGCCCTGTCCAACCTTGCCCATGCCGAAACCTTTCACGGTTTTGGCCAGAATCACGGTGGGCTGACCTTCATGCTTCATGGCTGCGTCGTAGGCAGCATGTACCTTGTGGGGGTCGTGGCCGCCACGGTTCAGTCGCCAGATGTCTTCATCCGTCATGCGGGCAACCATTTCGAGCAACTTGGGGTGCTTGCCGAAGAAGTTCTTGCGCACATACGCGCCGTCATTGGCCTTGCAGTTCTGGTATTCGCCATCAACCATTTCAAGCATGACCTTGCGCATCAGACCGTCTTTGTCACGCGCCAGCAGTTCATCCCAGTAGCCGCCCCAAATCACTTTGAGTACGTTCCAGCCGGAACCGCGGAATTCACCTTCCAGTTCCTGAATGATCTTGCCGTTGCCGCGCACCGGGCCGTCCAGTCGCTGCAGGTTGCAGTTCACCACGAACACCAGGTTGTCGAGCTTTTCGCGCGCGGCCATGCCAATTGCACCCAGTGATTCGGGTTCATCCATTTCACCGTCACCGCAGAACACCCAGACCTTGCGCTGTGACGTGTCACAAATGCCACGGGCATGCAGGTACTTCAGGAAACGCGCCTGGTAAATGCCCATCAATGGGCCCAGGCCCATGGACACAGTTGGGAATTGCCAGAAATCGGGCATCAGCTTGGGGTGTGGGTAGCTGGAAAGGCCCTTGCCATCCACTTCCTGGCGGAAATTGTTCAGCTGGTCTTCAGTCAGGCGGCCCTCTAGAAATGCGCGAGCATAAATACCGGGCGACACGTGGCCCTGAAGGTAAAGCAAATCGCCACCATGGTTTTCGTCTTCTGCATGCCAGAAATGGTTGAAACCTACACCCAGCATGGTCGCCAGCGAGGCGAAAGAGGCAATGTGACCACCCAGGTCGCCACCATCGGGTGGGCTTTTCTTGTTGGCACGCACCACCATGGCCATGGCATTCCAGCGCATCCAGGAACGCAGGCGCTCTTCGTATTCCATATTCCCGGGACAACGGGTTTCCTGGTGCACAGGAATGGTGTTGACGTATTCAGTGTTGGCAGAGAACGGAATGAAAGCACCACTCAAACGGGCTTTGGCAATAAGCTGTTCCAACAGGTAATGCGCACGCTCTGGGCCTTCACGCTCAAGTACGGCCTCCAGGGCATCAAGCCATTCTTGGGTTTCTTGGAAATCAGGATCGTCTGATCCGGGGAAATTGAGTTGCGCTGACATTGCTTCCTCCTGGGGTCTCTGGGTTTCTTATAAAGAAATACAAACTTTTGGCCGTATTTCCTGTTGAGATTAGAGTATCACACCTAATCCAGAAAGTTTCAAAATGTGAGTTGCGATTTCGTATCGTGGAATTTATAAGGATTTTCCCCAATCCCCTTAAAAGGCCTGACCGGTGCTGCTGCATGTTTTGTACACTGCTGTCATCATTTGGTTTTCGAGACAAATTCAACCGTGCGCCTGAGCGAACAACCCCGTACGAGCCCACTGGTTTGGGCTACCCCGCTGGTGGGTATCATCCTGTTCCTGTTGGCCATGGGAGCGTTTTTCTACACGCTTCACTCGGAAGACCAAAACCAGACCCAGTTGCGTGTAATCCGCGATGTCGAACTGGCGCGCCAAACCATCCGAACACGCCTGCTTTCAGCCCAGGAACGCTTGGGCCTGATTTCACGGGGGCTGGAGGAGAGCAGTGCTGACATGGACCGCTTTCGGGCCTCGTCTGCAGCCCTGATGAATGAATTTCAGGAAGTCAGCACGGTACTGGTTGTGGACAATGAAAGGCGGGTCACGCACTTGTCACTGCCCGCTTTGCGGTCCACTGAAATACTGCACCCGCTGTACGAAACCATTGAAGATGCGGAAAGTTACTGGGCGTTCAATACGGCCTCGGAAACACGCCTGCCGGTTTTTTCACGGCCTTTCCTGGGGCCATCAGGCAAGGTGTACATAGAAATTCACAGTCCGATCCTGTCGAAGGGCGAATTTCAGGGCACGGTTGCGGCAACGGTACCAATGGCTTCCCTGTTGAATGATGCGGTACCTGATTCATTTGTGCAGCTCTACCTGGTGAGCATAGTGGACGGGGGTGGCAACCCGGTGGCGTCCAACGTCAGCCGATCAATTGACAATGCGAAGTTAAGTCACGAGGTGCCACTGGACCCACCTGGGCATGGCCTGAAGTTGCGTGCGGTGCTTTACAAGACCAATACAGAATTGTTTTCCAACATGCTGGCCTGGACTGTTTTTGGGCTGTCGCTGGTGATTGTGTGGAGTTTCATCCTGCTGTTCCGGCACGCCAAACTGAGAAGCCAGGCTGAAAAACGGCTACTCGCGGAAACCAAGTTTCGTCGGGCCATGGAAGATTCCGTGATCACCGGCATGCGTGCGATTGACATGCAGGGCCGCATTACCTATGTCAACCCTGCTTTCTGCAGAATGACGGGTTACCGGGAAACCGAACTGGTGGGCATGGCGCCTCCCTTTCCATATTGGCCTGACCGATCCTTTGAGGAGCAGCAAGCCAGCCTGGACCTGATTCTTTCGGGTAATGCACCCCAGAAAGGCATTGAAGTCCAGGTGCGCCGCCGGGATGGCAGCCTGTTTGATGCGCGAATGTATGTGTCACCGTTGGTCGACAGCGAAGGCGAGCAAAGTGGCTGGATGACCTCCATGACCGACATCACCGAACCACGCCGTGTTCGTGACGAACTGGCGGCCGCACACAGGCGATTTGTGCGAATTCTGGAAGAACTGGACGCTGCTGTGTGCGTTCAAGGCCCGGATGCTGGCGCAGACGAGTACATATTCGTTAACCGCCTGCACCGCGAATGGTTTGCAAACACCACCCCTCCCCGCATGTCCAAGAGCCGACGCAACCGCGCCAACCAGTTTGAACCCTTCGAGTGGTTGAACACCGGCTCGCAACGCTGGTATGAAATTCGCCGTCGTTCAATTTCCTGGGTGGACGGGGTCACCGTGATCATGCAGGTGGCTACCGACATTTCTTCCCGAAAAGAAGCGGAAAACATGTCCAGGCAGCAGCAGGAGAAATTGCAATTCACGTCCCGCCTCATCACTCTTGGGGAACTGGCCTCCTCGCTGGCTCACGAAATCAACCAGCCCCTGGCTGCCATCTCGAATTACAACATGGGCAGTGTCGCCCGGCTTAAGTCGGGCAAAGTCAGCCCTGAAGAATTATTACCTGTACTTGAAAAAGTGAATGTGCAGGCCCAACGGGCAGGCGATGTGATTCGCCGCATACGCGAATTCGTCAAGCAGCAGGAACCCAAGCGCAGCCCTTGCCCCATCGGCAAAATCATTGAAGACGCGGTCAGCTTTTCTCAACTGGACGCCAAACACCACATGGCACGCATTGAAATGGACATTCCAGATGCGCTGCTGTCGGTGCTGGCCGACCCGGTTTTGATTGAACAGGTGCTGATGAACCTGATTAAAAACGGCTTCGAGGCCATGGGGCATTTGGTGGGTGAGCAAAAGCATGTGGAAATTCGGGTGAGCCAGTCTGCCCAGTTCGCGCTGGTGGAAGTGCGAGACCATGGCGTGGGTGTGCCGGAAGAGATTCGTCAGCGGCTCTTTGAGTCGTTTTTCACTACCAAATCTGACGGAATGGGCATGGGTTTGAATATCTGTCGTACTATTATTGAGTATCATCAGGGCCAATTGTGGGTAGAACCTGCCGAAGTCAATGGCATCGTGTTCAAGTTCACCTTGCCCCTGGCCGAAGAAGCTGCTTTGCCCGCGTGAACTGTTCTGTTATGGATGAAAGCCAATGCTGCACACGCAACCCCGACCCACAGAAATGCCCGAAACCGTATTCATTGTGGACGACGACGAGGCAGTGCGGGATTCCCTGCAATGGCTGATCGAAACTGAAGGGTACCAGGTCAGAACCTTTGAAGATCCTGAGCTGTTCCTGGACCAATTGCAGTGGCCTCAACCCGGCGTATTGTTGCTGGATATCCGCATGCCGAAAATGTCTGGAATCGAAGTACAGAAGATTCTCAACGAACGGGGAATTCCAATTCCGATTGTCTTCATTACCGGCCACGGTGATGTGACCCTGGCCGTCGAAACCATGAAAAACGGTGCAGTGGATTTTCTTGAAAAACCGTTTGATGAAACCAAGATCAAGGAACTGATCCACCAGCACATGCGACTGGCGCACGGTCTGGCCCAGGCATCCAAAATGGACGAGCAGATCAACAAGCTGTATGCCCGGTTAACTACCCGTGAGCTGCAAGTGCTTGAACGGATTGTGTCTGGCCGCCTGAACAAGCAAATTGCAGACGACCTCAACATCAGCATCAAGACCGTTGAGGCCCACCGGGCCAACATCATGGACAAGCTGCAGGTGACCACCGTGGCCGACCTGCTCAAGATTGCGTTGAGAAAATCACCGGAAATGGCCCAGTCCTGAACATATCGCCTGACAAGGCCGGCCTGCTGGCCTTGTTGACCTGAACACCACAATTACCATCTTTCGAAGAACACATTCCAATATGTCTGCACAAATCATCAGCGGCACTGAACTGGCCGCCTCCATTCGGGAAACCATTGCAGCGCGCGCTGCGGAATTGACGGCACTGGGCCACCAACCCGGTCTGGCTGTTGTACTGGTGGGTGAAGACCCGGCGTCGCAAGTTTATGTGCGCAACAAGGTATCCGCCTGCGAGAAAGCCGGATTCAAATCGGTGATGCACCGCATGCCTGAAAACACCAGCCAAAATGCGCTTGTCGGCTTGGTTGAACAATTGAACGCCGATCCCACCATTCACGGCATACTGGTACAGCTGCCATTGCCGCGGCACTTCGATTCCCACTTGGTGATTGAATCCATCAGCGCAGAAAAGGATGTGGACGGTTTCCACATCAGCAATGCGGGGCTGTTAATGACCGGCAAACCCCTGTTTCGCCCTTGTACACCGTATGGTGTCATGAAGATGCTGGAACTGACCGGTATAGATTTACGTGGCGCTGAAGCGGTTGTCATTGGGGCCAGCAACATTGTGGGCAAGCCGCAAGCCATGTTGTTGTTGCAGCAAGGGGCAACGGTTACCCTGTGCAACAGCAAAACCAAAGACCTGAAATCACATTGTTTGCGCGCAGACGTACTTGTAGTTGCGGTAGGTCGCCCCAATATGATCACTGGTGACATGATCAAACCAGGTGCTGTGGTGATTGATGTGGGCATTAACCGCCTGCCAGACGGCAAGTTGTGCGGCGATGTCGACTTTGATTCCGCCAGTGAAGTGGCCGGATGGATTACCCCCGTGCCCGGTGGTGTTGGCCCAATGACCATCACCATGCTGCTGCAAAACACCATTGAAGCGGTTGAACGTAGCATTTAAGCGCAGCATGTAAGCGCAGCCATCAAGAATTTTTTAGCAGGACCCCAAGACCATGAGCCAAGACATCAGCACGAGTGCGAACAACCCCCTCCTCGACTTTTCCGGACTGCCCCGGTTTTCAGACATCAAGACCGAGCACGTGGAACCCGCAATTGATGCATTGCTGGCAGCGGCCAAACAACAGCTTGAAATCACGGCCAGCACCGCACCTGAACAAGCCACCTGGGACGACACACTGCTGCCGCTGGATTCGGTGTGCGAACAACTTGGCCGCGCCTGGGGCGTAGTTGGGCACCTGCATTCGGTGGCTGACACCGAAGAACTGCGTGCGGCTTACAACGCCTGCCTGCCCAAAACCACGGAATTCTGGACCATGGTGGGTCAGGATGAACGCTTGTACGCCATTTACAAAGCTGTTGAACAAAGCGAAGCGGCAAAAGGTTTTACACCCGCGCGCATGAAAGTACTGGCCAACTCCATCCGCGGCTTCAAGCTGGGTGGTGCAGAACTGCCCGCTGAACAAAAACCCCGGTATGCAGAAATACAGGATCGACAGGCTGCCATCACAGCGAAGTTTTCCGAGAACGTTCTGGATGCCACAAGCGCCTTTGAATACATTGTGACGGACAAGGCTGACCTGGCCGGCATTCCAGAATATGCGGTGCAGGCTGCTGAAGAACTGGCCAAATCCGAAGGCAAGGAAGGCTACAAATTCACCCTGCAGTTTCCATCCTATTTCCCTGTGCTTCAGTACGCAGACAAACGCGAACTGCGGGAAACGCTGTATGAAGCCTATGCCAAACGCGCATCGGAATTTGGCCCGGCAGAACTGGACAACACGGCCTTGATTCGTGAATTGCTGCAATTGCGCCAGGAAGAAGCGCAAATGCTGGGCTACAAGAACTTCGGAGAACTGAGCCTGGTG
>JAIXTE010000112.1 GCA_027484315.1 Burkholderiales bacterium | reverse complement strand
CTCGATGAGGCGCAGAACACCACGCCCGAACAGATGAAAATGTTTTTGACCCGCATTGGTTTTGGCAGCAAGGCAGTGATCACCGGTGACGTGACCCAGATCGACCTGCCGCGTGGCCAGCAAAGCGGGCTGGTACAAACCCAACACGTGCTGCGCAACGTGAAAGGCATCTCAATGACCTACTTCACCAGCCAGGACGTGGTTCGCCACCCCCTGGTGGCCCGTATTGTTGAGGCTTATGAACGTTTTCACAACCCCGAACGAACCAACCTGCCAACCGAACCCAATGCCCAATAAAGCCAGCAACCTTGTCAGCGTGGCCATTCAATGGGCCGTGCATGCCGACCACCCGCCTTTCTCAGAAGTGGACAACAGCCGCATTCGCCGTTGGGCGAAAGCCTGCTTCCTTGACCGCTCGGAGATTACCATCCGCTTGGTGGGTGAAGAGGAAGGCCGGCAACTGAACCGTGACTTCCGCGGAAAAGACTACGCCACGAACGTGCTGACCTTTCCGATGGAAATGCCCGACCTGGGTGCTGACTCGGGCCTGCCCGTGTTCATGGCCGACATCGTGATTTGCCCCACCGTGGTGGAACGCGAAGCTGCAGAGCAGCGCAAAGACCCAATCGACCACCTGGCCCACCTGATTGTTCACGGCTGCCTGCACGCCCAAGGCTATGTGCATGAAAGCGACAATCAGGCAGAACTGATGGAACGCCGAGAAATCGAAATCCTGAAACGTTTCAAGATATCAAACCCTTACGTGCTTTCTGATAAAAAATAATGATTTTTTGGCATTGCAGGGCTTGACCACTTTGCAAAAGTTGGCCATAATCGCGGTCTTCGGTTGAGGGTGAAAGCCTGATGCGAATTGTGGGTCGTTAGCTCAGCTGGTAGAGCAGAGGACTTTTAATCCTTTGGTCGTGAGTTCGAATCTCGCACGACCCACCACAAAATACAAAAAGCCTGAGTGTAAAAACTCAGGCTTTTTTCATTTCAACCACCCAATACCACTAATCCCGAAGTCGGCCACCATATTAAAACCAATACGTTTGGTGCCGGAGTGGGTGCTCTAATCTAACTTCGTTATCAAATCCATCTTGTTCAAGATGTATCAATACAATATCATTGTTAAATATTCCTAATGTTTATATTTAACAATACCAAATGTAAACTACAGTAATTATCATCACAACCACTAAATAGCGAATAATCTGCTGACGTGAGAAAAATGACACGGGTTGATCAACTGGATACAACAAACACCTGTCCTGAAAACTTCATGGGCGATCGCTGCGCGAATTGAGATGCGGGGGCAATGAGATTTTCTGCTCTACACAGAATCTTGCCTGATTTGAGATTACGCATTGGTGGTTTGTTCTTTCGCGTCAGAAAACCAGAAGCGCTTTAGATCTTTGGATATAAGTATGGAATCAACAATACGATTGTTAATTTTGGAAGATGCGCCGGTCCTTTGCGATATGTTAACGGACCGCTTGACGGGTATTTTCCAAGATAGAACCCAAAACGAAATAACAGGACGTTTGGCGCAGTTTAAAGAACTGGCGTTTAGCGATGAGTTCGATGCGGTGATCGTAGATTTGAATGTGTTGGATGCCAATGCCCCTAAGGTCGCGGCAGTATTGCACGACTTGCCCGCTCCAATTCAAGAGAAGGTTATCGTCCATTCATCGGAGCCTTGGTCCAAATTAAAGGGGCTTGGATTGTGCAAATTCGCCATCATTCCAAAAGCCGCTTCCAGATTCGAATTGAAAGGCGCCCTCAAGAAGGTAGGTGCGGTTGACTAATTGAAGTAAGGCAAATACCGTTAACGAAACTTGCGCACAGGAAAGCAGTCACTGCGACAACTGCCATAAGGGAATATAGTGGGCGCATTCTGAAACTTGACTCGCTTTGGACAATTCACCTTCAAAAGAAACATCACCTTGAGACTATCGCTGAGTGTCGCGTTGAAACCGACGCCATCCTCCCCGGCATTCAAGTTAAGGGATTGAAACTCCATGTAAGAATCGATTGCCTCTGAACAAGGCAAAAGCGGATGTACTTGCTGAGATACCCCAACGCATCTTCTGTAAGGGTGCGCGAAATCAGCATGCAAATATTCAATGTAGCCTTGCGATTGATCAAGTCGCCCCAATAGAAAAAGTCCATTGCAGACCAGTGGGTCGACAGCATCAAGCCCAAACTCTCGGGCGTTTTAGCGATGCAAAGTATAAACAGTGTTTGAATCGCCAACGCTTTATAGCTGGGCCTCAATGAAAAAGTGTCACGAGGATTTCCCCCCGTGACACTGCTTTACTCAACTACCGTGAAATCAGAATTTTTCAAAGTCGCCATCAAACGCGGAAACAAGGCTTTTGGTTTCTCGCTTGCGACCACTCACCACCTTTTGGCTATGAACAACATGGCCATCCGATGTCTTGAAAAAATCGATCAACTGTCGAAGGTTGTTCGACTCGCCAGTCAATGACTCGGCAGTGGCTGCCAGCTCCTCAGACATCCCCGCATTTTGCTGTGTCAATTGGCTCAGCTGGCTCATGGCTTCGTTGATCTGCCCAGCACCCAGGCTTTGTTGCCCGGAAGCCGAGGCAATTTCAGAAACCAGGGTGGCGGTGCGCTCAATTGCAGGCACAATTTCGTCCAGCAGGTTGCCCGCATGTTGCGCCTTCTTCACCGAGTTCTGAGCCAGCTTGCTGATTTCCTGTGCAGCCTGTTGTGAACGTTCCGCAAGTTTGCGAACCTCGGCAGCAACCACTGCGAAGCCTTTGCCGTGGTCACCGGCACGGGCTGCTTCAATGGCTGCATTCAATGCGAGCAGGTTGGTCTTGTAGGCAATGTCGTCGATGATTGAGATTTCTGAGGCGATTTGCTCCATGGCACTCAAGGTTTCGGACACGGCTGAACCGCCATTGTTGGCTTTTTCGCTCACTCTCAATGCCATTTCACGGGTTTCGCCTGCGCTTTGTGCGTTCGACTGAATGGATGCGGTCATCTCTTCAACCGATGCACTGGACTCCTCCACACTTGCAGCCTGCTCGCTGGAAGCCTGGCTCAAACTGAGCGAAGTGCTGGACACCTGATCGGCCGCGTTGGCCAATGTCGAAGTGACAGCCCTGACCTGGTCGATGGTGTCGGCAAGTCGGGTTACCGTGTTGTTGACCGCCTTTTTGAGCACATCAAATTCGCCGGTGTAAGCGCCCTCGACTTTTTTGCTCAAATCACCATTGGCCGCTGCATCCATCACGTTACGAACTTCTGACATCGCACTGGACAAACTTTCAACTGAACGATTCACGGCAATCTTCAATTCATCAAAATCACCGCGGTACAGTGTGTCAATTTTCTGGGACAAATCAGCTTTCGATACTGCCGCCATGACTCGCTTCACTTCGTCGATGGGGGCAATGACTGCATCCAGTGTTTCGTTCACGCCAATCACAATCCGGCGGAAATCACCTTGATGCCTGCTGGCATCCGCACGTGTTTCCAAACGACCTTCCACTGCAGCGTTGGCCAGCATGTTGGCATCGGCCACCAGGTTGTTCACCACGTCAATGCAGGTGTTCAGGTTGTTCTTGATCGTGTTGAAATCACCGTTGTAGTTGTCGGTGATTTTCTCTGGAATATCGCCCTTGGAAATGCGATCCACATAATTGGCAGCCACGTTCAATGGGCCAATCACCGCGTCCAGTGTTTCGTTCACGCCAATCACAATGCGGCGGAAGTCGCCTTGATGCCTGCTGGCATCCGCACGTGTTTCCAGACGACCTTCCACTGCAGCGTTGGCCAGCATGTTG
>JAIXTE010000076.1 GCA_027484315.1 Burkholderiales bacterium | reverse complement strand
CATCCCTGGATTCTTCGCGGGTGAACAGCATTGGTCAGCGTTTGACTACCAATCAGGGTGTGCCGGTTGCTGACAATCAACATTCCTTGAAAGCAGGGTTGCGCGGACCCACGGCCCTGGAAGATTTCATACTGCGTGAAAAGATCACCCACTTTGACCATGAACGAATTCCAGAGCGGGTCGTTCATGCGCGCGGGTCTGCAGCTCATGGCTTTTTTGAATCGTACAGCGATTTCAGTTCCATCACCTGCGCCGCCCCTTTTGCTGCACCCGGCAAAACCACTCCTGTGTTTGTGCGGTTCTCGACCGTGGGTGGAGAAAGGGGTTCGGCTGATACGGTAAGGGATGTGCGCGGCTTCGCGGTGAAGTTCTACACGGACGAGGGAAACTGGGACTTGGTGGGCAACAACATTCCCGTGTTCTTCATTCAGGATGCAATGAAGTTTCCGGACCTGGTGCATGCACTGAAACCTGAGCCTCACAATGCAATTCCGCAGGCATCGAGCGCGCATGATACGTTCTGGGATTTTGTTTCTTTGATGCCCGAATCTGCCCACATGCTGATGTGGCAGATGTCCGACCGGACCATCCCACGCAGTTACCGCATGATGCAAGGCTTTGGCGTGCACACCTTCCGGTTTGTCAATTCTGCGGGCGACTCGGTATTCTGCAAGTTTCACTGGAATCCGATGGCGGGTACCCACTCACTGGTATGGGATGAAGCGGCCAAGCTGATGGGCGTTGATCCGGATTTTCATCGCCGTGATCTGTGGGAAGCCATTGAGGCAGGCGCATTCCCGCAATGGGAATTGGGCGTACAAATTTTCACTGAAGAGCAGGCAGAACAGTTTGAATTTGACGTGCTCGATCCAACCAAGTTGATTCCCGAGGAAATGGTGCCGCTGACGCCCCTTGGAAAAATGACATTGAACCGCAACCCAGATGAGTTTTTCCCGGAAACAGAGCAGGTGGCCTTTTGCACTGCGCACATTATTCCCGGCATTGATTTCACCAATGACCCCCTGTTGCAGGGGCGCATTCATTCCTATGTGGACACGCAGATCAGTCGCCTGGGTGGGGTGAATTTCCATGAAATTCCGATCAATTCTCCCATTGCGCCAGTGCACAACAACCAGCGGGATGGTGCACATCGCCGAGCCATCAGCCGCGGGCGGGTGAACTACGAACCCAACTCCCTGGCGGGCGGTTGTCCGTTTCAGGCAGGATCAGCGGGTTTCATGTCCTTTCCCCAACCCGTAGTGGGCGACAAGGTCCGGGGCAAACCTGAAAAATTTGCTGAACATTATGGCCAGGCCCGCATGTTTTATGAAAGCCAAACCGAGGCAGAAAAAAATCACATTGCGGACGCCTTCCGCTTTGAATTGAGCAAGGTACAAACACCGGCAGTCAGGCAGCGGGTTCTGGCCTTGCTGGCCAATGTGCACACGACACTTTGCGGCCTGGTCGCTGAAGGTTTGGGCATGGATGTACCGATGGCTTTGCCCCTGGCCACATCCAGCGCGGTTCCCTTTTATGAGCCTTCACCTGCTTTGTCTTTGATGGCACGCCCCGGTGCAATCGGCATCGAAACACGCCGCGTCGCCATTCTGGTGGGTGTTGGGGTGGACGCTGTGTTGGTTGGCAATTTGTACGATGGGCTATTGCAGGCAGGTGCTGTTCCACGCCTGGTGGGTAGCCGGCTGGGCAAAGTGGTTGCCGCAGACGGGTCTGCAATGGATGTGGAAATTTCACTGGAAGCCGGACCCTCGGTGATGTACGACGGGGTTGTAATTCCGGATGGGATTGAAGCCATCAAGCAGCAAACCCGGGTCATGGAGTTTTTGTGGGACCAGTACCGCCATTGCAAACCCATGCTTGTCATCGGAAGCGGACTGCAACTTCTGGAAGCGGCGTCGATTCCTCTTTACTTGCCCAATGGAGACGAAGACGAGTCCATCGTTATCGTGCAGGAAGATGATGACGACTTCGATGAGGAAGTGTCGGATGCGCAATTCGAATTCCACGATTTGCTGGCGGGCCCCCGCGAATTCTTGCGGGAAGAGAATCCGATACTGGTCTGATACCTCCATCGGTGGTTTCCATGTTGCGGATTTGCAATAAGGCAGCGCAAACGCGGCGTGGCCTGGATTAGGGATACTTCGGGTTTTCTGCAGAGGACGGCCCGGAGTATTCTGCACGGTATTGCCTGTATTCCGTTTCAAGGAAACCATGAATCTTTTCTCAAAACTTCAGCAGCGTGCTGCTGAAGGAAAACCTCTGCGCGTTGGCCTGATCGGGGCCGGCAAATTCGGCTCGATGTACCTGTCGCAAGTGCCACGTACACCCGGTATTCACATGGTGGGCATTGCCGACTTGTCGCCAAGCCGTGCCAAGGCAGCGTTGAAAAATGTCGGCTGGAAAGAAGAGGCTTACAGTGCTGCGTCGCTGGAACAGGCAGCCCGCCTGGGTAACACCGCAATTATTGAAGATGGCATGAAGCTGATCGGGTCGCCGTTTGTGGACATCATCATTGATTCAACTGGCAACCCGGCCGTGGGTATTGCCCACGTACTGGCCTGCTGCGAATTCAAGAAACACATCGTGATGGTGAACGTGGAAGCCGATGCACTGGCTGGGCCGCTGTTGAAACGCAAGGCCGATGAAGCGGGTATTGTTTATTCACTGGCCTATGGCGACCAACCTGCACTGATCTGTGAAATGGTGGATTGGGCACGTGCAGCTGGTTTTTCCGTAGTGGCCGCAGGCAAGGGCACCAAGTACCTACCCACTTACCATGAAAGTACACCCGACACGGTGTGGAATCATTATGGCCTCACCGCTGAAGATGCAGCCAAGGGCGGCATGAACGCGCAAATGTTCAACAGCTTTCTGGACGGCACCAAGAGCGCCATTGAAATGGCGGCTGTGGCCAATGCGACAGGCCTGTCTGCACCCAGCGGTTTGAAGTTTCCCGCAGTGGGTGTGGATGACCTTGCACGCATTCTCAAACCCCGAGAGCACGGCGGAATTCTCGACACCCGCGGACAGGTAGAAGTCATTTCCAGCGTGGAACGCGACACCCGCCCAGTGTTTCGCGATTTGCGCTGGGGGGTGTATGTGACCTTCGCGGCCGACAGCGACTATGTGGCGCGTTGCTTCAAGGAATATGGATTGATCACCGACCCCAGCGGGCAGTATTCAAGCATGTACAAGCCGTTTCATTTGATCGGGCTTGAACTGGGTATTTCTGTGGCCTCAATCGGGGTGCGGGGCGAAGCGACTGGCGCACCGGTTTGTTGGCATGGTGATGTGGTGGCCACGGCCAAGCGCGATTTGCAGGCCGGTGAAATATTGGACGGCGAGGGCGGTTACACCGTATACGGCAAGTTGTTGCCCGCGCAGGAATCGATTGCGCTGGGTGGTTTGCCTTTGGGGCTGGCGCATGGCGTAAAACTGCTGAAACCCGTGAAGGCAGGCCAGCCTGTAAGCTGGAGTGACGTGGCCTATGACGCCAATTCCACGGCGGTAAAGTTCCGCCGTGAAATGGAACGCGTTTTTGAACCAGCTTCTTAAGGCGTCACAATGTTGAAGTTGCCTGTCGGCTTGTCCAGCATGCCGAAAAACTGGCCCAGCTTGAGGGTGCTGCCGTCAATTCTGGTTTCATCAGAAAGCAGCAGTTCTGCGGCCCCCGCTTCGCCGGTCATCATGTTCAGGAAAAACGGCTTGCTTAGGGTCAATGTGGCAGCTGAATTCGGGTCGGGCTTGCCTGCTTTGTGATGCAACACGCTGTTCTGAATGTGCAGCACATAACTTTCATTGGTGTCTGAAAACACCAGGTTGATTTGAATGTCCGCGTTTTCGGCTTTGTCGCTGTTCAGGGCTGCGGCCATGCCTTCCAGAAACCGTGGCGTGGGTGTGTGCTTCAACATGTCGAGAAACATGTTTCGCTTGAAGCCTTCGGTGTAACCACCTTCACGCAATTCCAGTGCACCCGTCAGGTAAAAGTTGCGCCATGGGGCTGATTCGGCCATGTAGCCCATCTGGTCGAAACTTTGTGCCAGCAGGTTTTTGGCCTTTGCGTTGTCAGGGGCTGCATACACCGCATGTTTTAGCAACTCGGCGGCCCAACGGTATTCGCCTTTTTTCACGGCCACTTCGGCCTTGTTCAACAGCGCATCCATGCCACCGGCCAAATCCACGTAGCGTTTGGCTGAGTCTACAGGGGGAAGTGGGTTCAGGTTGGCCGGGTTGGCATCGAACCAGCCCATGTAGAACTGGTACACCGCTTTCACGTTGTGGGACACCGTGCCGTAGTAACCACGCCCGCTCAGGAAACTGTGCAGGGAAGGGGGCATCACCACCTTTTCAGCAATTTCTGCAGAGGTCAAACCCGCATTCATGTGGCGCACGGTCTGGTCGTGAATGAAGCGGTAGGTATCGCGCTGTTTTTCCATGAAATTGCGCACATTGCTGCTGCCCCACACCGGCCAGTTGTGCTGGTGAAACATCACCTCGGCATCGCCTGCGTAGGCAAGTGCCTCGTCCATGTAAGCCGCCCATTTCAATGCATCCCGCACCTTTGCGCCACGCGGCGTGTAAATGTTGTGCAGGGTGTGGCCAAACAGCTCTGCGCTGCCGAATGCTTTCAGCTTGGGCAGGTAAAACACGAATTCGGAAGGTGCTTCGCTGCCGGGCACGTTGTGAAACATGAATTCGAGGCCATCTAAATTGTGGCTTTCCTTTGATTCCGTCACCACCACCGTGGGTGGCAATATACCCACCTTGCCATAGGCCACGGCTTTGCCCAAACCATTGTCGACCAACCCTTCCGGGCTGCGGGGCAGGCGTTTGCCATACATGTACACAGAACGCCTTGCCATGGCCATCCCCACCAGCAGGTTCTCGCTGGTGGCTTCTTCCATGAAGCCCACGGGTGCCACCACTGGGATATTCTGCGCTTGAACCTGTTCGGCACTGAGCACGCCCAATGCCCCGCCAAAATGGTCCACGTGGCTGTGGGTGAACACGATGGCTGTCACGGGTTTGTTGCCCAAGTGCTTGCGGGCAAAATCCATGGCTGCGCGCGCGGTTTCTTCGCTGGTCAATACGTCCACCACGATCCAGCCTGTTTCTCCTTCAATGAGGGTCATGTTGGACAAATCAAATCCACGCAACTGGTAAATGCGATCAGCCACCTTGTACAGGCCAATCTGGTTGTTCAGGCTGGCTTGTCGCCACAGACTGGGGTTGACTGTGGCTGGCGACTTGCCCTCAATGAAATTGAAAGCGTCGTAGTCCCAAATGACTTCGCCCGCAGCGTTGGTCACTTGCCCGGTGGGTTTCGCAATCAGGCCCTTTCGTGCATCCGCATGGTTGGCTGCGTCCACAAGGTCTGTGGTTTTTGCAACTTCAGCATGAAAGGCCTGTGTGAATTCAGAGGCTGCGCTGTTGGGGTCGGCGGTGGGGGTTTTCGAGCATCCGGACATCAGGGCTGAAAGGAGTGCCAACGAGCTCAATGTGCCAAATGAGGTGAGTGAAGCTGAAAAGGCCCGTAAGTTTTGGGCAAGCGACGCCCAGGCTTGTTGTGTGTCCATGCTGTCTCCGGATGTATTGTGGTGAATGGGCAAGCATTCACTTTGTTTTGTTTTTCTCATTACAGCACAAAAGTGACACGGTGCATGCCATCATGTGCATTGCTGAAAACATACAAAACTACCTGCAGGGGACAAAAATTGGGACTGTTTGCCGAACTGTATGACCGCCATGTATTGCCGACTTTGCTCGACTTCGCCTGTGGTATGAAAGCCATTAACCGGCAGCGTCAGAAGGTAGTGCCCAAGGCCACAGGTCAGGTGTTGGAAATCGGCATTGGTACAGGTTTGAACATGCGGCATTACAACGCCGACAAGGTTGAAAAAATCATCGGGCTGGACCCTGCCATGCAAATGCACAGGCTAGCCAAAAAGCGCATTCAGTCCACTGGTCTGAGTGTTGAATTGATGGGTTTGCCTGCGGATAAAATTCCATTGCCCGATGCCAGTATCGACACCATCGTGATGACATATACCTTGTGCACCATTCCCGAACCGGTACCAGCCTTGAAGGAAATGCGGCGTGTACTCAAGCCCGGCGGCAAACTGCTGTTTTGTGAGCACGGCGTGGCGCCTGATCAAGCCGTGCGCAATACGCAGAACCGCTTGCAACCGGTGTGGGGCAAGCTGGCGGGTGGTTGTCATTTGAACCGCGACATTCCCGCACTGTTGAAAGCAGGTGGTTTTCAGGTTAACGAGATCCAAACCATGTACGTGCCGGGCCCAAAGGCGTTCACCTTCAATTATTGGGGCGAGGCGTATTCAGAACATTGAATTTTTCAGACAGCAAATCAATGTTCAACGTACAGCCCCGTTTTTGCGGTTTCACCAGCTTTCAGCTTTTCAAGCGATCACGCGTGCCGGAAATCCGGCATCGCTGATGGCCTTCACCATGCGCTCCGCTGGCACTTCGCTTTCAATGCGCACCCGCTTTTCAGCAAGGTCTACTTCCACCTGCGCGTAAGGGTCTTCCGACTTCACGGCCCGTTCAACATTGGCTGAGCAGCCTCCGCATTTCATTTTTTCAACAGCCAGTTTCACAATCATGTTGTTCTCCAAAGGTTGGATTGATGCTTGTAGTCTAAGGCTTCCAATCATGGTAAGGTCAAGGCATTGACTTTGACATGATGGGAAGGTTCATTCTGTGTCAATTGTTCAAAGGAGAAAGCCATGACCCACCAGAACACCCTGAATCTGGCTGTTGGCGGAATGAGCTGTGCCTCATGTTCCTCAGCAGTTGAAAAGGCCTTGCTCAAAGTGCAGGGCGTACACAATGCCACCGTCAACCTGGCCACTGAAAAAGCACAGGTCGAATTCGATGCCCCTGCCACGCCCGAGGCGATTGCGCAGTCTGTAATCAATGCAGGCTATGAGGCTGAAATTCTCAACGCAACGGGTGAACATCCTGCTGACAAACCACCAGTTGTACACGCGAAGCAGCAGGGCCTTGGAGAAGGTACCCTGGTTCTTCTGGCGGCCCTGTTGACCCTTCCACTGGTGCTGCCCATGGTGGCCATGCCGTTTGGCAAACACTGGATGCTGCCCGGTTGGCTGCAATTGCTTCTGGCCATCCCGGTGCAGTTCTGGCTTGGGGGGCGTTTTTACAGGGCAGGTTTGAATGCAATCAGGAACCGCACTGGCAATATGGATTTGCTGGTGGCCATTGGCACCTCGGCAGCGTTTGGCCTGTCGGTTTACCTGCTGGGTCAGGGTAGCGAACACCTTTATTTTGAAGCGTCCAGCGCAGTGATTACCCTGGTGATGCTGGGCAAGTGGTTGGAGGCCCGCGCCAAGCGGCAAACCACTGCAGCCATTTCTGCGCTGCAGGCCCTGCGGCCTGACACGGCCCGCGTGTTGCGAAATGGCATGGAGCACACCCTGCCTATGGCGGATTTGAGACTCAATGACGAGGTACTGGTTCGCCCGGGTGAACGCATCCCGGTGGATGGCCTGGTGAAAAAAGGCAGTAGCCACGTGGATGAAGCCCTGATCACGGGTGAAAGCGAGCCGGTCATGAAAACGGTGGGTGCCAAGGTGACGGGTGGTGCAGTGAATCTGGATGGCCTGCTTCACATTCAAACCACGGCCTTGGGTGCAGAAACCACGCTGGCCCGCATTATCCGTTTGGTGGAAGACGCACAGGCCGCCAAGCCCGAAATTCAAAAGCTGGTAGACAAGGTAAGCGCCGTGTTTGTACCTGTTGTTCTGGTGGTGGCTTTGTTCACCCTGTTGGCCTGGGGCTTTCTGGGTGGGGGTGCAAACCCGTGGGAACAGGCCATTCTGAATGCCGTGGCGGTGTTGGTGATCGCCTGCCCCTGTGCCCTGGGTTTGGCCACACCAACAGCGATTATGGCGGGCACTGGCGTGGCCGCACGGCACGGCATCTTGATCAAGGATGCACAGGCGCTTGAGCTGGCGCACCGTATTCAAACGGTGGTGTTCGACAAAACCGGCACGCTGAC
The DNA here is from genome assembly GCA_027484315.1 of Burkholderiales bacterium. GTDB lineage: Bacteria > Pseudomonadota > Gammaproteobacteria > Burkholderiales > Burkholderiaceae_B > Limnobacter. The sequence goes on along the minus strand of JAIXTE010000076.1, from coordinate 12,208 downwards.
CGTGGGCAAGCCCACGCTGATTCAGGTCGAAACAATCGCAGGCGAGCGCACCGCACTGTTGGCCAAAGCCGCTGCAGTGGAAGCGGGCAGCATGCACCCCTTGGCCAGCGCAGTTAAAACACGCGCTGAACAGGAAGGGGTTGGTGTGCTTCAAGCCAATGATTTGCAAGACCAACCCGGCAAGGGTTTGTCGGCCAGCGTCGACACTGAAACAGGAGCGGTGCGGGTCTATGTGGGCACACTGCGCTGGATGGAAGAACTGGGTGCGGTTGGTTCTACGGGGGCGATTGGTTCTACGGCTGCCATCGACTCCGCTGGGGCCTCAGATGCCAGTGTGCAACAGCTTAACGCGGCATTGCCGCCCAAGGCGTCTACACGTTCCTGGGTGGCTGAGCAAAAGACCGATGGCAACATTCGCTTGTTGGGTGTATTGGCTTTTGGCGATGAGCTTAAAGCCAGCGCACAGGGTGCGGTCAGTTCGCTGCATGGTTTGAATGTAAACACGGTGCTGCTGACAGGCGACACGCAGGCCAGCGCCCAGCGCGTGGCTGGCGAATTGGGGATTCAACAGGTGTTGGCTGAGCAACTGCCGGGTGACAAATCCCAAGCCGTGGCCAAGCTGAAGAATTCCGGCCAGGTTGTGGCGATGGTGGGCGACGGCATCAACGATGCCCCTGCGCTTGCTGCTGCCGATGTCAGCTTTGCCATGTCCACTGGTACGGATGTGGCCATGCACACAGCCGACATCACGCTGATGCGTGCCGACCCCGGCCTTGTGGCCCACACCATCGACATTTCACGGCGCACTTACAACAAGATCAAACAGAATCTGTTCTGGGCTTTTGTGTACAACGCGGTGGGCATTCCCCTGGCCGCATTGGGCTATTTGAATCCGGTGCTGGCAGGTACGGCCATGGCGCTAAGTTCAGTCAGTGTGGTGACCAACGCCTTGATGCTGCGCAACTGGAAACCCAGGCAAGGAGACTGACATGGACATGAAATCCACAGCTGAAAAAGACACGCTCTATTTCACAATCGGCGAGGCCGCAAGCGAGTCGGGCATTTCTGCAAAAATGATTCGGCACTACGAACAGGTGGGCTTGCTCAAGGAAGCTGCGCGCACGCTGTCAGGCTACCGACTTTACAACCAGCGCGATGTGCATGTGCTTCGTTTTATCCGCCATTCACGCGACCTGGGTTTTTCAATCAAGCAAATTGATGAATTGCTGGCGCTTTGGCAGGACAGGGGTCGACCAAGCCGCGAAGTCAAGAAGCTTGCTCAGTCGCATTTGAACGCACTGAATGACAAAATTCGGGAGTTGAATGCGATGAAATCCGAGCTTGAGCGGTTGGTGAATTGTTGCAAGGGCGATGCCCGCCCTGATTGCCCGATTCTGGAAGGGTTGGCTTCTTGAGCGCCTTTCGAATGTTCCGCGATTGTTTCGCGAAGGCTAAAGGGTGTGCGGCACCACAGCCATGTGGCCCGACGCGGTGGGGCTGACCATGATTGGCAGGCCATAAAGCCGAGTCAAATGGTCGGAGATTATTACCTGCCGCGCAGGCCCCAAGGCCAATACCCTGCGGTCCTTGAGCATGCACACTGTGGCGTTGACGCCCAGGGCGTCCTGCGGGTTGTGCGTGCTCAGCACCACGCTTTTGCCCTGCGCCGCCAGTTGCGCCAGTGTATTCATTACTTTTGCTGCATTGGCAAAGTCCAGGTTGGCGGTGGGTTCATCCAGCACCAATGTTTGTGCGCCCTGGCACAAGGCCCGTGCAATCAGCACCAGTTGCTGTTGTCCCCCTGAAAGCAGGCTGAAATTGCGTGCTTTCAAATTGGCAATGCCCAGTTGCTCAAGCACTTCATCCATCGCGTGGTGGTCCGCTTGAGACGGCCCACCGAACACGCCCCACTGGTGTGTTCGGCCCATCAGCACCGTGTCGCCAACGGTGAACCCCAGGCTATTGGCATGGCTTTGCGGCACATAGGCCAGGTGGCGGGCCAGTTGTTTTGCAGGCCACTGTTTCACATCCGTGTTGTTCACCAGCACGCGCCCTGCACAAGGTGCAATCAGGTTCAGCAGTGTTTTGATCAGGGTGCTTTTTCCGCTGCCGTTTGGCCCAAGCAAACAGAGTATTTCACCCGCCGCCAACTCAAAATCAATATGTTCAACCACCGCACAGCCGCCATGGCCCACTGACAGGTTTTCAGCGCGAAGACTCATTGTGTGGCCCCAGCACGTTTCAGCAAAAGTCCCAGAAAAAACGGTGCGCCCACCAACGCTGTCAATATGCCCAGCGGCACTTCAACATCGCCAAAGCTGCGCGATGCAGTATCAACCAGCAGCAGAAAAAGGCCGCCCAGTAAAATCGACACTGGCAACAGGCGGGCCAGGCTTGGCCCCACCATCAAGCGGGCTGCGTGCGGTATCAACAGGCCGATCCAGCCAACCACCCCGGTGACTGCCACCACGGCACTGGTCATCACGGTGGCCAGTGCAATCACCGTGATGCGCAGCGGCTTCACAGGAACGCCCAGCGCTTGCGCTTCCACTTCAGGCAGGCTCAATACATTCATGCGCCAGCGCAGCAGGTACAGTGCGCTGCAAGCCAGAACCACAACCGGTGCAATGGCCCACACTTCGTCCATTTGCAGTCCGCTTAAGCTGCCCAGCAGCCAAAAGGTAATGGCGGGCAACTGGTCGTAGGGATCGGCCAGAATTTTCAGAAGCGAGGTCAGCGCGCCTGCCAGTGCGCCCAGCACCACGCCGGTTAACACCAGCACCAGAGTGCGGTCTGTATGTTGAAGGGCTTTGCCCAAGGCAATCACCAGGAGCACCGCAGCCACGCCGCCGGCAAATGCCAGGCCCTGTACACCCAGCATGGGTAGCCCCAAAAACAGCCCAAGCACCGCACCCAGACCAGCCCCGGATGACACCCCCAAAATATCGGGCGACACCAGCGGGTTGCGAAACAACATTTGATAGGCTGTGCCTGCTGCGGCCAGCGCGGCGCCGCCCAATATGGCACCCAGAGTGCGGGGCAGGCGAATGTCTTGAATGACCTGAATCGACATGGGTTCGCCCATACCCAGCAGGGCACCCAGGCTGTCGACCAGGGTGATGGGGTAGGCGCCTAGAGTCAGGGACAAGGCGGCAAGGGCAGCCAATGCCAACAGCAACAGGGGCAACAAAGCGGGCAGCAATGCTAACAATCGTGCTGACAGAGGCGTGTGCCGCAGTGGCTGCAATTCAGGGGGCAACGTGGAACGTGGCATGGGGCGCTTGTCGCAACGCGGTGGGAACGAAGCCGAGTATACCGCACCCGACTTGTTCCCCTTTGTGCGGGCAATCAGCTTTGAAGCATCTGCTGAATGACTGTTTTCAGGACCTTTCCCACTTCATCGGCGTTCATGTTGGGGTCTCGGATGGCGCGAATTTGCAAACCGTCAAACAGCGCCATCAACAGGGTGGTTTTCGCGGCGAGGTTCAGTTCGCAGGACGACTTGTTCTTCTCAGGTTGAATACCGCGTATCAGGTGGGATACCTTGTCGCGGATCACCGTGTCGGTGCACTGCACTGTGGATGCTATTTTCGGGTTTCTGGCAGCTTCTGCCAGAATTTCCGTGTCCAGTTCACTGCGGTCAATGCGGCGTTGAACCCCTTCATCCACGGTGCCCAGCATCGCTTTGAGAATGTCTTTCTCACCCTGAATTTTCGCAATGCGTTCCAGTGAATGGTCCATGTCGCGCTTGACCATGGCCTCGATGATGGCTTCCTTGCTGTCAAAGTAGTTGTAAATGTGCCCTGCGCTCATGCCGAAGGATTTCGCAATCTCCGACATGCTGGCGCCATGAAAACCACTTTTACGAAAGCATTCTGCTGCCGCATCCAGAATTTGCTGGCGCCGCAATTCAGCCTTGCTACTCTGGCTCCTGGTGTCTTGGATTTGGCTGCATTGGGTTTTGATTTCTTCGCTCATGTCATTCTCCAGACACGGCAGCTTTTTTCTCCGCCCGTTTTTTGCTGAACATCTGGGTCACCACCACAAAGAACAGGGGTACGAAGAAAATACCCAGAACCGTTGCAGAAATGGTGCCGCCCAACACGCCGGTACCAATGGCGTTCTGGCTGCCTGAACCGGCACCCGTTGAAATGGCCAGGGGCACAACACCCAAACCAAACGCCAAAGAGGTCATGATGATCGGGCGCAAACGCATGCGCACGGCCACCAGTGTGGCGTCCAGCAACTCGCGGCCTTTCTCGTATTCTTCCTTGGCAAACTCCACAATCAGAATGGCGTTTTTTGCAGACAAACCGACTGTGGTCAGCAGTGCCACCTGGAAGTACACGTCATTGGCCAAACCGCGGCTGCTTGCGGCCACCAGTGCACCCACCACACCCAGCGGCACAATCAGCATGACCGCAAACGGAATGGACCAGCTTTCATACAAAGCTGCAAGACACAGGAAAACAATCAGCAGCGAAAGTGCATACAGCAACGGTGCCTGTGAGCCAGATTGCCGTTCTTCATACGACAGGCCTGTCCACTCAATGCCCAAGCCTTCAGGCAAGTTGGCAGCAATGTCTTCCATCGCATTCATGGCGTCGCCAGAACTCATCCCCGGTGCAGCCTGCCCCTGAATTTCCACAGCAGGCAATCCGTTGTAGCGTTCCAGTCGCGGTGAACCCATGGTCCATTGGGCCGATGCAAAATTGCCGAAGGGCACCATTTCCCCTTGGCCATTGCGCACGTACCAGCGGTTCAGGTCTTCAGGCAGCATGCGATAGGGCGCGTCGGCCTGCATGTAAACACGCTTGACTCGGCCCCTATCCAGGAAATCGTTGATGAAGCTGCCGCCCCAGGCGGAAGTCAAGGTATCGCTGATTTCCGCCACGGAAACACCCAGCGCACCGGCCTTCGCGTTGTCGATGTCCAGTTGGTATTGCGGCGTATTCTCCTGGGCATTCGGTCGAACACCAGTAAGAACCGGGTTTTTGGCCGCTTCGGCAATCATGGTGTTTCGGGCTTGCAGCAAAGCGTCGCGACCCAGGCCTGTGCGGTCCTGAATGAACAGGTTAAAGCCCAGCGCATTGCCCAGTTCCCGAATTGGGGGTGGAGCGAAGGCAAAGGCCTGTGCTTCGGGCCAGCTTGCAAATTCTTTGGAGGCCCGCTGAACAATACCGGCTGCCGAGTTTTCCTTGCCTGGCCTTTCGCCCCAGTCGCGCAAGCGCACGAATCCAATGCCGGAATTCTGGCCAGTACCGGAAAAGCTGAAACCCGCCACCGTGAACAGGGACTTCACGTTCGCGCCTTCCTTGTTCAGGAAGTAGTCTTCCATCTTGGCCAGCACCGCCAGCGTTTGTTCCTGGGTTGCACCGGCAGGCAGTTGAACCTGGGTGAAAAAGACGCCCTGGTCTTCATCGGGCAAGAAAGAGGTGGGCAAACGGGTGAACATGAACGCGGTCACCGCCAGCAAGCCACCATAGATGATCAGGTAGCGGCCTGACTTGTGCAGCATGCTGCCGACAAGGCCTTGATAGCGCGAACTGCTGGCGTCAAATTTGCGGTTGAACCAGCCAAAAAATCCTTTTTTCTCGTGGCTGTGGCCCTTTTCAATTGGCTTGAGCATGGTGGCACACAGGGCAGGCGTGAGCACCAGGGCCACAATCACCGACAGCGCCATGGCCGATACAATGGTGATGGAAAACTGCTTGTAAATGACACCAGCCGAGCCCGGGAAAAATGCCATGGGCACAAAGACGGCAGACAACACCAGACCAATGCCGATCAACGCACCGGTAATCTGGTCCATGGATTTACGGGTGGCTTCAAGTGGCGACAGGCCTTCTTCCGCCATCACGCGTTCCACGTTTTCAACCACTACAATGGCGTCGTCCACCAGCAGGCCAATGGCCAGCACCATGGCAAACATGGTCAATGTGTTGATTGAAAATCCGAATGCGGACAGCACGGCAAAAGTACCCAGCAACACCACAGGCACCGCAATGGTTGGGATCAGCGTGGCGCGGAAATTCTGCAAGAACAGGTACATCACCAGGAACACCAGGATGATGGCCTCGATCAGCGTTTTCACAACGCCTTCAATTGAAATTTTTACAAACGGGGTGGTGTCGTAGGCGATGTCCCATTCCATGCCTTCCGGAATCAGCGGCGTGATGCGCTCCATTTCCTTGATCACCGATTCAGCCGTGTCCAGCGCATTGGCACCCGAAGCCAGGCGGATACCAATACCCGAGGCATTTCGGCCATTCCAGCGGGGCAGGGTGGTGTAGTTTTCACTGCCGTAGTCAATGCGGGCCACATCTTTCAGGCGCACGCTGGCACCGTCGGAACCCGTTCTCAAGATGATCTGTTCAAAGTCTTGCGGGGCTTCCAGCAGGCTTTGCGCGGTGATGGTGGCTGTCAGTGATTGCCCTTTCACGGCCGGTGCAGCACCCAGTTCACCGGCTGAAACCTGCGCATTCTGGGCCTGAACAGCACTGCGAATGTCGCCTGGGGTGATTTTGAACTGGCTCATTTTTTCCGGGTTCATCCAGATGCGCATGGCATATGGGCTGCCGAAAACCTGCACCTCGCCCACGCCGTTGACGCGGCTCATGGTGTCTTGCACGTTCGAGGTAATGAAGTCGGCCAGTTCGGTCGAGGTGAAAGCGCCATCCACAGCAGTGAATGCGATGACCAGCAGGTAACCTGATGCACTCTTGGTGACCTGAATACCCTGCCGTTGCACGGCACTGGGCAACAGGGCGGTGGCCAGGCTCAGTTTGTTCTGAACCTGCACCTGCGCAATGTCGGGGTTGGTACCGGGCTCAAACGTCAACTCAAGGCGCAGGCGGCCCGTGGAGTCGCTGGTGGACTTCATGTAGCGCAGGCCATCCAGGCCCGTCATGCGTTGTTCAATGACCTGGGTGACGGAATCCTGAAGCGTTTCAGCCGAGGCACCGGGGTAGGTGGCGGAAATGGTCACTGCAGGCGGCGCAATGGCGGGGTACTGCGCCACTGGCAAGTTGGTAATGGCCAGCACACCGGCCAGCATGATGACAATGGCGATAACCCAGGCAAAAATCGGGCGATCAATAAAAAATCGGGACATGGTACTACTCCTGCCAGGCGGTGTTTATTTGTTCTCGGTGTCGGAAATGATTTCCACTTCCTGTCCGGGGCGAACTTTCTGAATGCCTTCGACAATCATTCGGTCCCCGGCTTGAAGACCCTCCGCGATCAGCCATTGGTCTCCCATGGCCCTGGCCGTTTTTACACTGCGTTTTTCAACCTTGTTCTCGGCGTTCAACACGAATGCAGATGGCTCACCGGTTGCGTCACGCACAATGCCTTTTTGGGGCACCAGTATTCCGTTTTCCCGCACCCCTTCTTCAAGCGATGCGCGCACATACATGCCGGGCAACAACTGTTGTTTGGGGTTGGGGAATACCGCGCGCAAGGTGACTGTGCCGGTGTTCTGGTCCACGGTGACATCGCTGAACTGCAGTTTGCCTTCCTGTGCATAGTCCGAACCGTCTTCCAGCTTCAACGTGATTTTTGCTGCGTCCTTGCCCGCGCTTTTCAGAACGCCACTTTCAAGGTCGCGTTTCAGTTGAAGCAATTCGGAGGTGGACTGTGTCAAGTCCACGTAAATCGGGTCAAGTTGCTGAATGGTGGCCATGGCACCGGTTTGCCCCTGTTGCACCAATGCACCTGCGGTGACACTGGACCTTCCGATTTGACCGCTGATGGGGGCAGTGACCCGGGTGTAGTTCAGGTTGATCTGCGCAGTTTGAACGGCAGCCTTTCCCGCAGCCACGTCGGCTTCTGCCTGCTTGAGTGCGGCAAATGCATCGTCACGTTCTTGCTGGCTGACCGCATTCTGTTTGGCCAGTTCCTGAAAACGTTCATTGCGGATTTGTGCGCTGGACAGGTTGGCCTGCGCTTTTTCAAGCATGGCTTTGGCGCTGGCATATTCGGCTTGGTAGCTTGAGGCATCAATCTGGTAAAGCGACATGCCGGCTTTGACATTGCTGCCTTCCGTAAACTGCCGAGCCTTGATAATGCCGTTGACCTGCGGGCGCACTTCCGCGATCAGGTATGGGCTGGTGCGCCCCGGTAGTTCGGTATAAAGCGACACTGGTTTGGCGGCCACTTCCAACACGCGCACTTTGGGCAAGCTGGGTGTGGCTGCTGCCTTTGCACCGCCTTCTTGACTGCCGCAGCTGGCCAGAACCAGCGTGCCAGCAGTCAGCAAGACGCCAATGCGGAATGTATTTTTGTTGTTGAAAATCATTGTACTACCCCAAATATTGAATAACGCAGACGTGTCCGGCTTGGGACCTTAGCCACCCCCGGAACAACACATAGACACCAACTCTGAATGAACGTTCATTTTTTCATCGAACAACTGAACTGTCAAATTTGTTTTCCTGGATGAGTTGAATCGTTAGAGGATGCACTTCATGAAAAATACACCCCCGGAATAAATATTGCCGAGGTTCGCGTTTACCCTTAAAGGGTCAGGCAACCTTTTTTCCGGGGGGAGTGTTTTGGATCTTTCATCAATTTTGATTGTGGGTGGTGGCGCAGGCGGGCTTGAACTGGCCTGCAAACTGGGTCGAAAGCTGGGCCCTGAACGTGTCACTTTGGTGGATTCGAAGATGTACCACATCTGGAAACCGTCCTTGCATGAAGTGGCCGCCGGCACGCTGGACATCCACCAGGAAGGGTTGTCCTATCCCATGCTGGCGCACAACAGTGATTTCAATTTTGTATTGGGTGCCATGCAGGGGTTGAATGCCGATACAAAGGAAATCACACTTTCTGCTGTGCTCGATGATGCAGGTGAAGAAGTTTTGCCCCAGCGTGTGTTGCAGTTTGGAACGCTGGTGATCTCGGTGGGCAGCCAGTCGAACTACTTTGGTGTGAAGGGGGCACAGGATTTCACCATTTCGCTGGATGGACCCCAGCAGGCTGAAGGCTTTCGTCTGAAAATGCTCAAGCAATTGGCAACACTGGACCTTCGCAAGAAGGAAGACCCCTCGGCAAGTCTGGACATCGTGATCATTGGCGCGGGTGCCACAGGGGTCGAGTTGGCTGCCGAGTTGCGTGAGGCCAGCCATGTTCACAGCCGTTACGGTTTTAGCCGCATCAATGCCACCCGGGATGTGAACATCACGATTCTTGAAGGCGCACCCACCATTTTGCCCGTATTGCCTGAAACCGTTTCCACCGCAGCATTGCGACTCCTGGAGCAGCGCTTCATCAAGGTGGTCAACAATTGCAAAGTGGTGGAAATCACAGCACGGCAGGTAGAGGATGCGCAGGGCAATCATTACAAGGCTGATTTGTGCGTGTGGGCGGCCGGTATCAAAGCCCCTGCCTGGCTAGCGGAACTGGGTTTGCCGGCGAACCGGAACAACCAACTGGAAGTGCAGGGCGACTTGCGGGTAAAAGGGCAAACCGATGTGTTTTCTCTGGGTGATTGTGCAGCCTGCATGCAGCCCGATGGACGCATGGTGCCACCCCGTGCGCAGTCTGCCCACCAACAGGCTGATTACATTTATGACGCGGTGATGCGCCAAGAGCAGGGCAAGTCAACCTTGGCCAAGCCTTACCTCTACAAAGACCACGGTTCTTTGGTTTCGCTGGGCTCACGAAGTTCGGTCGGCAGTTTGATGGGGGGTCTGTTCAAGGCCAGCAGTATGTTCGTGGATGGTTTTTTCGCGCGAGCCATGTATGCAAGTCTGCACCTGATGCACCACTATGCGGTATTGGGAGGGATGAAAACGGTCCTGCTGGCTATGGCGCGTTTCTTGGTGAAACGCGCCACACCCTTGGTCAAGCTGCACTAACTTACTGAATTGGCTTAATGCGAGCGCAGGTCGTCCATGGCCATGCTGCCAAATTTTGGGCTTAGCAGGTAGTCGACCAGGCGTTCGCCGGCCTTTTCAGGGCTGGTGAGTTGCTGGCTGTTTTTCAATTCCTCAAAACGCTTTTTGTTGGGAAACAGCGCTTCATCCGTTTGGCGTATTTGGGCCTGCATGTCGGTGTCGATCACACCAGGTGCCAGGCTGCAGATTTTAATCTGGGCCAGTTTGTCCAATTGCGCGGCCTGCGCATGCATATCCAGCGCAGCCTTGCTGGCGCAATAGATGCTCCAGCCTGGGTAGGCACTTCGGCCTGCACCGCTGGACACATGCAGTATTCGCAATTGCTGCCCCTCTGTCAAAAGCTGTGCAAGTTGGGCGCTGAGTACCATGGGTACAGTCACATTCAGCTGAATGCTGCGTGAAATGTCGCTGGCCGCCTGCGCGTTCAAAGGCCCGATGGGTGAGACCATGCCCGCATTGTTGATTAACAGCACCAGGCTTGCGTCTGCCATGAATTCTCGCATCAGGTTGCCGCTTACCAGTTTCTGTAACGCCGCGTTGTCAGCCAGATCCACAGGCAGTTGCTGTAACAGCATTGGGAATTGGTTTTGAAGTTCGGCATGGATTGACCGGGAAAGCCCGAGAACCGGGTAGCCCCTGGCCAATAGGCTTTGGGCAATGCCCCAACCCAAACCTTTGCTATGCCCGGTTAAAACAGCCTTGATCATGATTGATACTTTGGGGTTATTTATGGGGTTACTTATTGGGTTGTTTGAGTTTCAAATAAAGAATGGAGGATGCCAGCACCAAGGTGATTGCATTGGCAAACACCACCGGCCATTGTTCAACCAACAGGCCGTAAATCAGCCACAGCAGCACACCCAAAGAAAAACACGCATACATGCCCAAAGAAATACTTTGGGTGTCGCGTGTTTTCCAGCAATAAATAACTTGAGGCACGAAAGACACGGTGGTCAATACTGCCGCCAGGAAGCCCAAGGCCTGTGCCCAATCCGCCTGCATTATTCCGCCGGGATCTTCTGGGCTGTTTCCTTGTAGACGGCAACCCGGTTTCCACCCAGTGCAATGGCCTTGTTGATGGCCGCTCTTGCTTCACTTTTCTTGTCGAGCTTGATCAGGGCTTCAGCCAGGTTATTCCACGCATCTGCCATGTCGGGATAGACGCCCACTGCTTTGCGATAGTTTTGTTCGGCTTCAGCATAATTTTGGCCATTGAAGGCCAAGTTGCCCAATCCAAAATGAAACCACGGTTCCTGCGGCCAGGTTTTTGCACCCTGCTGATAGGCTTTGCCAGCGTTTTCAGGGCTGGACCGCTCCAGTGCGACAGCGGCATTCAGATAGTTCTGGGCATTGACATACGAAGGCGGTGAATCAATCGGTTTGATGACTGTGAAACCCCAGTTCTCGGATCGTTCCCAAAGTTTCAGAAAAGTGGCCATGGGTATGAGGTCACGTTCTTTGGGGCCCGATCTCAGAATCAGGTTTTTGCTCTCGGGCTCATAGCCCACCACCACGGCGTAATGCCACATGGGTGCGATGGGCAGCGATAAATTGAGTAACACCACAACCGGCGTGCCTGCATTCAGGGCATCAAACAGCGCGGATAGTTTGGGGTCAATCTGATAGCTGAGGTAACCCAGACGACGCGGCGCTGCCAGCATTTCAAGCTGCAGAGTGCCTTGCCTGCCAGGCAGGTAAACCAGCTCGGCCAATTCGTCAGGAGATGTTTTTTCACCGGCATGGGTCAAAACCATGGCCAATGTAGACGGCCCGCAATAGAACTCTTCCTGTGCATAAAAAGGCACGTCTTTGAGTTCAATGGCTGCTTGCGTCTGGACTGTGCTTTGCAATTCCTGAGGAACAGTGGGCAGCAGTGAACACCCTGACAAAGCCCCTGCAAGAATTGCTGAACCCGCCAGGCGGGTCCAGTTTTTACTGGAAAAACTTAATTTCATCTAACGGATCGGGTAAACGGGAACACCTTGGTCAAGCCAAGAATGTCGGTTACCAACAGAATAATGAACACGGTAAATAGTACACCAACAATACCGGCACCTGCGGGGGCATTCTCGATGTGTGCGGCCAGCTTCTGGGCTTCTTCTTCGGTCATGGAGTCGACACGGGCCTTGGCGGCTTCAGCGCTTACGCCGTGTGCTTGCAGGGCAGTGGCGATTTCTTCACGGTCAAAAAACTGTTTGAGTTCAGAACGATCTTGCTGGTGCAAGGCAACCGCTTGTTCTGTGCTCACAATGGCAGCATGAGCGGGGGCAACAACAAAGCTGCTTGAAAAGCTCAACAGAACAGCCAGT
>JAIXTE010000033.1 GCA_027484315.1 Burkholderiales bacterium | reverse complement strand
GCCTCTGCAGCCAAGTGCAAAGGTGCATGGTCGCTTAAGCGCAGGTCTTTTTTCAGCCAAACAAGGTGCAGGTGCATGCGTTCACAATTCAAATACCACTGTTTAATTGTACAGTGTATTTAAGTTTAACGCCGTTGCCTGAATTGTTCAAACAAACACACTGCGCTGCTGCTGCCCACATTCAGGCTTTCAATGTGATGGCTTTGTGGAATGCGGATGTAGTGGCTGGCGCGGTCCAGCCATGCGGGGCTGACCCCCTGCCCTTCGCTGCCAAAAACCCAAATACCAGCAGGCTTCAAGTCGGCATCAAAAAGATCGACACTTTTTGGATGCAGGCTTGTGGCACGCACCGGTACCTTGCCCACATAGGCACCCAAGGCTTTCAACAAATCGTTTTCAGAGAACAGCTGCAGGCTGAATTGGGCGCCCATGCCCGCGCGCAGCACTTTGTCTGACCAAACCCAGGCGCTGTGGTCGCTCAAGGCCACTTGCTGCACACCAGCCGCAGCACAGTTGCGCAACAAGGTACCCACATTGCCCGGGTCTTGAATACCGTCCAGCAGGGCGATGTCTTTGCTCAAATCAATGCCTGTGCTTGCATTCTCTGGTTCGAAGAAAATCATCGGACCCGTGGGCGTTTTCAATTTGCTGAGCTTTGAAAACAAGGCATCGCTGAGTACAAAGCAACGCACCAGTCCATTCTCCAGCACGTCACTCAATGCAGAAAGTGTGAGCCACTCGGGTTTGTTCAGAAGGCTTTGCGGAATCCAGACGGATTCAATGTTCACCCCCGGTAAATGCAGCAAGCTTTCAGCCAAGTGCAAACCTTCAGCCGCAGCCAGACCACTTTGACGCAGTGCATTGTTGGAAGCCAGCAAGCGGATTGCATTTTTTAGCCGCTCATTCTGTGCTGATTCAATCAAGGTGAAATTGCGTTCGTAGCTCATGGATTCTTTGTTTAAAACGACAGTTGTTGCTGCGCCCGCTCAAGCGCCTCACGCACAGGGCGGAAAGACTTTCGGTGCACAGGGGTTGCGCCATGTTCCCGCAACAAGGCCATGTGGCGCGGCGTGGGATATCCCATGTGAACATTGAGTTCGTAAAGTGGGTATTGCACCGCATGGGCTTTGCACCATTCATCACGCGCCACTTTGGCCAGAATGGACCCAGCAGAGATGGCTGGAATTTTGGTGTCGCCCTTTACCACGGCAATGGCTTTGTAAGGCCATTTTGGCAGCTTGTTGCCGTCCACTGCAATCAGGCATTGTTCTGGCGTCAAGCCAGCCATCTGAACAACGATATCCACTGCACGCCACATGGCCAGCAAGCTGGCCTGCAAAATATTGAGCTGGTCAATTTCTTCCACTGTGGCCTGCGCAACCGCACTGGCGTGGGCTTTTTCGTGGATCAGCATTGCCAATGCTTCACGCCGCGTTGCACTCAATGTTTTGGAACACGCCAAACCTTCAATCGGGTTGGGCGTGATCAGCAAAGCTGCACCTGCCACAACAGGGCCACACAGCGGGCCGCGACCCGCTTCATCCACTCCAATCACATGCAGACCATTCTCTGATGCATAGGCTTGAATCTCGTGCCACTCCTGGAGGGGTCTGGTTACTTTGACACGTTGAGGAGAGCTTGCCCTTTTGGGCCGCTCAGCCATGCATCACCTGTTGTATCACCCGGCTTGCAATATCACCCGAAGGCTGAAGCAGGCGTTGGTGCTGCTCGGCAAACAGCTTTTCCAAACGGTTGCGGTTGGCATCGTTGTCCAACTGAAAAAGTACTTTTTCGGCCAGTGCTTCAGGGGTAGCGTCGTCCTGAAGCAATTCGGGCACCGCAAATTCATTTAACAAAATATTTGGCAGGCCCACAAAGGGCATGTAACCCTTGCCTTTCATCATTTGATAACTCAGCCACGGCATTTTGTACGCAATTACCATGGGTTTGCGATACATCATCGCCTCAAGCGTGGCGGTGCCGCTGGCCAACATCACTGCATCTGCAGCGGCCATGCATTCATGTGATTGGCCTTCAACCAGGGTCCATCGATCCAGCAATTGCGGCGGAATCATCGCCTTGAACTGATTCAGCAAACTACTGCCAGGCGGCATGGGTGTCACAAAGCGCAAATTCGGCTTTTTTTCCACCAATGCCATTGCAGCCTGCACAAAAGCCGGGCCAATGTATTTGACCTCAGCCCCACGGCTGCCGGGCAGCACCGCCAGAAGCTGACCATCCGTTTGCAAACCAAGTTGGGTTCGATAAGCAACAGGATCAATCACACTCGGCACAAGGGCAGCCATTGGGTGGCCAATGTAAGTAGCAGGTGTGCCCTCTTTCGCCAGAATTGCGGGCTCAAAGGGGAAAATGCACAAGACATGGCTGCAGGCCGCCTTGATCTTGTGAATGCGTTCCATGCGCCAGGCCCAAATCGAGGGGCACACCACCTGAACCGTTGGTACACCGCTTTCCCGCAGGGCCAACTCCAGGTTCAGGTTGAAATCAGGTGCGTCCACCCCGACGAACACCTTGGGGCGGCTAACGGTGGACCAGTGGTGAATCAGGCTTTTGCGCATGTTCAGCAAACGCGGCAAGTGACGAATCACTTCAACATATCCACGCACCGAAAGCTCTTCCGAGTTGTGCAGGGGTTTCACACCCAATTCACGCAGCTTTGTACCTGCAATGCCTTCCAGGCGCAGGGGGTTCTGTAGCGGCTGCGTCTTGATCAGTTGTTCAATCGCAAGCGCGCCTATCCAGTCTCCCGAGGCCTCGCCGACTGCAATGGCGAGGTCCACAGGATCTGCAGGATAAGGTTTTATTGAACCGAACATGGATTGGTGAACATGAATTAGCGGACGATGCCACGAGTGGCTTCGTCAAGAAATACCTTCATGTGTGCAAGGTGGGGCTTGGCATCATCAGGAGCAGCAGCAGCAAGCACATCAATGGCTTCCTTGGCCTCAGCAATACTTAAACCTTGGCGATAAATGGCCTTGTAGGCACGCTTGATGTTCAAGATTGCATCGGGTGAGAAACCGCGACGCTTCAAGCCTTCGGAATTGATGCCCGCAGGCACAGCCGGGTAACCCGCTGCCATGACAAAAGGCGGTACATCCTGCATCAGCTTGGTTTGAAAAGCAGTCATGGCGTGGTCGCCCACGCGTATGAACTGGTGAACACCGCTCATACCACCCAGAATGACCCAGTCACCGATAATTACATGCCCTGCCAGTTGCACGCTGTTGGCAATGATGGTGTTGCTGCCGATGTGGCAATCGTGCGCAATGTGCACATAGGCCATGATCCAGTTGTCATTGGCCATGGTGGTTTTTCCACCGTCCTGTACAGTGCCCGTATTGAATGTACAGTATTCGCGAACCGTGTTGCGGTCACCAATGATCAGTTCGGTGGGCTCACCTTTGTACTTCTTGTCCTGGGGGTCGCCACCGATTGTGGCCGAACCGTGGAAAAGATTGTCCTCACCAATGGTGGTGTGGCCGCTGATGATCATGTGCGGCCCTACCTTGGTACGAGCGCCAATCTTGACATTGGGCCCAATCACGGAGAACGGGCCAACTTCAACTGTGCTGTCTAACTCAGCTTTGGGATCAACAATTGCAGAAGCATGTATGGGCATGAAAGTTTCCTTACACTTCTCGAGCCGTGCACATCAAATCAGCAAGCGCGACCACATTGCCATCCACCAGCGCCTTCGCTTCGTACTTCCAGATCCCGCGCGAGACACGCTGAACCCGAACATCCAACATCAGAACATCGCCAGGAACTACAGGCTTCTTGAAACGGCAGTTGTCGATGCCAACGAAGTAGTACACCAGATTCTTGTCGGGGGCAGCTTCCATGGATTTGAATGACAGCAGGCCCGCTGCTTGCGCCAGTGCTTCCATGATCAGCACACCAGGCATCACTGGGTGCACTGGAAAATGCCCAGGGAAATAGGGTTCGTTGTAGCTCACGTTTTTTTGGGCCAGAATCCGCACATTGGGTTCCAGTTCAAGCACACGGTCCACGAGGACGAAGGGATAACGATGCGGCAGATTTTCCAAAATGCCTTTGATGTCCATAACTGGAGTATTCATAGCTTCTGAGTTCACACTTATTCTAAAATTAGGATTGTTGTTTTTTCAATTCGCGAAGTTCACCGCGAAGTTTGAGCAGTTGTTTAAGCGTCACCGCAGTTTTTTCCCAGTCCTTGTGCTGCTGCAAGGGGAATATGCCCGTATAAGCGCCTGGTTCCTTGATGCTGCTCATCACAACCGAGGCACCAGAAACATGTGTGCCATCGGCAATATTCAAATGACCAAAAATCATCGCTGCACCGCCCACTGTGCAGCGGGCACCTATGTTTGTGCTACCGGCTATGCCGACACAGCCCGCCATGGCTGAATGCTCACCCACGGTCACATTGTGTGCGATCTGGATCTGATTATCCAGTTTCACGCCAAAACCAATCAGGGTGTCGTCCAACGCACCACGATCAATGGTGGTATTGGCACCAATTTCCACGTGGTCGGCAATGATCACCTTGCCTACTTGGGGAATTTTTACCCATGCCCCTTTCTCATTGGCAAAACCAAAGCCATCTGCACCAATGACAACGCCTGAATGTATGATGCAATGGTCTCCGATCAAACATTCGTCGTAAACCGTGACATTGGGGTAGATGCGGCAATACTCGCCCACTTTGACATGATTGCCCAACACAACCCCTGCTTCAATCCGACTGCCCTCTCCTACTTTGGCATGGGCACCGATCACACAGTTGGCTGCGATGCTGGCTGTGGGTGCCACCAAAGCCGTGGGGTCAACCACTGCGCGTGGATGAACCCCGGGCGCTGGTTTGTATTCACTGCGGGACACCCACCATTGCTGAATTTTTGCGTAGTACAGGTAGGGATCATTCACCAGCCAAGCCAGTGTTTTAATTGATTCAAGCTGCTTCGCTTTCAGGTATGACTGAAGTTCACTGAACTGCGACTCGCGAACCAGCACAACGCCTGCCGACGAGGTAAGCAATTGATCACGAAACTTGGGGTTGGCAAGAAAGCCGAGATTATACGGTCCGGCTTTCTCCAGGGATTGGATTCCGGAGAGCAATAAGTCGGAAGATACCGAATTGTCGCCAGAAAACGAAGCCAGGCGGCCACCAAATAAGGCGACAAGGTCGCCAAGCTTCGTTTCAATGAAATTCATTGATGCGCTTTATTTGGCGTTGTCCAAGCTGCCAAGCACCTGGTCAGTGATGTCAATGCGTTTGTTGGCGTAAACCGCTTCCTGGAAAATAATGTCATAGTTTTCCTTCTCGGCGATTTGACGAATCACGCGGTTCGCACGCTCAACCAACTCACCCACAACCTGATTTTTGCGCTGGGCCAGGTCCTCTTCGAACTCGCGGCGTTTGCGCTGAAATTCGCGATCGGTTTCGGCGAGGTCACGCTGACGGCGAACCTTCTCTGCTTCGGGCAGGGTAATTGCATCTTTGTCCAGCTTGGTGGCTTCTGCCTTGACCTTGCTGGCCAAGTCTTCAAGTTCTTTCTGACGCTTGGCGAAGTCGCGTTCCAGCTTTTTCTGGGATTCAACAGCAAACTTGGAATCACGCAAGATCCGCTCGGTATTCACAAACCCGATTTTTGTGGCAGCCTGAGCCATGGTTGGAAGAATAATCGCCAACGACAGGGCACCGCCAACCAACACTTTTTTCACACTATTCAAAACATTTCTCCACTTTGAATTGATACTTGATTTTTAGAAACCGGTGCCAATGGTGAATTGAACACGCTGGGTTTCATCCTGAGGCTCCCTGTTCAGCGGAACACCCAAGCTGAACTTCAAAGGCCCCACCGGCGACAACCAGGAAATACCCAAACCGGTTGAATACCGCAATTCGCCAATACTGATTTTTTCATTACTTTGGAACACGTTACCCGCATCCAGGAAAGTAAATGCCCGGAAAGTGCGGTCCTTGGTCATGCCCGGGATGGGGAAGAAGAATTCGGCATTTCCAATCAAGCGCTTCGAACCGCCGATAGGTACGTTGTCCGCATCACGATCACCCAGAGTTGAGGAACGATAGCCCCGCACTGTCCCGATACCGCCTGCGTAGACATTACGGAAAATCGGGTATGGTGAATTACCCAGTCCAAAACCACCAGTTACTTCGCCGTTCAAGGCTAGTGTGTAAAGCTTGCCAATCGGGAAATAAAACTGTTCCTGATAGGTCGTCCGAATGAATTCCTGATCACCCAACGGAGTTGCATATTCCGCGGTCAAACGCGTTACACGGCCGCGTGTCGGCGCAATCGCTGAATCACGTGAGTCAAAAGAATAGCCCGCATTCAACAGCACAGCATAACTTGAGTTCCCGAAGTCGTTCACATAACGCTGAAAGCGGGCTGGACTGAACTGCCCTACTTCCAGATCAGTACCCTCATAGCCAGCACCAAATGAAATGCGCTCGAATTCGCTGATCGGATAACCGAAGCGCATTCCCGCGCCCGTGGTTTCAATAATGTAGTCACCCAGATTCAGTGAACTGGGGTCTGTCCGACGGTTATACACTTCAAAGCTGCGGGATACACCGTCAATTGTGAAGTAAGGGTCGGTTTGGGAGAAAGAAATGGTTCGGTTAACCTTGCTGGTATTAAGCTCAAGGCCAACAGTCTTGCCTGTGCCAAACAGGTTTTGCTGCTGAATGGCTGCGGACAGTACCAAGCTGTCCGTACTGGAAATACCTGCGCCAAGCAACAGGTTGCCTGTGGGCTTTTCCTCAACCTGCATGTTCACGTCAATTTGATCTGACGTGCCTGGAACAGGCTGGGTTTCAATGTCAACGTTGGAGAAATAACCAAGTCGGTCAACCCGTTCTTTCGACAGCTGAATTTTGCGTGAATCGTACCAAGAGGATTCAAATTGGCGGAATTCCCGACGAACCACTTCGTCCTTGGTTCGGGTATTGCCGCCCACATTCATTCGGCGAACATACACGCGCTTACCCGGATCAACAGCAATATTGATGTTCACGACCCGTTTTTCACGGTCAAGCTCAGGGATTACGTTGGCATTGGCAAACGCGTACCCATAGTTGCCCAAGCGGTCCTGGATGGCTTTGGTGGTGTCTGTCAATGACTCACCGTTAAAGGTTTCACCTTTCTTCGCCTGCAACAATGCACGAAGTTCGGCATCACGCCCAAGAAGCTGACCACTGAGCTCTACATCACCAAAAGTGAACTTTTGACCTTCCTTGATGCTGATCGTGATGAAAATATCCTGCTTGTTCGGTGCGATCTGAACCTGGGTGTTTTCAATATTGAAATCTGCATAACCGCGATTCAGATAAAACGAGCGCAATTTTTCCACATCACCGCTGAGTTTCTGGCGGGAGTACTGGTCGTTCTTGCTGTACCAGGACATCCAGCCACCGGTACTCAGCTCAAACTCTTCAAGCAGCTGCTTTTCCGTGAATTCTTTGCTTCCGATAATTTTCAGCTGCTTGATGGAGGCGGATTCGCCTTCATCCACATTGAAGGTAATACCCACACGGTTACGTGCCAATTGGTCAACGCGAGTTTGAACTTGCGCCCCATATTTACTGCGCGACAGGTACTGACGCTTCAATTCCTGCTCGGCCTTGTCCAGCAAGGAACGGTCGAATATCAGTGATTCACCGATACCCACTCCCTTCAGTGCTTCTTTCAGGGTGTTTTTATCGAATTCCTTGGTGCCATTGATCTCCACGGAAGCAATGGCTGGACGTTCAACCACGGTAACTACCAGCACGTCGCCCTTGGCAGAAATTTTTACGTCTTCAAAAAATCCGGTGGCAAACAGAGACCGAATGGCTTGAAGTGCCTTTTCATCCGTGAAAGTGTCGCCAACGCGAATGGGCAAGTAACTGAACACAGTTCCTGCTTCTGTTCGACGTAATCCTTCAACCTCAATGTCCTTCACCACAAACTGGTTGGCTTGAGCATGGACCACGCTTACGGACAATGCGCAAGCGGCCACAACTGGGTAGACCAGTCGCGCGGGAAACAGAGTACTTCTTATTGTCATTCAGATCGTTCCTACCAGCCACGATTGGCTGGAACCAATATATGAAGGCACCGACTACAGCAGCCTTTGAATATCATTAAAAAAAGCAACACTGGTCAATACGCCAATGAGCAAAATACCCAGTTTTTGACCTCTGATCTGCCAAATTTCATCTACTGGCTTGCCTCTGACGATTTCGGCCAAATAATACATCAAGTGCCCACCGTCCAAGAGGGGGATCGGCAAAAGATTCAAAATGCCTAGGCTAACAGAAACCATGGCCAGAAATCCGAAAAATGGGAGAATTCCCAAGCTGGATGATTCACCCGCCGCCGAGGCAATAGACACCGGGCCACTCAGGTGGTTCCAGGACAAGTCACCCGTGATCATCTTACCCAACGCGGCTAGCGAAAATACGCTGACTTCGACCATTCGCCCGGCGCCCTCAGCAAGAGACTCAAAGACTGATAGGGGGTAATTGACTGTGAATGATTCTCCGCCAATAGACAGGCCCAATCTGCCAACTGATTCACCGTTTTCACCCTTGATTGCTTGCGGCACAGCAGACAAGACAAGTGCGTCCTGATTCCTGAGAATTTCTATTGAAATTTGTTGGTCGGGGAAGCGCTTGACCAATTCGGTAAACTGACTGGATGTTTCAACGGGAACGGCATTCACACGAACCAGCCTGTCACCCTGCTGAAAACCTGCAGATGCAGCAGGACTTCCTTCATTGACAGCACGCACCAGCACGCTTTTTTCAATGGGATGGAATCCGAGTTCACGAATCAGGTTTGGGCCAATTTCAGCATCAAACTGCTCACCGGAAACAGGTGCAAGATTAACGAGGGAGTTGTCACGATTCACTTGAACCGACACATCATCCTGAAAAAGTCGCGCCTTGACCAAGGCCCACGACACTTCATTCCAGTTTTTAGTGGCTTCACCATTGACTTGAACAATGGTATCGCCCTGCAGCAGGCCGATTGCCGCTGCCTGGCTATTCACTGGCGGTTGGGCTACCCGGGTGGCCAGGCCAATGGGCTGCATGTAGGCCAGAAAACCGTAGATCAGCGCTGCAAGTATCAGGTTGGCAAATGGCCCGGCAAGGACCACGGCAATGCGTTGCCTTACAGGTTTCCGGTTGAATGACTCGGACAAGTCAATGTCATTGCCTTTCAAACTGTCCGGGTCGCGCTCATCGAGCATGCGGACATAGCCGCCCAACGGAATCCAGGAAATGGTCCATTCCACTTTCGTTTTCTTGTTAACCCAACGAAAAATCGGCTTGCCGAAACCAACCGAAAAACGAATTACCCTGACGCCATAGAACCGGGCCACGGCGTAGTGTCCATATTCGTGGATAAACACCAGAATACCCAAAGCGATCAAAAATGAAACAATTGAATTGAGCATCAACAACCTACTTTAAAACTTCTCGAGCAACTGAAAGGCGTGCGCACGAACTTCTGAATCAAGAACAAACGCATCATCCAGAGTCGAGATGGACTGCCCTTCAAATTTTGACAAG
Organism: Burkholderiales bacterium; assembly: GCA_027484315.1. Lineage (GTDB taxonomy): Bacteria > Pseudomonadota > Gammaproteobacteria > Burkholderiales > Burkholderiaceae_B > Limnobacter. Next base: position 8,527 of record JAIXTE010000033.1, on the reverse strand, counting down.
CAGGATTCGGTCATCCGGACAATGTCCCTGAATGCAATTTTTTCACGCAAAAACAAGTCTACAGCGACTTCATTGGCTGCATTGAATACAGGCGCCAAGGTGTGGGGTTTTTCAAGTACATTGAACGCCAGACCCAACATCGGAAAACGATCCAGGTCAGGCTCTTCAAAGTCCAGCCTCGCCAGTTGAGCCAGATTCAATCGCGGGGAACCCGAACCAATCCGGTCTGGCAAACCCAGCACATGGGCAATTGGAGTGCGCATGTCGGGGCACCCCAGTTGAGCCAACATGCTTCCATCCAGATACTCCACCAGTGAATGAACAATGGACTGCGGGTGAATCAACACGGAAAGTTGACGGGCCGGTAAACCAAACATCCAGAGGGCTTCGATCAACTCCAGACCTTTGTTGGCCATCGTTGCGCTGTCTACGGAAATTTTCCGTCCCATGACCCAATTGGGGTGGGCAACCGCTTGGGCGGGAGTGACTTTCTCCAACTCTTGAAGGCTTGACCGCCGGAACGGGCCTCCTGATGCAGTCAGAATCAGCCTTTCAATGCCAAAGGTACCAGCCAGCGTCACATCGAAATTCTGCGGCAAGCATTGATAAATGGCGTTGTGCTCGGAATCGACAGGCAGGATGGTAGCACCTGAACTTTTACAGGCGTCAATCATGAACTGTCCAGCCAATACCAGCGACTCCTTATTCGCGAGTAACACCCTTTTGCCTGCCTGCAAAGCAGACAGCGTTGGCTTCAGGCCAGCCGCACCCACGATCGCAGCCACTACCGTATCCACTTCAGGACGTGCACACAGCTGCGCTAGCTCTTGAGCACCCACCATATCGGGGTGATAGCCAATCTTTTGATGCAACCTTGTGTCATAGCCCTCATCGTGCCATTTCTGAAAAGCGGCATCATCACAAATTGCCAGAATCACAGGTTGATGAACACAGGCTTGCGTGAATAGCAGATCAATGTTTGCACCTGCCGCCAGTCCGTATACCGAGAAGCGGTCAGGATGCCGGGCGACAACATCCAGTGTATTCACACCGATTGTTCCGGTAGCACCCAATACAAGCAGAGATTGCAGTTTCATGGTTCGACTCAAGCGGCAACGGAGGACACTAACAGCAGGGCCAGCGGCAAAACAGGAAGTTGTGCGTCGATTCTGTCCAGAACGCCGCCATGACCCGGCAGCAACTGGCTACTGTCTTTGATACCAGCCTGTCTTTTCAGCATCGACTCGAATAGATCACCCACTACGCTGTAAGCACTCAAGACCAGGAGCCAAAAAGAAAACACCACCGGGTGCCAGCGATCCAGTGCCACAACCTGCCAAGTGGATTGAAGCACAGGGTAGTCGTTGGACATGAAAACAACGAGCCAGCTCAGCCCCAGAACGCTCAATGCGCCGCCAATTGCACCTTCCCAGCTTTTTCCGGGTGAAATGGAAGGCGCCAGCTTGCGTTTGCCCAACGTTTTGCCAAAAATGTAGGCAAATATGTCTGCAGCAAAGCAGATTGCAACCGTACTGAGCAAGAAGACAATGCCATTGGCCTTGGCAAGAATCAAAGCAAGGCCTGCCGCTGCAATCAGCACAAAACCAACGGACAGATAAGGCACTGAATTGGAAAAAACACCCAGTGAAGTGTTTCTGAGACACCAGGGTGCAAAAGCGACCCAAAATACGCAGGACAAAGCCAGAACAGGATACGCATACAACTGCAGGTCAAGCTGCCAAGCCATCAAGGCACAAGCAAGACCGCCGCAGGCTGCATACACAATCGACTGTGCTGCGCCCAGTTTGCCCAATTTTGCCCATTCCCAAAATGCACCCAGCAGAAAGAGCAGAACAAAAATGTTCCAGCCCAACGATCCGCCCACAGAGAGAACGGTGAGCAAGACGATTAGCAATACCACAGCCGTGATGATGCGTGTTCCAAGCATGATTTATGTCTCGATTGAGAATCGATTCACTGAGCGGACTGTCTAACTTGAACCAATGTGGGTTGGATCTGTTCTGAAGTGCGGCCGAAGCGACGTTCTCTGTTGTTATAAGAATCAATGGCCTCTAGCAGCATGGGTTTGCCAAAATCGGGCCAAAATTTATCAGTAAAATAAAACTCGGTATACGCCATTTGCCACAGCAAAAAATTTGACACCCGTTGTTCGCCGCCTGTCCGAATGAACAAATCGGGCTCGGGACTGCTCTGCAGGCACAGGTGAGTTGCGAGATCCTGTTCAGCAATCAAGTGTGGGTTGGCAGCCAAATGCGGGTTGTTGCTGATCATCTTCCGGGTTGCCTGCAAAATATCCCACCGACCACCGTAATTGGCCGCAATATTCAAATGCAAGCGCGTGTTGTTTTTGGTGAGGTCCTGTGCCGATTCAATTGCAGCTCGCAATTCGGGCTCGAACATGCTGATGTCGCCCACAACCTCAAGCCTGATGTTTTCCCGATGCATGGATTCAACATCGATTCTCAAAACCCGGATGAAAAGGCGCATCAATAAGGACACTTCTTCAGCAGGTCTGCGCCAGTTTTCGGACGAAAAAGCAAACAGGGTCAGGTGTTCGACTCCGAGCTCGCAGCATGCCTGCACAGTTCGCCTGACAGCATCCACACCCCGCTTGTGGCCTGCCACTCGTGGCATCAAACGGTTTTTCGCCCAACGTCCATTGCCATCCATCACAATCGCGACGTGCTTTGGGATACTGGATGTTTGGGGAACATCCAGCGTTGAGCTGGTGTGGTTTGTCATTGAGTGTGCTTACACCGTCATGATTTCAGCTTCTTTGGCCTGAAGCACCTGATCCACTTCAGCCACAAATTTATCGGTCAGTTTTTGAATCTCGGCCTGGGCACGGCGATCATCGTCCTCGGAAATTTCCTTGTCATTGACCAAGCGCTTGAATGCCTCATTGGCATCTCGGCGCAGGTTGCGAATGGCAACTTTGGTTTGCTCACCCTCCCCCTTGATGAATTTGGTCAATTCGCGGCGACGTTCTTCCGTCAACGCAGGCATGGGAACACGGATTGTCTCGCCCATGGATGCGGGATTCAGGCCCAGATCAGATTCCCGAATTGCCTTTTCCACGGCATTTGCCATATTCTTTTCCCACGGCTGAACCACAATGGTTCTGGCGTCGGCCAAGCTCAGGTTGGCTACCTGAGAAATTGGCACCATGGAACCATAGTAATCCACCTGGACGTGGTCGAGAATACCGGTGTGGGCACGCCCTGTGCGCACTTTTTGCAAATCGGTCTTCAAAGATTCAATGGACTTCACCATTTTTTCTTCGGTCGTTTTTCGAATGTTTGCAACGCTCATAGTTGAATTCTCACTGCATTGAACGATTAATTACATGTGCACCAAAGTGCCCTCGTTTTCACCCGCCACTGCGCGGTTCAGCGCGCCAGGCTTATTGATGGAAAACACCCGTATGGGAAGCTTCTGATCACGGCACAGCGCGAACGCAGTAGCGTCCATTACTTCAAGGTTTTTGGAAATTGCCTCGTTGAACGAGATTTTTTCGTACCGGGTTGCGGTTGGATCCTTGTTGGGGTCAGCCGTGTAGATGCCATCCACCTTGGTGGCTTTCAAAACAACTTCAGCGCCGATTTCCGACCCACGCAATGCAGCCGCAGTGTCTGTTGTAAAAAAAGGATTGCCTGTACCTGCTGCAAAAATGACGATTTTGCCTTCTTCGAGGTAACGAATTGCCTTGGGGCGGATATAAGGTTCAACCACTTGTTCGATATTCAAGGCCGATTGCACCCTGGCTTCTACACCTGCACGCCGAAAGGCATCCTGCAGGGCTAGAGCGTTCATGACAGTGGCCATCATGCCCATGTAGTCCGCAGTTGCCCGGTCCATGCCAGCAGCCCCGGGGGCAATTCCACGGAAAATGTTTCCGCCACCAATTACAACAGCCAGCTCGACACCGGAGGCTGACACTTCAGAAACTTCTGCCACCATCCGTTCGATGGTCTGGCGATTGATGCCGTAGGAATCGTCGCCCATCAGGGCTTCACCCGACAATTTAAGTAACACGCGCTTGTATGCTGCCATTCATGCCTCTAGGTTGATCGTTGTCAGGATTCTATAACGTAAAGCCCGAAACTTCGTAGACACACAAATAAAAAGGGGTGTCTCGAATAGAGAAACCCCTCCTGTCTGCACTAAAAAATTAACGACCTGCAGCAGCGGCAGCAGCTTGGGCAGCAACCTCAGCAGCGAAGTCATTGACTTTTTTCTCAATGCCTTCACCCACAATGAACAAGTCGAAACCATTGATTTCGCTGTTTTTGGATTTCAGCATGGCTTCAACAGTCAGCTTGTCATCCTTCACGAAAGGCTGGGACAACAACGCCACTTCCTTCAAATATTTCTTGATGGAACCATCGACCATTTTTTCGGCGATGTCGGCAGGCTTTCCAGACTCAATGGCTTTGGCTTTTGCCACTGAACGCTCACGGTCGATGTCTTCTTGGGGAACACCACTTTCATGCAGGGCTTTGGGCTTGGTTGCAGCAATGTGCAGGGCCACGTCTTTACCGACGTTTTCGTCTGAACCAGTGTAATCCACCAGTACGCCAATACGACCACCGTGAATATACGAGCTCAGGCTTCCCTTGGCGTCCACGCGCTTGAAGCGACGCACAGACATGTTTTCGCCAATCTTGCCGATCAAGGCTGCGCGAACCGATTCAACTGTGCCCTCGCCCAAAGGCAAGGCAGACAGTGCTTCCACATCAGCGGGATTGTTGTCGGCAATCAGCTTGGCCACGTTGGCTACAAACGCCAAAAAGTCATCGTTCTTGGCAACAAAGTCAGTTTCACAGTTTACTTCAACAATCGTTCCCAGCTTATTGGAATCATTGATATAAATTCCAACCAAACCTTCTGCGGTTACGCGCGCTGCGGCTTTTCCTGCCTTGCTACCCAGCTTGACGCGCAGGAGTTCTTCAGCTTTGTCCATGTCGCCCGCGGCTTCGGTCAACGCTTTCTTGCATTCCATCATGGGCGCGTCGGTCTTCTCGCGCAGAACTTTAACCATTGCTGCTGTAATTTCAGCCATTGATCTTCTCCTTACTTACGAATTCTGAATTGCATAAAAAAAAGGGGCGACTTGTCGCCCCGTGGGAAGCAGAAAGCCTGATTAGCCCTCTACGCCCTCTTCAGATACTTCAACGAAATCGTCGCCGCCCTTGATGGCATCAACAACGTCGTTAACAGCCTGGTCACGACCAGCCAGAACAGCATCAGCCACTGAACGAGCATACAAACGAATAGCGCGTGCGGAGTCGTCGTTACCGGGAACGATATAACTTACGCCAGCAGGTGAGTGGTTGGTATCCACAATACCTACAACCGGAATGCCCAGCTTTTCAGCTTCGGTGATTGCAATTTTGTGGTAGCCCACGTCGCAAACGAAGATCGCGTCAGGCAGGGTTGGCATGTCTTTGATGCCACCAATTGACTGGTTCAGCTTTTCAAGTTCGCGAGCGAACATCAGGGCCTCTTTCTTGGACATGCGCTCTGTACCGCCGTCGGCGATAATGGCTTCCATGTCTTTAAGACGCTTGATCGATGTTTTTACGGTTTTGAAGTTGGTCAGCATGCCGCCCAACCAGCGCTGATCCACGAAAGGCATGCCGCAACGTGCTGCTTCTTCGGCGATGATTTCCTTGGCTTGACGCTTTGTACAAACAAACAGGATGTTGCCGCGGTTTGCAGACAAGCGCTTGACAAATTTCAGCGCGTCGTCAAGCATCACGACAGTTTTTTCCAGATTGATAATGTGAATCTTGTTGCGATGGCCGTAGATGTAAGGGGCCATTTTTGGGTTCCAGAAGCGTGTTTGGTGGCCAAAGTGGCAACCAGCTTCCAGCATTTCGCGCATTGATGCTGCCATGAATTTCTCCAGTATAGACAGGGTTAGAAAAGTTTGTGCTGGGCTGGAAGGTCACCTTAAAAGGAACAATTCAAGCACCCTGTCGCACAAACCTTAAGATTTACTCTTGAGTGCGGATTAACTTCGCAAGTTAAACTCGATCCCAGAGCAGCCGATGATTATACTCGGTTAAAATACTTCAGCTCAAGCAGGAACTTAACAAAACCATGAATATTGTGATTAAAGATGAACACGACATTGAAAAAATGCGTGTAGCTGGTCGACTGGCCTCTGAAGTGCTGGATTTTATCGGTCCGCACGTGGTGGCTGGAGTAACTACGGAAGAACTGGACAAGCTTTGCCACGATTACATGGTGAATGTGCAGGATACCATTCCTGCTCCCTTGAACTACGCGCCTCCGGGCTACAGCCCCTACCCCAAGTCCATATGCACGTCGGTTAATCACCAGATTTGTCACGGCGTACCGGGCCCCAAGAAATTGAAGAATGGCGATATCATCAATATTGATATCACTGTGATCAAGGACGGTTATCACGGTGACACCAGCCGCATGTTCATCGTTGGCGAAGGATCACTAGCCGCCCGCCGCCTGTGCGAAATCACCTTTGAAGCCATGTGGCTCGGAATTGAGCAGGTCCGCCCAGGTGCCACGCTTGGCGATGTGGGCGCGGCAATCCAGAAATTTGCAGAAGGCTTTGGCTATTCAGTGGTCCGTGAGTTTTGCGGACACGGCATCGGCACCAAGTTTCACGAAGAACCCCAAGTGCTTCACTACGGACGACCTGGCACCGGTTTAAAGTTGATGGAAGGCATGATCTTCACCATCGAACCCATGCTGAATGCCGGAAAACGTGAAATCAAGGAAATGCCGGATGGGTGGACCATTGTGACCAAAGACCACAGCCTCTCCGCACAGTGGGAACATACCGTGCTGGTCACGGCAAATGGCTATGAAGTACTGACCGTGTCCAATGGCACGCCCGAAAATCCTCGCTTGAAAAATCAGGCTGCCTGACTTGACCCTGGATTCTGGCCTTATGGAAAGTGTGTCATCACCCAACGACCTGAATCAGATCAGAATGGCGGTGAAGTCTGAGCTGAAAGCCCAAGCTCATCAATGGCTTACACCATTTGGTGAAGACACACCGGCTTATGCGATAGAAACAGCTTTAAAAAAACGCTGTAAAGCCGTTGATAAAGCTCTGCTTTCGATCTGGAACGCGCTGGATATGCCAGCAACATACGCGCTGATCGCCGTTGGGGGCTATGGCCGTGGTGAACTGTTTCCTTTTTCAGATGTAGATGTCCTGATTTTAATTGACGCTGAACCTGACACGGACAACACGGAAAAGCTTGAAATATTCTGTGGCTCTGGTTGGGATATCGGCCTGGAAATCGGACACAGTGTGAGAACACCAGCCCAATGTGTCGAGGAAGCAGCCAAGGACATCACGGTACAAACCGCGCTCGTCGAATCCAGACTTCTGCATGGTAATTCTATTATTTTCAGTGAATTAAATGAAAATCTTAAGAATTCACTGGATGTAAAAACATTTTTTCGCAAGAAAACACTTGAACTGCGTCAGCGGCATGCAAAGTACCATGAAACACCCTATAGCCTGGAACCCAATTGCAAGGAAAGTCCTGGTGGGTTGCGTGACCTCCATGTGATTTCCTGGGTCAGTCGGGCGGCCAACTTGGGCAACAGCTGGGCCGAAATGGCCAAGCAGGGTTTGATCACACCGTTTGAAGCGGCAAAGTTGCGTAACAATGAACGCACACTCAAGAAGATACGATATCAACTTCATGTGACTACCGGGCGAAGGGAAGACCGGTTGGTTTACGATGTGCAAACCCAATTGGCAGAATCACTTGGTTATCAGGCCACGGCTGGTCGACGATCCAGTGAACAGTTGATGCAGAAATATTACCTGTCTGCTAAAGCCGTGATGCAATTGAACACCATTCTGCTTCAGAACATCGAGCTTTCCATTTTTGGCTCAAGCTCCTCGCCAGTTCCAATTGATGATGAGTTTCAAGAGACCGACTCCTTGCTGGACATCCGCGACAACGGGGTGTTCACCCGCAATCCCTCGGCCATGCTGCGCGCTTTTCTCGTGATGCAGCAGAACCCACGGTTAAAGGGAATGAGCGCACGTACCCTGCGCCAGCTTTGGCACGACAGGGTGAAGATCAATAGTCAGTTCCGGAAAGATCCGGTTAACAAGGCGCTGTTTATCGAGTTTTTCAAACAGCCCCGGGGCATTGTTCATGAGTTGCGTCGAATGAACGAGATGAGTGTACTTGGTCGATATTTGCCGGTATTCCGCAAGATTGTCGGCCAGATGCAGCATGACCTGTTTCACGTGTATACCGTGGACCAGCACATCATGACCGTGGTGCGAAACCTTCGGCGTTTCACCATGGCTGAACATGCTCACGAATATCCGTATTGCAGCCAGCTAATGGCCAATTTTGACGACCACTGGCTCTTGTATATTGCTGCATTGTTTCATGATGTAGCCAAAGGGCGAGGTGGTGACCACAGCGCACTGGGTGAAGTGGATGCGCGCAAATTTTGCAGAGATCATGGACTGAACGAGGAG
>JAIXTE010000103.1 GCA_027484315.1 Burkholderiales bacterium | reverse complement strand
TTCCAGGATCATCCACTCAGGCTTGATGCCTGACTTCTGGAAACCTTCAAGTACCTTCAGACGCTTGGCGATCTTCTTGATCTTGGCTTCTGAATTGGTGGTCGCCAGATCGTCGCGCAAGGTAATCACTTCGCGATCGATGTCGATCGACTTCAACAGTTCGCGAATGCCTTCAGCACCCATGAACGCGACGAAGTCGTCACCATACTCTTCCTGCTTGGCCAAGTAGTCTTCTTCGGTCAGCAACTGCGCACGCTTGAGCGGAGTCATTCCTGGCTCGACAACGACGAAACCTTCGAAGTACAGAACACGTTCAATGTCCCGCAGGGTCATGTCCAAAACCATACCCAAGCGGGATGGCAAGGATTTCAGGAACCAGATGTGGGCAACAGGCGATGCCAGGTCAATGTGACCCATGCGCTCACGGCGGACCTTAGCTAGCGTCACTTCAACGCCGCACTTTTCGCAGATTACGCCGCGATGCTTCAGGCGTTTGTACTTGCCGCACAAGCATTCGTAATCCTTGATTGGGCCAAAAATCTTGGCGCAAAACAGGCCATCGCGCTCTGGTTTGAACGTGCGGTAGTTGATGGTTTCTGGCTTTTTGACTTCACCGAAAGACCACGAACGGATTTTATCGGGCGATGCGATCGCAATCTTGATTGCGTCGAACTGCTCGTCTTGCTGGACCTGTTTAAACAGATCTAATAAAGCTTTCATTTAAATACCTCCGTCGCGACCGATCAATTACGGTCCAGATCAATATCAATACCGAGTGAGCGGATTTCTTTCACGAGTACGTTGAAAGACTCCGGCATACCGGCATCAATCGTGTGATCACCTTTGACCAAATTCTCATACACCTTCGTACGACCATTTACGTCGTCTGACTTCACAGTCAGCATTTCCTGCAGAACGTACGATGCGCCATAGGCTTCCAGCGCCCACACTTCCATCTCACCGAAACGCTGACCACCAAACTGGGCTTTACCGCCCAATGGCTGCTGCGTCACCAGAGAGTATGGTCCAGTTGAACGGGCGTGCATCTTGTCATCGACCAAGTGGTGCAGTTTCAGCACGTGCTTGTAACCGACGGTGACCTTGCGGTCAAACGCATCACCAGTACGACCGTCATACAGCGTGACCTGGGTCTTGGACTCGTTAAAGCCCAAAGCCTGCATGCGTGGATCTTCGTCGGGGTAAGCCAGACGGAGCATTTCCAGAATGTCTTCTTCGTTCGCGCCGTCGAATACCGGCGTGGCGAATGGCATACCCTTGGTCAGGTTCTTGCCCATGTTGATGATTTCCAGATCCGTCAGGGAATCCAGATCAACAGTGGTGCCTGTGCCGTTGTAGACCTTGTGCAGGTATTCGCGCAGGCGGGCTACAGCATTTTGCTCACGCAACATTTCATTGATGCGATCGCCAATGCCCTTGGCCGCCCAACCGAGGTGGGTTTCAAGAATCTGACCCACGTTCATACGTGAAGGTACACCCAGCGGGTTCAACACGATGTCCACAGGACGACCGTCGGCCATGTGTGGCAGGTCTTCCACAGGCACGATCTTGGAGACCACACCCTTGTTACCGTGACGACCGGCCATCTTGTCACCTGGCTGCAAGCGACGCTTGACTGCCAGGTAAACCTTGACCATTTTCAAAACGCCCGGTGGCAATTCATCGCCTTGAGTCAACTTCTTGCGCTTTTCTTCAAACGCCAAATCGAATTGGTGACGCTTGTCTTCAATGGACTTCTTCAGTGTTTCGAGTTGTCCTGCAGCTTCTTCCTCTGCAAGGCGAATATCGAACCAGTGGTGATGATCCACTTCTTTCAGGTATTCAGCGCTAATCTTGGTGCCCTTGGCCAGCTTGGCTGGACCACCGTTGGCCACCTTGCCCACGAGGAAACGCTCAATACGGTTAAAAGCATCAGCTTCCACAATACGCATCTGGTCGTTCAAGTCGAGGCGATAGCGCTTTAGTTCGTCGTCGATAATCGACTGAGCGCGCTTGTCGCGTACTATGCCTTCCCGTGTGAACACCTGAACGTCGATCACCGTACCAGTCATGCCGGAAGGCACGCGCAGTGAGGTGTCTTTCACGTCAGAGGCTTTTTCACCGAAAATTGCACGCAGCAGTTTTTCTTCCGGAGTCAGCTGGGTTTCGCCTTTTGGCGTGACCTTGCCAACCATGACGTCGCCAGCCTGTACTTCAGCACCGATGTACACGATGCCGGATTCGTCCAGGCGTGACAGTTGCGCTTCGGACAGGTTGGAAATGTCGCGTGTGATTTCTTCGGAGCCCAGCTTGGTGTCACGGGCTACAACAGACAGTTCTTCAATGTGAATTGAGGTGTAGCGGTCTTCAGCAACCACGCGCTCGGAGATCAAGATTGAATCTTCGAAGTTGTAACCGTTCCATGGCATAAACGCGACCAGCATGTTCTGACCCAAGGCCAGTTCGCCCAAGTCAGTGGATGCGCCATCCGCAATCACGTCGCCCTTGGCGATGATGTCGCCTTTGTTGACGATTGGACGCTGGTTGATGTTCGTGTTCTGGTTGGAACGCGTGTACTTGGTCAGGTTGTAGATGTCCACACCCACTGAACCGGATTCCACTTCATTGTCGTTCACGCGGATCACGATGCGGTTTGCATCGACGTAATCAACAACACCACCATGGTCAGCCACAATTACAGTACCCGAGTCAACGGCTACGGTACGCTCGATACCGGTACCTGCGAACGGCTTTTCAGGACGCAGACATGGCACAGCTTGACGCTGCATGTTTGCACCCATCAAGGCGCGGTTCGCATCGTCGTGCTCGAGGAACGGAATCAATGATGCAGCCACGGACACAATCTGGCCTGGTGCAACGTCCATCAGCTCAACGCCGGACGGATCCATCAACTCGAATTCCCCTGCAACGCGGCAGGAAACCAGATCACCAACCAGGCGTTTCTTGTCGTCGATTTCAGCGTTCGCCTGGGCGATCACATAACGACCTTCTTCAATGGCTGACAGATAAACGATTTCATCGGACACAACACCACCTTCAACCTTGCGGTAAGGTGTTTCCAGGAAGCCGTACTCGTTCAAACGAGCAAACATCGCCATGGAGTTGATCAGACCAATGTTCGGACCTTCCGGTGTTTCGATCGGGCACACACGGCCATAGTGGGTGGTGTGTACGTCACGCACCTCAAAGCCTGCACGCTCACGCGTCAAGCCGCCAGGGCCCAGGGCTGAAACACGACGCTTGTGCGTGATTTCAGACAGGGGGTTGGTTTGGTCCATGAACTGCGACAACTGGGAAGAACCGAAGAACTCCTTGATTGCTGCAGAAATTGGCTTGGAGTTGATCAGGTCGTGCGGCATCAGGTTCTCGGCTTCAGCCTGACCCAGACGCTCTTTCACGGCACGCTCAACGCGAACCAGACCTGCGCGGAACTGATTTTCGGCCAATTCACCCACACAGCGAACACGTCGGTTACCCAAGTGATCGATGTCATCGATTTCACCATTGCCGTTGCGCAGATCCACCAGGATCTTGATCACGGCCAGGATGTCGTCGTCCTGCAGAACCATGGCGCCTTCCACTTCCGGACGGCCCACACGGCGGTTGAATTTCATGCGACCCACGCGGGACAGGTCGTAGGAGTCTTCGCTGTAGAACAAGCGGTTGAACAACATTTCAACAGCTTCTTCTGTGGGCGGCTCGCCTGGACGCATCATGCGATAGATGGCCACACGTGCAGCAGTTTGATCTGCTGTTTCGTCAGTTCTCAAAGTTTGAGAAATGTAGGCACCGTGGTCGAGTTCGTTGGTGAAAATTGTTTCGATGGTTTTTACACCGGCATCACGGATCTTGCCCATGATTTCTTCAGTGATTTCATCGTTGGCAGACGCCACAACTTCGCCCGTGCTTCCGTCCACAATGTTCTTGGCCAGCGTACGACCAATGAGGAAGTCTTCCGGTACGGAAATTTTCTTCAGGCCCGCAGCCTCAATATCACGAATGTGTTTTGCATTGATCCGCTTGTCTTTTTGAACCAAAACCTTGCCGGCTTTGTCGACGATGTCAAACTTGGCAACTTCGCCTTTCAGGCGGGAAGTGACCAGATCCATGGACGCGCCTTCGGATTTGATTTCGAACTGGTCGAAATCAAAGAAGCTGGCCAGGATCTGCTCGTTTTTCATGCCGATGGCTTTGAGCAGGATCGTGACGGGCATCTTGCGACGACGGTCAACACGGAAATACAGAACATCTTTCGGATCAAACTCGAAATCCAGCCATGAACCACGGTATGGAATGATTCGTGCCGAGAACAACAATTTGCCCGAGCTGTGTGTCTTGCCGCGATCGTGTTCAAAAAACACGCCGGGTGAACGATGCAACTGGGACACGATCACACGCTCGGTTCCGTTGATCACGAAAGAACCGTTTTGAGTCATCAGGGGCAGTTCGCCCATATACACTTCCTGCTCCTTGACTTCCTTGACTGTGGGCTTGCTGGCCTCACGATCAAGAAGAACCAAGCGAACGCGAGCGCGCAGCGGGGAGCAGAATGTCAATCCACGCTGCTGACATTCCTTGACGTCAAAAGCTGGTTCACCTAGCGCGTACTGAACGAATTCCAGGCGCGCATAGCCATTGTGGGACACAATCGGAAATACAGACTGGAACGCCGCCTGTAACCCTTGTTCGGCACGCTTCTCAATGGGCAATCCCAATTGAAGAAAGTCAGTGTAGGAGTCAAGTTGAGTGGTGAGAAGATACGGAACATCCAAAACTGGAGGCCGTTTCGCAAAGCTTTTGCGTATGCGTTTTTTCTCGGTGGCAGAGTAAGACATATTTTCTGTCCTGATGTCGAGCGGATTAAGCGATATGCATGTGTTCTACACATGGCTTAACACACTCTGGTTGTAATCGCTCTTTCAAGCGCAAAAAGCCCGGAGGCAAAAACCCCCGGGCATTTCAAAAACCGACATTACTTAACGTCGACTTTCGCACCAGCTTCTTCAAGTTGCTTCTTGACGTCGTCAGCTTCAGCTTTGGAAACGCCTTCTTTAACAGCTTTGGGTGCGCCGTCAACCAGGTCCTTGGCTTCTTTCAGGCCAAGACCGGTCAATGCACGTACTACTTTAATTACGTTTACCTTGCTTTCGCCAGCAGCAGTCAGAATTACGTCGAATTCTGTCTTCTCTTCAGCGGCAGCAGCACCAGCAGCGGCAGGTGCAGCAACTGCTACAGCAGCGGCAGCAGCTGAAACGCCGAACTTCTCTTCCATTTCTTTGATCAGTTCGGACAGTTCGAGTACGGTCATGCCAGCGATGGCGTCGAGGATTTCGGCTTTAGTTGCCATTTGAGTATTCTCCAGTTAAAAGTTTGATTCGGCTATCTTGAAAAAAGTTAAGCAGCTTGCGATTCTTTCTGATCACGAACGGCAGCCACACCGCGAACAAATTTCGTAGGCACTTCGTTAAGCGTGCGTACAAATGTTGCGATAGGTGCTTGCATCGTGCCCAGCAATTTCGACAGAAGTTCATCACGACTTGGCATGGTGGCCAAAGCCTTCACACCGTCAGCACCCATAACCTGGCCTGGCAAAGCACCAGCGGTCAAGATGAGTTTGTCGTTTGTCTTCGCGAAATTAACCAACACTTTGGCTGCTGCGACGGGATCAGCACTGATACCGTAGATCAGCGGGCCAACCATATTGCCGGACAAAGCCTCAAAGGCTGTACCTGCAATGGCTCGCTTTGCCAATGTGTTTTTCAGAACACGCAAATAAACACCTGCTGCACGAGCATCCTTGCGGAGCTGCGTCACACTTTCTACAGACAGACCACGATATTCAGCAACAACCACGGATTGAGCACTGGCCAACTGACTGGTGATCTCTTCGATGACTGCTGCTTTTTCTTGGCGATTCAATGCCACGGTCTTTCTCCAAAAAGAAGCGCTTATTGCACTGTTTAAAACAGGCGACCGAAATCAAGCTTTGAACGTAAATTCATTACTTTTACTCGGGACCGCCATCTAGGTTGGATGGTTTTTTAAAAAATCAGGCCTGCAAGCAAACCTTCTTTCTCCAACGGTCTTTGACAACCTGAAGCACCGGGAGAACCCGGCGCTTCAGCCCAAAGTTTCTTATTGACCCAAAACTGTAGTCTGGTCAACGCGTACACCACCACCCATGGTGCTGGATACGGCAATCTTTCTCAGGTACACACCTTTAGACGATGCTGGCTTCGATTTGTTCAATGCCTCTAGCAATGCCGCCAGATTGGACTTCAACTTGTCCACATCAAACGATGCGCGACCGATTGTGCAATGAACGATACCAGCCTTGTCTGTACGATACTGAACCTGACCAGCCTTGGCGTTTTTAACAGCCGTGGCCACATCAGGAGTTACAGTGCCGACTTTCGGGTTTGGCATCAGGCCGCGAGGACCCAGAATCTGACCCAGCGTACCAACGATACGCATTGTGTCTGGAGACGCAATTACGATGTCGAAGTTCATGTTGCCTGCTTTCACTTCAGCAGCCAGGTCGTCCATACCCACGATGTCGGCACCGGCGGCTTTGGCTTCTTCAGCCTTTGCACCTTGCGCGAACACGGCCACACGTACCGTCTTGCCTGTACCGGCGGGCAAAACCACTGAACCACGAACTACTTGGTCTGATTTACGTGCATCAACGCCCAATTGAATGGCAGCATCTACTGACTCATCAAACTTGGCGGTTGCTGTTTCTTTTACCAGGCCCAGAGCTTGCTCAATGGGATAAAACGCATTGCGATCGATTTTTGCGCGCAATGCCTGAGTGCGTTTTGACAACTTAGCCATTTATAGACCCTCCACCACGATACCCATGCTGCGCGCTGAGCCAGCGATGGTGCGAACAGCAGCATCCATGTCAGCAGCGGTCAGGTCAGGCATCTTTGTTTTTGCGATTTCTTCAGCTTGTTCACGAGTGATCTTACCCACTTTGTCCAGGTGAGGACGTGGAGAACCCTTGGTGATTTTTGCTGCTTTCTTGATCAACACTGTCGCAGGAGGCGTCTTCATGATGAACGTGAAAGACTTGTCTGCGAAGGCGGTGATTACCACTGGAATTGGCAAACCTGGCTCCAAGCCTTGGGTTTGGGCATTGAATGCCTTACAGAATTCCATGATGTTCAAACCGCGTTGACCCAATGCTGGGCCGATGGGTGGTGATGGGTTTGCTTTACCTGCTGGAACTTGCAGCTTGATAAAGCCAATGATTTTCTTGGCCATTGAAATTTCTCCGTGAGTTCAAGCGCAGCTTGCGCTGCTCCTCTTGTTGCTCGAATTACCGCTTCTCCTGTCAGCAACTAAATACAGGCGGCGTGAAAACTTATTTCTGCGTCAGACCTTTTCGACCTGATGGAAGTCCAGCTCTACAGGCGTGGCACGACCAAAAATGGTCACAGATACGCGGAGCTTGCTTTTCTCATAGTTGATTTCTTCCACATTGCCATTGAAATCAGCAAAAGGACCTTCCTTGACACGAACCATTTCACCCACTTCATAAAGCACCTTGGGACGTGGCTTTTCAGCACCTTCCTGCATCTGCTTCATGATCTTGTCGACTTCCTTCTGGGAAATCGGCGTGGGGCGGTTTCCGGTTCCACCAATGAAACCCGTGACTTTCGGGGTATTCTTGACCAAATGCCAGGAGTCATCAGTCATTTCCATTTCCACCAACACATAACCAGGGAAGAAACGGCGTTCGGAAATGGACTTTTGTCCACCCTTGATCTCAACAACCTCTTCAGAGGGCACAAGAATCTGGGTAAACAGATCAGAAAACTCAGAACGGTCAATGCGCTCTTGCAACGATTTCTGCACACTCTTCTCAAGACCAGAGTATACGTGCACCACGTACCAGCGTTTTGACATTATATTGCCCACCCCAAAATCAAGTCGTAAAAGACCCACTCAAGCGTTTTGTCAACCAGCAACAAATAAATGGACATGATCAGCACGAATACGAAAACCACGCCGGTCATTTGCATACCCTCTTTGCGGGTAGGCCAGACCACTCTCTTGGCTTCATTAACGGAGTCTTTGGCAAACCCAACGAACCGCTTACCGGTTTGGGAGAGAAGGAAACTGGCAACAGCCAGACCCACACCAAGCAGAACCACGCCAAGGCGAATAAAGAAGTCTTCTGCGGACAACACTTGGTACGCAATAGCACCACCGATCGCAAAAGCGACCGCCAGCACAAGCATCAGCTTGTCTTGCCCAGTGGAGATTGTTTGAATGTCGTTCTGCGCCATATTCTTAAAATGTAAGCCGCCGCTGAAGTTACTCAGCGGCGGCAATCCTACCAAATTTGGCAGGGCAAGAGGGAATCGAACCCACAACCTTCGGTTTTGGAGACCGACGCTCTGCCAATTGAGCTATTGCCCTAAAAAACCCGAATGATTACTTGGTGATTTTGGCAACTACGCCAGCACCTACCGTACGGCCACCTTCGCGAATCGCGAAACGCAGACCTTCTTCCATCGCAATCGGGGCAATCAACTCAACATTGATTGACACGTTGTCGCCTGGAAGTACCATTTCCTTGCCTTCGGGCAAGCTGATTGAGCCTGTCACGTCGGTTGTACGGAAGTAGAACTGGG
>JAIXTE010000049.1 GCA_027484315.1 Burkholderiales bacterium | reverse complement strand
TTTACGTTTCGATGCCAATTCCAATTACAGAGATGTCACTACAGGCCAATTATCAGTCTCTAGAGCGTTGAACGAACAAATCAAGCTTGGTGCTTTAGTTGGAACTGGTTTCAAGCGTCCAAATTTCAGTCAAATTTCTGGGTTCGCCAATCCCTTTGCTCCGGGGTTTGTTTTGAATCCGGCAGTGGTCAATACAAATCTTGATCCTGAGGAAAGTGAGAATTACGAACTGTATGCTGCCCTCAGCAGCCAGTATGGACAGTCCCGGGTTTCCGTGTTTCAGAATCTGGTTCAAGATCTGATTGTGGGTAATCTTATTTCTCCTGGGAATACTCGATTTACGAATGAACCCGGGGTGGCGAAAATTGAAGGTGTTTCCTTTTCGCATGAAGGTGAATCTGGGCCAATAGCTTGGGGGGCTTCGCTGGATATTCTGTCTGCGAAAAACGCCCGTGACGAGCGTCTCTTGCGCCGAGCCATTCAGACTGCGAAAGTTTATGGAAGCTACAATTTGCCAGAAGGCTGGTCAGTCGGAGGGGAAGTGTTGGCAAGTGGCCCCCGCGACGACGTGGCATTCCCGGGTGGGCGGGTTCAATTAGGAGGATATACGTTGATCAATGCGACCATTGGTTATGAGCTTGATGCCCGAAACAACTTCTCTCTGCGTTTGGACAACGTTACCGGAAAGGACTATGAGATCGTGCGTGACTTCGGTGTGGCAAAGCAAGATGCCTTGTTAACGTACAGCCACAAGTTCTAAAGGGTATCCATGCTGCGTGGTTTGTTCTTCGCTGTGCTGCTGGGTGGTTTTGTGTCAATGGCACAAGCCACTCAACCCTGCGTTCAGGACGACCTCAACCAACCCGTGTGTGTGAAGCAAGCCCAGCGTGTCCTGGTGCTTGCTCCCCACCTTACTGAAATTGTGGATTTCGTTGGTGGACTTGATCGGGTAATTGCCGTGGATGGTTCCAGCAATTTTCCAGCCGCGGTCAATTCTTTGCCGAAACTCCCTAACCCTTGGGTTTTGGGTGCCGAGTCCATTCTTGCCCGTAAGCCAGACTTGGTTCTGGTGTGGCAATCCGGCATTTCTGCTGATGTGGTTATGCAATTACGCAAGGCCGGGATGCCCGTGTTCGTGAGCGAACCAAAAACCGTTGCTCAGGTGGCCACTACCATGCAACGCATTGCGCTCCTGCTCGGTACGCAAAGCACAGCCTATCCAAAGGTGGATCAATGGTTGGCCAGGTTTGAGCAATTGAGCAACCGTTTCAAGGGGCGTGCCGTAGTGCCGGTTTTTTACCAGGTTTGGCGCCAACCTCTGATGACACTGGGCGGTCAGCACGTGGTGTCGGAGGTGATCGGCCTGTGCGGCGGGCGGAATGTGTTTTCGGATTTGACCAATCTGGCTGCGCAGGTCAGTGTGGAAGGTGTTCTGAAACGAAACCCGGCAGTGCTGCTGAGCAGTGGCTCGGTTGAGGATCACCGTGCATTGCTCAAACAGTGGGCGCCATGGCCTGGGCTGAATGCTGTACAGCGAAGTCATGTGTACACCGTTCCGAACGACTTGTTGGTGCGCAACGGTCCTCGGCTTATCGATGCAGCAGAGCAGGTTTGTGATCACATTGAGCAGGCGCGTCGCCAGGAACCATGACAGAAGCAGGTCTGGACTATTCAGCCAGTGCAATCCCTGCTTAGATCAATGCTTCAAGACAGAAACAACGCGTTCGAATATCATTTGGCAGTTAATATTGTCAGATACTGGGTTGTGGTTATCCCTTAGATTGGGTGATACTACCGTGCTATAGTCCGCACCAGCAGTGTATTTGCAGTTCTTAAACATCAAATAAAAGCGCTTTCCCTCAAGGAGAAGTTCCATGAAAATCGGAATCCCGGCCGAGACAAGGTCCGGAGAAACGCGTGTAGCCGCCACACCTGAAACGGTGAAGAAGCTCATTTCTCAAAAACACGAAGTGTTTGTTCAGACTGGCGCAGGCGTTGCCAGTTCCATCACCGATCAATCCTATGTGGATGTGGGCGCCAAAATCGTCGAACGTGCCATGGACGTGATCAGCAACTGCGACATGATCCTCAAGGTGCGTGCACCAGCAGAGAATGAATTGTCTGCATACCGTGCAGGCCAGGTGGTGGTCGGGATGCTGAACCCTTTTGATTCAGCTGCACTGGAATCCATGAACAAGGCTGGTCTCACAGCCTTTGCCCTGGAAGCCGCGCCCCGCACAACCCGTGCGCAAAGCATGGACGTGTTGTCTTCACAGGCCAACATCGCAGGTTACAAGGCCGTGATGATTGCAGCCAATGTGTACCAGCGTTTCATGCCCATGTTGATGACCGCCGCCGGTACCGTGAAAGCTGCCCGCGTGCTGATTTTGGGTGTGGGTGTTGCCGGTTTGCAAGCCATTGCCACGGCCAAGCGCCTGGGCGCTGTGATTGAGGCATCCGACGTTCGCCCGGCCACCAAAGAGCAGGTTGAATCCTTGGGCGCGAAGTTTGTCGATGTGCCGTTTGAATCCGACGAAGAACGTGAAATTGCCAAGGGCGTGGGTGGCTACGCCCGCCCCATGCCAGAAAGCTGGATGAAGCGCCAGGCGGCAGCAGTTCACGAAAAGGCGATCAAAAGCGATATCGTGATTACGACGGCCCTGATTCCCGGACGCAAGGCACCGACATTGCTGCACGAAGAAACTGTGCGCGCCATGAAGCCAGGCTCTGTGGTGATCGATTTGGCGGTAGAGCAGGGTGGCAACTGCCCCTTGTCCCAACTGAACGAAATTGTAGACGTAAATGGCGTCAAAATTGTGGGTTATGCCAACCTGGCCGCCATGGTGGCTGCGGATGCTTCCGCACTGTACGCCCGCAACGTGATCGATTTCCTGAAGCTGGTTTTCGACAAGGAAGGCGCCTTCAAGATCGACCTGGAAGACGACATTGTTGCCGCGTGCCTGATGTGCACCGGTGGCGAACTCAAACGCAAGAACGCATAAGGAAGGAGCCAACATGGACGCAATCAGCCCCACCGTGGTCAACCTGATTATTTTTGTACTGGCCATTTATGTGGGTTACCACGTGGTCTGGAACGTGACACCCGCGCTGCACACCCCCTTGATGGCGGTGACCAACGCAATTTCCGCAATCGTGATTGTGGGTGCCATGCTGGCAGCTGCACTGACCGTGACGCCCCTGGGCAAATTCATGGGCGTGCTGGCTGTGGCGCTGGCCGCTGTGAATGTGTTTGGTGGCTTTTTGGTCACCCGCCGCATGCTTGAAATGTTCAAGAAAAAGAACAAGTAACCCAACAGCGATCTGGAGAATCTTATGCAATTGAGTTTCAACGCAGTGACGCTGTTGTACCTGGTGGCGTCAATCTGTTTCATTCAGGCTTTGAAAGGCCTGTCTCACCCCACAACATCCCGATTGGGTAACACCTTCGGTATGGTGGGCATGGCCATTGCGGTGCTGACCACGATCGGCTTGATCTTCAAGCTGGCTGAAATTGCAGGGCAATCTGCGATTACAGGTTTGGGCTGGGTGCTGGCTGGTTTGGTTGTTGGTGGCGGCTTGGGCACGGTGATGGCCAAGCGCGTCGAAATGACCAAAATGCCTGAACTGGTGGCTTTCATGCACAGCATGATCGGTTTGGCGGCGGTGGCCATTGCGGTTGCCGCTGTGGCTGAACCCGATGCGTTTGGCATCACTGCCAAAGGTGTTTTCGACATTCCTTTGGGTAACAAGATTGAGTTGTTCATCGGTACCTTCGTGGGTGCAATCACCTTCTCGGGTTCTGTCATCGCTTTTGGCAAGTTGAGTGGCAAGTACAAGTTCCGCCTGTTCCAGGGTGCACCCGTGCGCTTCACGGGTCAGCACCAGTTGAACGCAGTCTTGGGCATTGTGATGATCGGTTGCGGTATCTGGTTTGCAGCAACGCAAAGCTGGACACCTTTCATCATCATGACGGTTGCCGCCTTCATCCTGGGCGTCACATTGATTATTCCAATTGGCGGTGCCGACATGCCCGTGGTGGTGTCCATGCTGAACAGCTATTCTGGCTGGGCAGCAGCGGGCATTGGTTTCTCGCTGAACAACAGCATGTTGATTGTGGCGGGTTCGCTGGTGGGTTCATCCGGCGCGATCCTTTCCTACATCATGTGCAAGGCGATGAACCGTTCGTTCTTCAACGTGATTCTGGGTGGCTTTGGTGGTGAGGCGGAAGCCGCAACAGCCGGTGGTGGCCAGCAGCGCACCGTGAAAAGTGGTTCATCCGATGACGTGGCTTTCCTGCTGACCAACGCGGAAACCGTGGTGATTGTGCCAGGTTACGGTTTGGCAGTGGCCCGTGCCCAACACGCTTTGAAGGAACTGAGCGAGAAGCTGACCCACATGGGCGTGACCGTGAAATATGCGATTCACCCCGTGGCGGGTCGTATGCCAGGCCACATGAACGTGTTGCTGGCCGAGGCCGAAGTGCCATACGACCAGGTGTTCGAGATGGAAGACATCAACAGCGAATTTGCGCAAACTGACGTGGTGCTGGTACTGGGTGCGAACGACGTGGTGAACCCTGCGGCGAAAGACCCCAAGAGCCCGATTGCAGGCATGCCGATTCTGGAAGCCTACAAGGCCAAAACCATCATCGTGAACAAGCGTTCCATGAACGCTGGCTACGCTGGTTTGGACAACGAACTGTTCTACATGGACAAAACCATGATGGTGTTTGGCGATGCCAAGAAAGTGATTGAAGACATGGTGAAAGCGGTCGAGTAAAGTCGGCGCTGCTTACCTGTCCTGAAAAGCCCTGTGAGCAATCACGGGGCTTTTTTCTTGGGTGATTGTTTTTCGTGAAGCCTTCCGGCCATTGCTGGTTTGCTTGGAAATTTGTAATTCCAACGGCTTGAAAAATTCGCTCAAAGCGGCTCGCCAAAAGAAATCGGCGAGTCCGCTTTGTCGCTGGCGCGAACGCTCATTTTGCAAGCCGCTGGCAAATTTCCTTGAATCGCAAACCAGCCAAAGGCGCGGAAGGCTTCACGCAGTCACCCAGCGTGCGCAGAGTTGGGTGCGGTTAACCTCTGTTGAGAGGTCTGGCGGATGCTGGTTGCTGGGCTGGGCTGGGCTGGGCTGGGCTGGGCTGGGCTGAGCTGGGCTGGACTGGACTGTCGGTAGAGCGGAGCTGGGTTGGGTTGCTGTCGAGTGGCTGGTTCGCCCTGCTGAATTGTCTCGGCGTTCCGGCGGGCTCGCCGCGCGGGGCGCTTGCGAAGCAAGCGATGCGAAGACGCCATTGCGTTTCGCATTCCCCAAGCAAGGTGCCATTAAGCCGGGAACAAACGTCGAGACCAGGCTGGGTGAACAGCCCTCTACAGCGAACAAGCAGTAGACCTGCGGACATCAAATCTGTCAGTCGTCAGAGTCCCGCCACTTCCCGAATGCGCTGCACCACGAGGTCGGTGTGTTCCATCGGCAAAAAGTGGGTGGCATCAGCAAGCACTTCAATCCTTGCATGTGGCAAGCGTTTTTGAATTCGCGCATGTGCAGTGGCTGGGAATGTGGATCCCTTGCCTGCAGCAAGTATGTGAATCGGGCAACCTGGATTTTTCATCCAGCGAACGGCATCGGGCTCCGTGTGTTGAAAGGTCAGCGATTCCCAGTCGGGTTTGCAGGCCAGCTCAACTTCGTCGTTGCCTTTGGCGACAAAACCGTGTTGAACGTAGGCATTTAACCACTCATCACTCCAGGTGCTGAACGCCTTTTTATAGCGATAGTTCTCAAAGGCTTCTTCATGGGATGCGAAACTTGCTCGCCTGCGTGCAGCGGCCGAGGCCATTGCAATTCGATTGGCGAATCCAAACCAGTTGGCTAGTCGTAAAGCCCAGCCCTGCCTGGGGTCAAGCAGTACTGGTTCGATCAGGATCAACCCTTTGACCTTCTGAGGGCGCTGTGCAGCAGCAGCCAGGCTGGTGGTGGCCCCAATTGAATGGCCTGCCAGCCACATCGGTGCTTGTGCTTGGTCCAGCACGGCGACCAGGTCGTTGTAGTAGGTCGTCCAGCCCTTGAATGTTTTGGGCTTGCCTGCATCCCGACTTTCACCGTGTCCACGCATGTCCCAGCTGTGGACATCAAAGTGTGGCATCAGCTTGTTCAGCATGGGGGTGTAGGTTTTCGCACTAAACCCTGTGGCGTGGGCCCAATGCAAAACAGGTTTGCCTGTGCTTTGGCCCCAACGCATCAACTGAATGCTGGCGCCGTCGCCAGTGCGTACTGAAAAGTTGGTCTGTGTCATTCTGCGCGTTCAAGCCACATGGCATCGCCGTAACTGAAGAATCTGTATTGTTGCGCAATTGCGTGTTGATATGCGTTAAAGATAGTGGACTTTCCTGCCAAAGCGGAAACCAGCATCAGCAATGTGCTCTTGGGTAAGTGGAAGTTGGTGATCAGTCTGTCGACAACCTTGAAGTTGTAGCCTGGTTTGATAAAAATCTGGGTGTCTCCGGCGTGCCCGTGTTCTGCACAAATGGTAACTTTCTTCAGCCCAGCTTCAGAATTGAAGTCACAGCTTGTTTCTGTGGCCCAGGCTTCCAGTGCGCGCAGCGAGGTTGTGCCCACGGCCACAATTCGCCCGCCGTTCTGTTTGGCATTCAACAGTTCGGCAATCACCGAGCCGGGTATGCAGTACCGCTCGCTGTGCATGACGTGTTCTTCCACATTGTCGGTTTTGACCGGCAGGAATGTGCCTGCGCCCACATGCAGCGTCAGGTTCAAAAGCCGAACACCTTTGGCTTGCACTTGGGTCAGCAAATCTTCAGTGAAATGCAAACCTGCTGTGGGGGCAGCCACTGCACCTGGTTCTTTGGCAAACACAGTTTGGTAACGTTCATCATCCTGGGCATTGGCGTCGTGCTCAATGTAAGGGGGTAGAGGAAGGGCCCCGTGCGACTCCAGCAATTCGGGCAGGCCGAGGCTGGAATGCAGCAACTCCAGTTCATACATCATGCCCTGCTTGGCCAGTACCCTTGCGCTGGCTACACCCGCCAAAATCACTTCGCTGCCGGGTTTGGGTGATTTGCTGGCCCGGATCATGGCCGTGAAACGCCTGTCATCCAGTATGCGTTCAAGCATTACTTCGATTTTTCCACCCGTGGCTTTCTCGCCTTGCAGGCGAGCTTTCAATACCTTGGTGTCGTTGACCACCAGCACATCATTGGGCTGAAGCAGATCCAATACGTGTCTGAATTGATGGTCTTCAATCGCTTTATTGGTTGGACACACCAG
Organism: Burkholderiales bacterium; assembly: GCA_027484315.1. GTDB lineage: Bacteria > Pseudomonadota > Gammaproteobacteria > Burkholderiales > Burkholderiaceae_B > Limnobacter. The sequence goes on along the minus strand of JAIXTE010000049.1, from coordinate 77,205 downwards.
CAGACGGGATTCCCCCCGCTGTTGCGGCGGATGTTGGGCAATTAATGCCTCAGGAAGAGTGAAGTCAAAGTCGGACAGTTTCATGGCGAACTACACGCAGGCTTAAGAGATGTTGCACAGAGCTGCGATTAGGCAATGACTTTCTCGTGGAATACCGACCATTGGCCTCTCGCAAAAACTCAGGATGGGCCAGGTAAAAACAAAGAATGTTTTGAATTCAAGGCGCCTGACAGCGCATCAATTTTACAGCGCTTACATCTTCCTGCAAGAGCAACCTCTTCCGAAAAAGACAAAAGGCAGTTGCAAGAACTTTGCAAACTGCCTTTTTTATAACTGCCAAATAAGTGGTGTAGCTTACTCTGCGTTTTCAGTTTCCTTTAAAACGGCCGAAAGATGATTTCGAGCTTGCCCTAGTTGTTCCAGATCAGCCTTACAGGCCTTGCGGAAAAGGTCCGCGCATTCAGTTTCGCCAGCAGCTTCTGCATCTGAAATGTATTGCTCATAAGCTTTGACTGCCTTGGCTTTGTGTTGAACAAAGCTCACCCAGTTGTAAGCCATGTTGCTGAGCGACTGGTTCTGTCCGTTGGAACCCATGCCAGACTGACGATTGTCCTGATCCTGATCAGAGTCTTCAAGGTCATCATCCTGATCGCCTCGGCTTTCCTTGCCAATGCTTTGAAAGCTGCGATCTTCATTGTCCTCATTGTTGGATCGATTGTTGGAGCTGCTATTTTCCCATTGCTTTTCCATGCTGTTTTCTCTCCGTGAAGATGTCTGTTGGTAAGAATGTAAGACGCGACAGCGTCATGAACCAATCTATCGCAATGGGAAAACTTTGAATGTAGGACAGGCGTGACAGGGCTTGTGGGATATGTCTGGCGTACGCATGGGAATTGGCGCAATTGATTCGATTCAGAACCGCACTTAGGATTTTATCGAAGATTGCTGTTGCAGATTTTTTGAATTTTTTTGGGGGCTGGTGCCGAGGGCGGGAATCGAACCCGCACGATATCTCTACCACTGGATTTTGAGTCCAGCGCGTCTACCAATTCCGCCACCTCGGCAAGCCCGCAATTATGGCAAAAAAAAAGTTTTAATACAACACCCCGGATCACAAATTTGTGTTTATTTTGAAAATGGGCGAAAAGTGCCCCTCTCGTGGGATTCAAACACGATCAGCAAGCGGGGATACTTTGCACAATAGATCACACTTTTCGGGCCACACGGCGATGTCTTTTAAATGGAAATGGCTCCTGACTACATTTGTCGCCCAGCTGATGTTGGGCGGCATTTTCACGAGTATTCAATTCCTGCACATGGGCAATGTGGCAGAACGTGAGCTCCAGAAAACCCGTGAAAGTTTTCAGGCTGAGTTGACGCGGGCCAACATGGCCAGCGACACCTATTCCATCAATACTGTGTCGTCGATTGTTCGGGATTTTTATACGCGCTACAAACCCACTGCGGTGTGGATCAACGCTGAAAACCGCATGGTGTATACCTTGGGGCAGGTTCCTAAAAGTTCTGAAGACATTGATCCCGCGCTGGTTTCCGCATTCACCTTGCCCACGCAAGGGCACCAGCTAATGGTTTTGTTTGATGAGCAAGAGGTGTACCGCAGTAGAGACGAGATGGTGTTTTACCTTGTGGGGGTATTTCTGCTCAGTGCAATTGCCTGCGCCATGATCCTGTTTGGTTTGAGCAATACCCTGTCGGCTCGACTGGAAGACCTGCGGACCAAGGCCATGGAGTTGCAGTCCGGGCAAATTGAATCGCGCATACAGGTCACTGGACGCGATGAAATCTCTTGCTTGGGTGCAGCGTTCAACAGCATGGCGCAAGCGATTCAAGCGCAAATGAAGGCCATGGAAAACAGCCATGCGCGGTCTGTTTCCGAAAAAAACAGGCTGGATTTGTTGCTTTCGTCACTGGGTAGCGGTGTAGCGTATCTGGATGAACACTTCAATGTGCTTTACACCAACAAGGCCTTGGCCAAAATGCTGCGGCTGGAATCAATCAATCCGGCATCGGCAAAACTGGAGCAGGTGTTGCTCAATGCAGGAGTGGTTCGGGAGCAGCGGATATTACTCAAAGACCTCGTAACCGATTATTTTCGCAACCATGAAATGCCCATCGAATTGAATTTCACCGACGGCCGGGTGCTTCAATTTCGCTTCGCGGTGTACAACGATAAAACCCAGGGTGCCCATGCGGTTTTGATTGTTGAAGATGTCAGTATCCGCAAGAATGTGGAAGACCTTCGCAACGAGGTAGAGCGCGACCCATTGACCGGTATCTTGAACCGCCGTGGCTTCGATATCACGCTGGAAACCCGCTTGTCCCGGTTGTTGCCGGGCGAAACGCTAGGGCTGATGTTTCTGGATCTGGACGGCTTCAAGTCTGTGAATGACACCCTGGGCCACAAGGCCGGCGATCAAATTCTGAAAACCAGTGCAAGCCTGTTGAAAGGCGCCACACGCAACGTGGATCAAGTGGCACGCCTCGGTGGTGACGAATTCGCAATCATCGTGGCCCGATGCAACATCCAGTTGCTCAAGAATATCTCTGAGCGGATTATCGAATCGTTTGCCTGTGACAAGTTGCTGGTGCGGATTCGGCAAAATCACGGCTTGACCGTGTCATGCAGCATTGGTGCGGCCATGCACCCGCTGCATGGCAGCTCATTTCAAAAACTGCTGGAAATCAGCGATGAACAAATGTACATGGCCAAGAAGGCCGGTAAAAACTGTTATCGAATCGCCGGTGTCAGTACCACGCCCGTACCGCTTGACTCCACCAGTGTTTAAGATGTTTTCCATCTGTTTTCATGGTTAGTCCCAGTGTCTAAGGCTGCAATTAGTCGGTAGCCTTCTAGCAACCCAATTGGAGACAACACCATGAACATTGTTTGGCTGGAAAGCGAAACCGTACGCACCCCCTTGCCGCGCCCTGAATGCGCGCACACCTGGACTGAATATCCATTTACAACAGCGGACATGCTGAAAGAACGCATCAAGGACGCTGAAATCCTGATCATCAACAAAGTGAAAATTGGACCCGTCGAACTGGGCTATGCACCCAAGTTGAAAATGATTCAGTTGGTGGCCACCGGCACGGACAATGTGGACAAGGTTGCTTGTGCAGAACGTGGGATCAGGGTCAGCAACGTGGTCAACTACGGCCCGGAATCTGTGGCCGAGCATGCAATGGCCTGTATTTTGCAACTGACTCGGCGGGTGCCCGAATGGCAAAGCCAGGTGCATGACGGTACCTGGAGTGCCTCGCGGTTTTTCTGCCTGCACACTTTACCCATGCGGGGTTTGCACACCCAAACCCTGGGCGTGCTGGGCAGCGGTGCCATTGGTGGCAAGCTGGTCGAATTCGCCAAAGCATTCGGTATGACCGTGTTGCACATTGAACGCCAAGGGGTCGCAACGCCTCGCAACGGCTACGTGACCTTTGAACATGGATTGGCCCACAGCGATGTGCTCAGTTTGCACTGCCCTTTGAATGACCAAACACGTGGTTTGATTGGCCCCGACACCTTGCCGAAGATGAAGAAGGGTGCCATTTTGATCAACACCGCGCGTGGTGGCTTGGTGCAGTTCGAGGCCTTGAAGCAGGCCATCGAAAGCGGGCACTTGGGTGGCGCCGCACTGGATGTTCTGGAAGTGGAACCACCTCCACGAGATCACCTGATGGTGCAATGGCACCACCCGCGTTGCATCATCACACCCCACGTGGCTTGGGGCACTGAAAGTTCACAGGCCAATGCGGGTCGTTTGGCGGTCAAACACGTGGATGAATTCATAGCCGAACATCTCTGAATCGGCAGACACCACCAGCTGTTGTATGAAAAGTACATTTGCTGCACCCAGCCGGTGCAGCAAGTGAATTTAAGTCCGCTGCACAAATAATAAGCATCAAATGGGCTTAGAATGCGTGCATGACACAAACTGAACCGAATACCATCAGCGCGGCAGAAGAGGCCGCCCTCGCGAACGTCACTTTTGCGGACTTCGCGCTGCACCCCGACATTCAAAAAGCAATCGACGCGCAAGGCTACACCCAGCCAACCCCCATCCAGGCGAAAGCAATTCCGGTCGTGTTGACCGGTGTGGATGTAATGGGTGCTGCCCAAACAGGTACCGGAAAAACCGCTGGTTTTTCCTTGCCCATTCTGAATCGCTTGATGCCGCTGGCCACGGAGAATACGTCGCCCGCGCGTCACCCCGTTCGTGCCCTGATTTTGACGCCCACCCGCGAGCTGGCTGATCAGGTTGCAGCCAATGTGCACACTTACGCCAAATTCACGCCCCTGCGTTCTACTGTGGTGTACGGCGGTGTGGACATCAACCCCCAAATTCAGGCCCTGCGCCGGGGTGTTGAGCTGGTGATTGCCACGCCGGGCCGTTTGCTGGACCACGTCCAACAAAAAAGCATCAACTTGGGCCAGGTTCAAGTGCTGGTACTGGATGAAGCAGACCGCATGCTGGACATGGGCTTTTTGCCTGATTTGCAGCGCATTATTAATTTGTTGCCTAAAACACGGCAAAACTTGCTGTTTTCGGCCACTTTCTCGCCAGAAATTCAAAAGCTGGCCCGAAGTTTCATGGTGTCGCCCACTTTGATTGAAGTGGCGCGCCGCAATGCAACGTCCGAGAACATCAAGCAGGTGATCTTCGCGCTGGACAGTGAAGAGGACAAACGCATGGCCGTTTGCCACCTGATCCAGACCAAGGCCCTGAGCCAGGTCATCGTGTTTTCAAATACCAAGCTGGGTACAGCCCGACTGGCGGTTTATCTTGAAAAGCAGGGCGTGTCCAGCACTGCAATTCACGGCGACAAAACGCAGGCCGAGCGTACCAAATCGCTTGAAGCGTTCAAAGCGGGTGAAGTTACCGTGCTGGTGGCCACCGATGTGGCTGCACGTGGTTTGGACATTGCCGACCTGCCATGCGTGATCAACTACGACCTGCCCACCACGCCTGAAGATTATGTTCACCGCATTGGCCGTACTGGCCGCGCTGGGGCCAAAGGCACAGCGTATTCATTCGTTGTAAAACGCGATGAACGTGCCTTGAAAGACATCGAAAAACTGATTGGCAAAGCCTTTGTTCGCGAAGAGCTTGAAGGCTTTGTGCCCGGCGCGCGCGCACCCCGTGAAGAACGTGGTGGTCGGGATGGACGTGATGGCCGCACTGAAGGACGCACCGAGAGTCGCTACGAGGGACGTAGCCAGGAAGGCCGTTCAGACCGCAGGCCCCCCCGAACGTCTGATGACTCAGCTCCAGCGCGTGAGCGCCGCCCGGCCAGGGACATGTCGTACCAGGGTGCGCGTTTCAACGACAACGCCCCGATTCACCGCGATGCGGAATACGAACGCTTGCGCGCCAAGCTGGCGCAAACCCGTGTGAAAGACAACTTGTTCAATCAGCCTTACCAGGAATCCAGGGAAGACAAGGCGGCAGGCGATCAGGCCTCTGCCCAGCAGTCCAACCTGAGCAACAAGGCCAAAAACAAGAATGCAGCGCCAGTGGCGTTTTTGCTGGGTGGTAGCCCCCGCAACTGACGCAATCAGGCACTGTGCCCCTACAATTGCCGTGCGGCCTGTGCTGCCCGGTAATTGGCCCAAACCGGAATTGCCAAATCAAGCCACTCGGTTGCCGATGTGGCTTTTATTTTGTCCAGCCCAAAGTGCTGCCATACCGCATTCAGGTTCAACACAGGGTCGTGTTCTGGCACTGCTTGTGCGCCCGTCTGTTTGGAAAGCTTCTGCCCATCTTCAGCCAAAATCACTGGCAGGTGCCAGTACTCAGGGGGCGTGCCTTGCAGTGCCTTCCATACCGCGATTTGTCGTGCTGTGGTGTCGGTCAAGTCTTCACCCCGGACAATGTGAGTGACCTTGCTGGCCAGGTCGTCAACCACCACGACCAGGTGGTAAGCCCAAAAGCCGTCTCCCCGTTGCAGTACAAAATCGCCGCTGGTCTCGCCTAGCCTGTCACTGAAATGGCCCAGGCGGTGGTCATGCCAGTTGATGGGCTCGTTGGGGCAGCGAAATCGAATGGCCCGCATTTCCCGACCTTCCGGCATGCCTTGTCTGCAGGTGCCGGGGTAAATGCGGTTTTCACCGTGGGTGCGGTTGGCATTCGCTTCGTCAATTTCCTTTCGGGTGCAGGCGCAGGGGTAGGTCAAGTTGTCGCCTTGTAGTGTATCCAAAGCGGTTTGATACACAGCGTGCCTTTGCGACTGGACCCACACTTCACCTTGCCAGTTCAAGCCATGTCGCCTCAGTGTGTGAACAATGTGTTCGGTAGACGCAGCGCTGCAGCGGCCTTCGTCAATGTCTTCAATGCGCAGCAGCCATTGGCCCTGGTGCACTTTGGCGTCCAGATAGCTGGCCAGCGCCGTAGCCAGCGAACCGAGGTGCAATGGGCCAGTAGGAGAGGGTGCAAAGCGGCCGATGTATTGGGGTGTGGTGGGCATGTGCGCTTAAGGGTTCAGGCGGGCGGTTGAAAGTTAAGTTGAACTGTGGCCAGGTGCCGTGTCCACCAGTCCAGCGCTTTGCCCTGGCTGCCGCGTTGCCACGCAAAACAAAGGTTGCTTTGGCGGGTTGTGTCTTCCGTGGCCTTGACAATCAGGCGGCCATTGGCCACATCCTGTTCGATCAGGTTCCAGGGCAGCCAGCCGCAGCCTAACCCAGCCAGTTGCGCCTGCACCTTGGCTTGCAAGTTGGGCACGGTCAGTACGGCCTGCCCGCTTTGCAGGCCAAAGGTGACCGGCTTGAAGTTGCGGGACGTATCCCCCACAGCCACCGCGCGGTGCTGGCGAATGGTTTCGATGCACACGGGTTCCGGTTCAGCCGCCAAGGGGTGCGTGGGTGCCACGGCAAACACGAACACCGACTGCCCAAGGCTTTGAATGTGCAGGCCAGTAGCGGTGGCAAACTGGTTTTGATCCAGCCTGCTGCCGATCAACAGGTCTGCCCGACCTGAATACAGTGCTTCCCACGTACCCGACAGCACTTCACTTGAAAAGCGAAGGCGGGTGGGGCTTTGCAGTTGATCGAATGCGTCGATCCACGCAATGGTTTGTTCAAATGGCACCACTGAATCCAGCACGATGCGCAGTTCGGCTTCCCAGCCGCTCGCCACGGCTTTGACTCGCTTGGTCAGTGCTTCTGAGTTTTCGAGCAACTTGCGGCCTTCTTCCAGCAAAGCCTGCCCAGCGGGCGTTAACTTGGCCTTGTGGCCCGAACGGTCGTAGATCAGCACATCCAGGCTTTCTTCAAGCTGGCGCAGTTGGTAGGTAATGGCAGAGGGCGCTTTGTTCAAGGCCAGGGCAGCGGCTGCAAAACTGCCCCGGGCTTCAATCAGTTCAAGCAGTGCGAGGCTGTCCAGGTTGATGGTCATAGGTTCAGTTTTTTTGAATAAGTCCGTCAAATTCTACGCCTTGTTTGGGCGTGCTGCACCACCTACACTGGGTTCATCATTCAACAGGAGGTTGAACATGTTCCAGATCAGAAAATCCAACGAACGCGGTTATGCCCAGCACGGCTGGCTTGAAAGCTATCACAGCTTTTCCTTTGGCAGCTATTACGACCCCAAGCACATGGGCTTTGGCCCCCTGCGCGTCATCAACGAAGACTGGGTACAGCCCGAAACCGGCTTTGGCACTCACGGTCACCGCGACATGGAAATCATTACCTACATGCTGGGTGGTGAATTGAGCCACAAAGACAGCCTGGGCGGCGGTTCGGCCATCAATCCCAACCAGATCCAGCGCATGAGTGCGGGCACCGGTATTCGCCATTCCGAAATGAATGCGCACAAAACGGATGTGGCGCACCTGTTGCAAATCTGGATTGAGCCCGCTGTGAAGAATGTGGAGCCTGGCTACAAGGACCACGATCTGGATGTGGCCAGCATTACCGGGCAATTGGGCCTGATTGTGACAGGAGACAAGGCCGAGGCGGAAGCAAAGAACATCGCCTTTATCTACCAGGACGCCAAAATGTATGCGGGGCGTTTAAGCCGGCAAAGCGTGCACCGTGAACTGGACCCGGCCCGCAAGGCCTACCTGCACGTGGCGCGTGGTGAATTGACTGTGGGCAATGTGTTGCTGCAGACCGGCGATGCCTTGATGGTGAGCGGCGAGCGGGAATTGAATTTTGACGTGAACGACCAAGCGGAAGTGCTGTTTTTCGACCTGCCTGCTTGAACTTACAACACAGGAGTTTTGACATGACACAAGTTGCAGTTGTTTATCACAGCGGTTACGGACACACAGCCAAGGTGGCGCAAGCTGTTCAGCAAGGTGTGGATGCTGTGGATGGGGTGATCAGCCACCTGATTTCCGTCAATGACGTGAATGACGCCACCTGGGATGTACTGGCCAAAGTGGATGCCATCATTTTTGGCTCGCCCACTTACATGGGCGGTGCCTCGGCCGACTTCAAAAAGTTCGCAGATGCGTCCAGCAAGGTTTGGTTCAGCCAGGGCTGGAAGAACAAGATTGCCGGCGGCTTCACCAATTCCATGTCCATGAGTGGCGACAAGCTGAGCACGCTTCAGTATTTCGTCACTTTTGCCATGCAGCACGGCATGGTCTGGGTGGGCAGTGCAACACCGGGCGCCCAGAAGCCGGGTGATGTGAACGAGTTGAATCGTGTTGGTTCCTGGGTGGGCGTGATGACGCAATCCGACAACGCGCCTGCCGATGTAACGCCGCCTGCTTCAGACCTTGAAACTGCGAAGATTTACGGCAGCAGGGTGGCCGAGTTTGCAAAGAAAATGTCGGCTTAAAGTATTGGATGGTTTGATGGTGCTTTCCGGGCAACCTCTGGTTCATGCCTGGAAAGCACACTGTTTGAAAGCGCCTGTTTCAGCAGTTGTTTTTGGACACACCATAAATAATTCCGGATATCAATGTTGCAGTAGTACCCAGCGTAAAGCCCAATGAGCCCAAAGATGCCATTAGTCCACCGACACTCATGGATGCCAGGCCCGCCGCCCCCACCGCGCCTTCTTCCTCTTCAGCCACCGAGCCGCCACCCCACATACAAGCGCCCAGAATTACGCCACCCAAGCACGCACCCGTTGTTGCGCCTGAAATAACCAGGGCACGTTTCGCACTCGCGATGTTTTTGAGTTGGTGCGGGCTGCATCCCCCCTCATTCAGCAAGCTTCTGTTTTGCAAGCCGCTTGTGTCCGATCCTTCATGCAAAGCCACAATTGCCGTAGTTAAAGCACCAGCGATACTTGCTGCAGCCAGCGTCGCAATTTTTGCCCGGGCCAAAGTACGGTTGTATTGTGGTGCTTCAGGCTTCTGCGCTTCGATATCCATGGTGTGTTGCGGGGCAACTCTTAAAGCCAATGCGTTTGTGTTGGTAGTCATGTTGTTTCCTGTGGTTGTTAAGGGTCGTTGCAGTACAGCACAGGGATGAGCAAGAGCGGCTTGTGTACTCCTGCAGAGGTAACTCGGTTCCGAACTTAGGTAGGGGTGTTTTTACAAAGCGATACTTCAGTCGTTTTGGGCAAAATTCGTTGGGCTATGGATTGAACACGCTCAATCGTTTGCCAGTCACTTGGTAGTAAAATGCTCAGATGACAAATCCATCCCACCCGCTACCTTCCACTTTTGTTCACCTGCGCATGCACACCGAGTTTTCGGTGCTCGATGGCATGGTGAGGGTGGGCGACGCCGTCAAGGCTGCGGCTGCCTGCGGCATGCCCGCACTGGCCATTTCCGACCTGTCCAATCTGTTTGGCCTGATCAAGTTTTATGGCAAAGCCCGTGGTGCAGGGGTCAAGCCCATTGCAGCGTGCGACGTGTGGATTGAAAGCGAGCGCGATGACGAACAACCCGCACGCGTGCTTTTGCTGGTGCAAAACCACAAAGGCTACCTACAGCTATGCGAATTGCTGAGCCGCGCCTTTTTGCGCAACCAGAAACGCGGCAAGGCCACACTCAAATTCGATTGGTTCGATGAAGTGGGGTGCGACGGGCTGATCGCGGTATCCGGGTTTGTAAATTCCGATGTCGGTCAGTTTTTACTGGGCGGCAACATGGGGCGAGCCGAACATTCCGCCCGCAAATTCCTGCAGTATTTTGAAGGCCGTTATTACATCGAGCTTCAGCGCGATGGCTCCACCGAGGCAGAAAACCTGGTCAATCTGAGTTGTCAGCTGGCTGCCAAATTGCAGTTGCCGGTGGTGGCCACTCACCCCATCCAGTTTTTGAAGCCCGATGACTTTCGGGCGCACGAAGCACGGGTGTGCATAGCGCAGGGCGAAATTCTGTCCAACCCCCGCAGGCCGCGCCGCTTCACCGAGCAGCAGTATTTCAAGACTGCGCAGGAAATGGCTGAACTCTTTGCCGACATTCCCAGTGCTATCCGCAACAGCATTCGCATTGCCCAACGCTGCAACCTGACGCTGGAACTGGGCAAGCCCAAGCTGCCCGCATTCCCCACACCCGAAGGCATGACGCTGGACGATTACCTGGTGCACCTGTCCAAAGAGGGGCTTGAAAAGCGCCTGGTGCACCTGTTCCCGAATATCGAGGAACGGGAAAAAATGCGCCCGGAATACGAAGCCCGTTTGAAAATCGAATGCGACACCATCATTGGCATGGGCTTTCCTGGCTACTTCCTGATTGTTCAGGACTTCATCAACTGGGGCAAAAGCAACGGCGTGCCGGTTGGCCCTGGCCGTGGTTCAGGTGCGGGTTCGCTGGTGGCGTATGCCTTGGGTATTACCGACCTTGACCCCTTGCGCTATGACTTGCTGTTCGAACGGTTCTTGAACCCAGAGCGGGTTTCAATGCCCGACTTTGACATTGACTTTTGCCAGGACAACCGCGATCGCGTGATTGACTACGTGAAGCAAAATTACGGGCGAGATGCCGTCAGCCAGATTGCCACTTTCGGTACTCTGGGTGCGAAGGCCGTTATTCGGGATGTGGGCCGTGTACTCGACATGCCCTACATGTATTGCGACGGGCTTTCCAAGCTGATACCTCAAACCCCTGCCGATCCTTGGGACCTTGAAAGGGCCATGGCCGATGAGCCTACGTTCCGCGAGCGTGTCGAAAACGAAGACGAAGCCCGTGAAATCATTTACGTGGCGCGTCCTCTCGAGGGGTTGACCCGCAACGTGGGCATGCACGCCGGGGGCGTGTTGATTGCGCCGGGCAAGCTGACCGATTTCTGTCCATTGTATTGCGCCGATGGCTCAACTGATTCCGTGGTGTCTCAGTACGACAAAGACGACGTGGAAGCGGTAGGCTTGGTCAAGTTCGACTTCTTGGGCCTGCGAAACCTGACCATTCTGGACTGGGCGGTGCGTTGGGTTCGCGAGAACTACGAGGAAATGCGCGACTTCCGCCTGGAAGATTTACCGCTGGACGACCCCGCGGTGTACCAGCTGTTTTCTGATGGAAACACCACGGCTGTTTTTCAGTCTGAATCGCGTTCAGCGAAAGACCTTGAAAAAAAGCTGAAGCCCGACAACTTCGAAGACATCATTGCCTTGATGGCGCTGAACCGCCCGGGCCCATTGGGTTCCGGCATGGTGGACGACTTCATTGCGCGTAAAAAGGAGACTTCGAAAACTGGCAAAGGCCGCGCCGAGTGGTACTTCAACCCCAAGCTGGAAGGCATTCTCAAAAGCACTTACGGGGTGATTGTTTACCAGGAACAGGTGATGCTGGTCGCCCAGATTCTGGCGGGTTACAGCTTGGGCGGCGCCGACCTGTTGCGTCGAGCCATGGGTAAAAAGAAGCCCGAGGAAATGGCCAAGCAGCGTGAAATTTTTACGACTGGCGCCACCGAGCGCGGCGTGGACCCAGCTGTGGCCAAGCAGCTTTTCGACTTGATGGAAAAGTTCGCCGAATACGGTTTCAACAAATCACACTCGGCCGCTTATGCGCTGATTGCGTACCACACCGCCTGGTTGAAGGCCCATTACCCGGCAGAGTTCATGGCCGCGTCCATGAGTTCCGACATGGACGACACCGACAAGGTCAAAATTTTTGTCGAAGACGCCATGGCCATGTGCCAGGTGCCAGGCAAAAAGGCGGGCACCACCGTCACCATGCTGGGCCCGGATGTCAACGAGTCGAGTTTCCGCTTCACCGCCGTGCGTGTCGGTGGTGAAAAGCGCGCCAGTGCAATTCGCTATGGTTTGGGGGCTGTCAAAGGCACAGGGCAGGCCGCCTGTGAAGCCATTGTGGCTGAACGCAGTGCCAACGGGCCGTTCACCGGCCTGTTCGACTTTGTCAAGCGCGTGGACAGCAAGCAGATCAACCGCCGTGTGATTGAAGCTCTGATCCGCGCTGGTGCATTTGATTCACTCAATCCCGATCGGGCCAAGTTGTTGGCCAGTTCAGGCCAGGCCATGGAATGGGCCGCACAGCAGGCTGCTACCGCAGCGCAGGTCAGCTTGTTTGGTGAAGACCTTGGTGGCGATGCGCCACCTGCATTGGTGGATGTGCCCACTTGGAGCGAACGCGAAAAGCTGCAGCAGGAAAAGGCTGCGCTGGGCTATTACTTCAGCGGGCACCTGTTCAAGGCCGATGAAGACAAGGTGCGCCAGTTCGTCAAACTGCGGTTGAAAGACCTGTCGCCGGGGCGCGACATGGTGTGGATGGCTGGCGTCATCGCATCGCTTCGCACCATGATGACCAAGCGCGGAAAAATGGCGATTGTGTTGCTGGATGATTCCACTGCACAGGTCGAACTTTCGATTTTTAACGAACAGTTTGAAGCCAACCGAACCCTGTTGAAAGAAGACTCCCTGCTTGTACTGCAGGGCAAGGTGTCCGAAGATTCTTACACGGGTGGTTTGCGAATTTCTGCGGAAAATCTGTATTCATTGGCCAGCGCGCGTGCCCATTTTGTAAGCCGCTTGCGGCTGAGCATGAATGGCAAATCGGATGCTGAAAAGCTGCGTGCCATGTTGGAGCCATTCCGCGACCCCGAGCAGGGTTGTCTGGTCGAAATCGACTACCACAACGGCCAGGCTGCCTGTGTGGCACAGTTGAGCAGCGACTGGAAGGTTCGGCCCGAGGAAGACTTGTTGATTGAAATGCAAGGCTGGTTGGGTGCGGGCAATGCCAAGTGGGTGTTTGGCTGAGCAAGGCTGGGTTTTGTGCTGACAGCTTCTTGATTGGCCTTCCCCGGCGTGCCACAGGCTTCCTGTCCAGCCTCCCCAGCGTGCCTTGCCCGATTCCGCACAGAAAACCGCTGATCCCTTGTTGACCACAACCCACTGCTCACAGAGTCCCGGCAAAAAAGATGGCCGAGACTCTGTGGCGCCCTTCCGGCACACGCATTGGGTTGGCTCAAACGGGGCGGTTTTCCTGATTGTGCGGAACAGGCAAGTGCACTGCCGGGAAGGCCCTTCAGCAGCCTGTTCTTGCGGGCAGCGGGTTCTAACCCGCGCCGTTGATAGCCAACCGGCAAAGGCTCTTGAACGGTCGCGGTGAGTTCACCGCTGCGGCCAACTCATCACCAGTGCCAACCCGTCAACGCTACTGTCCACTTGCGCGTGATCCATCACCGCCGATTGGGCTTTCGCCAACAGCAGACGGTAACCGGCCATTCGCGCTGAATGGGCTTATCAACACGTAGCGGTGTACGAACAATCGCGCCGAGTGGGCATTCACACGCAGACCTGTTGCGCACTGCTCACGCCCAGTTGGTGCGGAATCAGTGGTTTGAATGTGGAACCGTGTAAACTTCGACCATCCAATACCAACTCGAACTGCATGCCCAACAACATCGACTACACCGCCAAAGGCCTTTACAAACGCCTGCTTTCCTACAGCCTTCGGTACTGGCCTTTGTTCACCACCTCACTGGTCGCCTTGGTATTTGCAGCAGTCACCGAGCCGCTGTTTGCCAGCCTGATGAAGCCGTTGATTGACGAGAATTTCTCCGGCCAGCGCACTGAAATGGCCAAGTGGTTGCCAGTCATCATCATTGTTTTGTTCTTGGTTCGTGGTTTGGCCACCTACATCAATGAATACTGCAGCGCCAAACTTGCGGGCCTTGTGGTTCACGATCTGCGCTTCGACATGCTCTCGGGTATTTTGCGTTTTCCGAATTCCTATTTCGTCGAGCAACCCGCCGGCAAAATTATTTCTACAGTGTCCACCAACGTGGATGCGGTCACCGAAGCGGGTTTCAATATCATCACGGTGCTGATTCGCGACGGCGCAATCGTGATTGGCCTCATGGCCATTTTGCTTTACACCAACTGGCAGCTCACCCTGATTTGTTTTGCCATTCTGCCCTTGATCGCAGTGGGTGTCTCTGTGGCTGCCAAGCGTTTGAACCGTTTTGCCCACAGTGCGCAGACCTCGCATGCTGATTTGGTGCAAAGCATTTCTGAAGTGATCGGTGCCCAGAAAATCATCAAGATCTACGGTGCGCAGAAGGTGGAAACCGAGCGTTTCATGAAAAGTGCCGATGAAATCATGAAGTCCCGCGTCAAACTGGTGGCCACCAGTGCGGCCAACTCGGCCATTGTGCAGTGGATCTTGGCCGCAGCCGTGGCCGCCGTGGTTTACTTCGCTGGCATTCTGGCTGAAAGCAACAGCATGACCGCCGGTGATTTTGCGTCATTCATGACCGCCATGATGATGCTGCTGGCCCCCGTAAAGCGCCTCACCAACATCAACCAGCAACTTCAAAAAGGCCTTGCCGCCGCGGACAACGTGTTTCGCGTCGTAGACCGTCCAATTGAAAATTCCAGTGGCACCCACACCACCGACCGTGCCTTGGGTTACATCGAATTCAACTCTGTCAGCCTGACCTTTCCCGGGGCGGAAGCTCCAACGCTGAGTCAAATCAATTTGTGGGTCAAACCTGGTCAAACTGTGGGTATCGTGGGCGTATCGGGTGGTGGCAAGTCTACGCTCATCAATTTGTTGCCCCGATTTCTGGACCCCACTGACGGCATCGTGAAGTTGGACAGTGTCGATTTAAAGCAATGGGATTTGCAATGCCTGCGCCGTCAAATTGCTGTGGTCACCCAGGAAAGTCATTTGCTCAACGACACCGTGCGCAACAACATTGCTTATGGTGAAATGCGTGGCGCAACCGATGAAGCCATTTTGGAAGCAGCCCGCATGGCCAATGCCTTGCCGTTTATTGAAAAGCTGGAGAACGGCTTGGACACGGTGCTGGGCGACAATGGGTTGAGGCTTTCCGGCGGGCAGCGCCAACGCATTTCAATTGCGCGGGCTTTTCTGAAAAACGCCCCCATCCTGATTCTGGATGAAGCCACTTCCGCGCTTGATTCTGAAGCCGAGCGCGAGGTACAGGAAGACATGGAGCGCCTGCGCCATGGCAGAACAACACTGGTGATCGCGCACCGCTTGTCTACCCTGACCACGGCCGATTTCATCATTGTGCTGGACCAAGGCAAGCTGATCGAGCAAGGCACGCACCAGGAATTGCTGGCCAAGCAGGGCAAATACCATTACCTGCATTCCATACAAAACCAGTCTGCGGAAAACAGCCAACAAACAATCCAATAATTCTGCAAACAGATCGGCAAATAATGGGGACTAAACCCACGCCACTCAGGTTTACTTCATCAACTCGTCAACAGCCTGAATCACCACTTCGGTGGGGATCGCTGTCAGCAAACGGGTCGTGTCGTCGGTGTTGATGCTGTCGGGGTGGGGCAGTGGGCCAAAATCACCCGCATAAATCACCGTGGCCTTGTCGGACCAAGGCCGCCATTCCTGCACCCACGAGGGACCAAACAAGGCCACCTGCGGCACATTCAATGCTGCCGCCATGTGCATTGGGGCGGAATCCACGCCTACATAAAATTTGCTCAATTTCAGCAAGGCAGCAAGAAGAGGCAGACTCATCTGGCCACCCACATTCACCAGTTTGCCTGATCCTGTTCCGGTTTTCTCGCAGGCCAGGCGTTCAATTTCAGCCGTCATGGCCACTTCCACTGGGTCAGGGCTGCAAGTCAACACCACCTGCAGGCCACTCTTCAAAATGTGAGCAACCACGGTCGCGAATTTGTCATCTTCCCAGCATTTGAAAGGCCAGCGCGCCGCAGGGTGTATCAATACAAACGGCCCGTTAATTCCTTGTTTACTCAGTAACTGATCTGCTTTTTCCAGGTTTTCAGCGCTTGGGCGCAACACCATTTCGCCGCGTATGCTTCGCGGATTCACGCCCAAAGCTTGCAGGCACAGCAGGTTCAGTTCCACAGCGTGCGCTTGCCCACGGGGTGGGGGCACTGTACGGTGTGTGAAGCAGGCGTGCCACAGGGCTTTGTCGCGTTTGGCATAGGCCATTTGGACCCGTACAGGCGCTTTGGAAAAGCGGGCCAGCAGTGCGCCAACCCATTGGTCCGTCAGATGAATTACCGCATCGTAACCGGTGTGGCGCACATTGAATATCAGGCCCAGTTCTGCCTTCAGGCGCGCAAAACCTTTCAATTTGCGGTCGATGCACAGCACCCGGTTCAGGTGCGGGTTATTTTGCAGCAGGGGCGTGGTTTCCTTGTAAATCAGGGTATCCACTTGCGCGTTTGGAAACTGCGTGTGTAGGACGTTGTACAGGGCTGTGGTCAGCAGCACATCGCCGTGGTGTCGTAATTTAATCACCAGAATTTTTTGCAAAGTGTTTCAGTCCAGTGTGGATTAGAGTGAATTCACGCCCATGTGTCTGTGCCGGCGCATTAAACTGCGTCGTAATATAAAGCGAATATAGACCGCGACTCAAATCAATTCTGTCGACCACTCAAAATGACCACCATTTTCTTTTCTGAAAGTTCCAAAAATATCGGTGGCCAAGAACTGCAGTTGCTTGAGCAGGCCGTGGGCCTTAAAGCCAAAGGTTACACCCCCTACATTTTGTGCCGCGCAGGAAGCCGTATTTCACAGGAAGCCCACAAGCTTGGCTTGAACGTTGAATACGTGGCATTTCGAAATGCCATTCACCCCCCCAGTGTGTTGCGCTTTGCCAACCTGGTTCGGCGCCACAAACCAGTGGCAGTGGTTTGCCACAGCAGCCACGATGCCAATTTGTGTTCAATTACCGTGCATGCCTTGGCCAAGGTCGGTTTGCTCAAGCCCCGGCCCCAGCTCATCCGCATGCGCACTTACCAACCTGGCCCCGCGAAAGCCTTTACCTACAATCAGATGTTTGACCAGACTTTCACGCCCAGCCAGGCCTTGAAAGACCAACTGTTGCAAAACAGCGGCGTGCTGCCTGAAAAAATAGGTGTGCTTTACCCGGGTATCGATTTTGACCGCATAGCTGCCGCTGCCACAACCGACCTGCCAGCCGATCTGGATGCCCGCCTGAGTGACCTGCAACAGCGTCCTGTAATCGCCCATGCAGCCATGTTTCGCGTCGAAAAAGGCCACAGTTTCATGTTACAGGTGGTGAAAGCCCTGTTGCCGCGTTTCCCCAACCTGCTTTACATAGCAGCCGGGGAGGGCGAAACCCGCCAAGCCGTCGAAACTGAAGTCAAGCGCCTGGGCTTACTCAAGCATGTGATGCTGCCCGGCATGTTGAGCCCGGTCGCCCCTTTGATTCAGCGTGCCGACGTGTTGGTAATGCCATCAAGCTACGAACCCCTGGGCATGAGCCAGATCGAGGCTTTGGGCTTGGGCGTACCCGTGGTGGTCAGCAATGTAGGCGGTTTGCCCGAAACCGTAGAAAATGGCATCACCGGTCACGTTTGCCCGGCTCCCCATGCACCTGGTGCGCTCGATTCCTGGGTGGAGGCATTGACCACCGTTCTTGGCGAGCCACACAAGGCGCGGGACATGGCTGCAAAAGGCCGGCAGGCCGTGGTGGCCCAGTTTGGCCGGCAAAGCAACATCAATGGCTTGGTCGGCACCATTCAAACCCCGCGTTTGGGGCGCGACTAGTGGAAAGCAATTAATGGATGGCAAACCTCGAATTGGCCTCTGGTTTGGTAACGGGCTAGAGAATGCCTTGGCTGCGCGCGCGGCATTGGGCCATTTGCAAGTGGAGCGTCCAAATGCTGACTGGGTGTTGTTTGGCCCGCGCGAAAGCCTGCATGTGTTCGAAATGGACAACCGGGTGTCTGGCTACATTCCACTGCGCAGTTTCGAGTCCCGGCGTGCCGCGCAATCACGACTGTCGTTCTACCTCGAAAAAAGAAATCAGTTCAAAAAGCTTCGTGGCTTGCAACTGGATGATTGCATTGCTGTGGCGGTGTGTTCAGGCGATGAACGGGCTGACCAATTGACAGCGAAAGAATTTCAAAAAGACTTCAGCCGACTGGGTGTTGGTGGCCTTTGCCTGCAAAAGCCACTGGAGTGGTTCCTTGCCATTCAGCGGCCTACCTTGCAAGCAGGTCCAGAAGCTTTGTCATTTGCCACCCAACATCATCGAAAAAGTCCACCAAACTTGCCAAAGTACCTGGTGTTGTTGAGCGAATACGAAGAAACCAATATGACCTTGGAGCAGCAATGGGTGCGTGTGCAAGCTTGTGAGAATCTCAGGCGGAATGTGCACCTGACAATCGCCGCAATTGTCACCGGCAACCGTTTGAATGCAAGGCAAGTTGCACAGTCCCACCCCGACTGGCTGCAAATCAACAAGGCGCAAGCCATGGGCTTGATTGCTTACGCCGATGGGGTGATCAGCATGTCAGGCGACATCACTCTGATTTGCCAGGAAATGGGGCGCGAAGCCCTTCTTTTGTTGGGTAAAAGTGACAGTTAAACGGACTGCTGCAAAGCGGGGGGTTGCTGCCATGCAGACTGTGGTTCAAAAATTCCCAAGCAATTCAATCGCAAGGCTTTTTGCGGCTTTCAAGGCCATTCACAGGTGTGGCCGATATGCTGCCACCAATGCTGTGATCGGTTTTGCCTGTTGCACGTCAGCGACAAAAAACACGGTTTTGCGATACTCGCAACAGGATTTGGTTGGTTGCCTCAAGGGTCCGCGTGTACATTGTCTCTCGTGCCGCCGTAAATGGTGGCAAAGATTCAACCAACACTAATAAGGGTGAAATATGAACAAGAAGCTAGTAGCTGCTGCTCTGGGTCTGGCATTTGCCGCTCCAGTATTTGCTGATTCATCAAACGTAACTTTGTACGGTCGTATCCACCAAGCCGTAGAACACAACACACGTGACGTTGAGAACGCCAACCCATCTTCCGCCGGCAACGGTACAAACATTGCTGACTACTCCTCACGTTTGGGTGTACGCGGTGTTGAAGACCTGGGCGGTGGCTTGAGCGCCATTTTCGCCTACGAATTCGGTGTTGATACAGACAACGTGGCCTCCGGTGCAGCCAATGCAGCAGGTCCTCTGTCAACTCGCCATGCTTACCTTGGCGTGAAAAGCAGCTTTGGTACTGTAGTTGTTGGTTCACAAGACGGTGGTAACGATTCACAAGCCCCCCTGTACAACCAGGCTTCCGCTTACACGTTCAACGTGAACAACAACGCTGGTCAGTTGACAGTTGTTAACGGCAACGACGCAGTTATTAACCGTGTACAACGCGTTAGCAACTCAATCGGTTACGCAAACACAATCGCTGGCGTGAAAATTTCTGCTCGTCACGCTTTGGGCGGTGCTGATGCCGGTGCAGGTCAAACTGCTTCTGCAGAAAACAACGTTCGCGAAACATCTGTTGCCGCTGACTACACAATTGGCGCACTGACCTTCGGTGGCGGCTACACTCGTGTCGAAGCAACAGATGCATTGACCAAGGCGAATCCCGTAGCTGTAGCTGGCGCTCTACTAGGTAGCGATTTGAACCTGAAATCTCAGATTCAGTTTGGTGCGAAGTACAACTTCGGTGCGTTTCAATTGGCTGGTTTGATGGGTCAGAGCAAATACTACGGTACACGCGACAGCGACACCGACATCGCTATTTCCGGTTTGCTGCCATTGAATGCAAACTCTGGTCTGCAAGCGATGTATGCTCAAGCTGACAGTGGTCGCACAACAACCACTGCCCTGGTAGCACCTGCATTGTTCCCAGTTCAAGGTGGCGCAGCCACTGCTGAAACTGAAAACACACAGGTTCAGCTGTCTTACTACTACGACTTCAGCAAGCGTACCCGCTCCTATGTTGGTTTCAACCGTACAACCCGCGAAACTAACGGCGGTGGTGCTGTTGTTACTGAGACAGATGACGACTCTTTCGTAGTTGGTCTGCGTCACAACTTCTAATTCAATGCCAGGTTAGCCTGGTTTGAATTCAAAGTTTGAAAAAGCCACCTTCGAGTGGCTTTTTCTATTTCTGCTACTGTATTTTTCATGGCGCATAAAAAAAGACCTGAGTAAATTACTCAGGTCTTTTCAGTTTCCATGCTGCCAATGCCAGTGTTACTGCAAATTCATGTCCAGTTGTACGCCGCACAGGGTACTGCTGTAGCGGTTGATATTTCGTCCAACACTGCTGCCGCTGTCGCTCATGCAGCCCAAGGATGTGGTTTGCAGTTGACTTTCAGCCACTTTCAAACCAAAAAACAGATCAGGCCGTTTGCTGCCTTCTTCGCGGCTCAGTTTGAATACCCAGTCACCAGAACTCCATTGTGCACTCATAGGAGAGCGTCCGCGATCTTGATTCAGTTTGAAGCCATAGCCCAACCCACCATTTTCGGCGCTGGTCCAGCGGCCCCATTTGCTCAGGGGGCTTTGGTTGTCAATGTTCAAGGTAACACCGCCAGCTTGGGCGCTGGCCAACGTGGGCATTGCTGCAATGTAGGCAATCAAAAGTGCTTTTTTCATGTTCTTCTTCCCTTCAACAGCAGCCAATTTCGGCAATTTCAGCTGTTTCGCCTTCAAGGGTTTAATTATGCGCGCAAAGTGGTGAGCGACAAAGCTACATAAGGGTGAGCTTTGTGCTGCCAAATCATTGATTTAAAACAAAAAATCAAATAACTGAATTTTGTTTTTCTTTTAAAAACAATGGTTTTTGAGTATTAGTTCTCAAGTCGCTTTAAGCCCAGCTTCTCAAACAGACGGGTGTCGCGTTCCAGTTCAGGGTTGTCTGTTACCAACAGTTTTTCGCCGTAGAAAATGGAGTTGGCACCTGCAAGGAAACAGAGCGCCTGCGTACTCTCATTCATGCTTTCTCGACCAGCCGACAAACGTACAAAACTACCGGGCATTGTGATGCGGGCCACAGCAATGGTGCGCACAAAATCAAGCGGATCAATCTCGGCGTTGTCAGCCAGCGGAGTGCCTTCTACTTTCACCAAATTGTTGATGGGCACGCTTTCAGGCGGTTCGGCCATGTTGGCCAGTTGGGCAATCAGCCCGGCGCGCTGGGTTACTGTTTCACCCAAACCCACAATGCCGCCGCAACACACTTTGATGCCGGCATCGCGCACATGGCCCAGCGTATCTAGCCGGTCCTGGTAGGTACGGGTGCTGATGATGTCGCCATAAAAATCGGGTGAGGTGTCCAGGTTGTGGTTGTAGTAATCAAGCCCGGCTTCCTGCAGTTGCTTGGCTTGGTTTTCTTTCAACATACCCAGTGTCACGCAGGTTTCAAGCCCCATGGCTTTCACGGCGGTAACCATTTCGCCCACTGCTTCAACCTGGTGGTCTTTGGGGCTGCGCCAGGCAGCACCCATGCAGAAGCGGGTTGCGCCTTTGTCTTTGGCGGCTTGGGCAGCCTTGAGCACCTCGTCTATCGGCATCAGTTTTTCTGCTTCAACGCCAGTGTTGTACTTCGCCGATTGTGGGCAGTAGCCGCAGTCCTCGGGGCAACCGCCGGTCTTGATCGACAGCAGTGTTGAAAGCTGCACTGTGTTGGCATCGAAATTCTCGCGGTGCACTTGTTGTGCCCGGAAGATCAAGTCGTTGAATGGTAGCGCGAACAAAGCCTCAATGGCCTCGACGCTCCAGCGTGTGGTATCTGTTACTGCATTGGCCTTGCTTGCGGGTGGGTTGGCTTTTTTATTCTCTACCCAGGTGATTTGGCTTTCCATGTGCATCCTTCAGAACAATTCGCTTCCGGGGCCGGGTGCAGTCAGGCTGCCCCAGCATTGTAATATTTGCATCAGTGTCTGGTAGGCGTTTTCCAGAGTGTCTGGGGCGGTGCAATAAGGCGGCACCCAGTACACTGTACTGCCCAAGGGGCGAACGACAATGCCCAGTTCCAGAAAGGTTTGGCGTATCCATTGGCTTGCATTGGACCCATAACTTGCGTCACTTGCAGAACCAGACTGACTTTGTCTGGATTTTAGCTCAAAGGCTGCCACGGTGCCGCACACACGTGGGTTTTCAATCCAGGGGTGGCAGGCAAGGGTGGGTAGCCAGCGGTGGTGGGTGGCCTCTATGTCGCGTATGTGCGCCCAAGTGGTTTTTTCATCGAATAAGGCCAGGCTGGCCAAGGCTGCGGCACACCCCAGGGGGTTGGCGGTATAGGAATGGCCGTGCAGTAGGGCGCGACCCACTTCATCGCTCAGGAAGGCGTTATAAACAGCCTGGCTGGTCAAGGTGGCAGCCATGGGCATAAAGCCCCCGGTCAGTCCCTTGGAAATGCAGATCATGTCAGCCTGCCCGCCAAACAGGGCGACTTGCTCGGCGGCAAACAGGGTGCCGGTTCTGCCGAAGGCTGTGAACACTTCGTCGAAAATCACCAGCACGTCAGCCGCTTTGCAGCGTTTGCACAATTCAGCCACAAAAGCGGGGCGCATGAAACGCATGCCGCTGGCACCTTGAATCAGGGGTTCAAGTATCAGCGCGGCAATGTCGGCTGCACCGTCTTCCAGCAATTGGTCCAGTGCAGCCAGCGCGGCTTCTTCGGTGCAGTGGCAAACGCCAGTGGGTATGAAGTCCACCTTGAACAACCAAGGCGCAAAGGGGTCGTAGAATCCACTGGACTTGCCGGTGGCCATCGCGCCGAAGGTGTCGCCGTGGTAACCACCTTCCAGTGCGATGATGCGTTTTTTGCTTGGCGCCCCCTGATTTTGCCAATACTGAAATGCCATTTTCAAGGCCACTTCAATGGCGGTAGACCCATTGTCGGAATAGAACACCTTGGCCATGGGCGCTGGCGCATGTTGAATCAGCTGTTGCGCCAGCAGCGCGGCAGGCGGGTGGGTTACACCGGCAAACATCACGTGTTCAAGTTGAGTCGCCTGCTTGGCAATCGCTTGCGCAATCGCGGGGTGGCTGTGGCCATGAATATTGACCCACCAGCTAGACACTGCATCAAAGTACCTCTTGCCTTGGGCATCGAACAGAAATTCATTTTGCCCACGCACAACAGCCAGCGGGGCAGCCGCAGTTTGCATTTGAGTGAAGGGGTGCCAGCAGTACTGCGCATCCAGTTCAATCAGATCAGTGTGGGAAAGGGATGTCATTCTTGTATTGCCCTGAATTTACAGGCTGTCCAGCGCACGCTGAAGGCGGTCTGGCATTGCAAACTCGGAAAGAGCTTGGGTCGTCAGGTGCTCGAAGTAGGGCAATTCTGCCAGTACAGGTACTTCGCCAAAATGCTCAATGGCTTCGCGGTTGGCAGGGTTGGGCGGGTTCAGCCGGTCTGCAGCCATAACTACGCCCAATACAGGCACGCCAGCGGCTTTCAAGGCCTGGAGCGACAGGCAGGTGTGGTTGATGGTGCCAAGCCCGCTGCGGGCCACCAGCAAAGCACAGCTGTCGAGGTGCTTCATCAGGTCGAGCATGGTGTCTCGCCAGTTCAGGGGCACCATGCACCCCCCGGCCCCTTCGACCACAAGGCGCTCGGCCTGTGGGAGCGTGAAATCAGTCAATTGAATCTTCACGCCATCCAGATCTGCGGCCCGGTGGGGGGACAGGGGTTGAGTCAGGCGCCAGGTTTCAGGGTGTGTGCATGCGCCGCTCAAGCGCGAAACCAATTCGCTGTCCGTGCCGTCTTCCAGCCCGCTTTGGACCGGCTTCCAGTAGTCTGCTTGCCAATGTTGGCAAAGCCAGGCACTGGTGATTGTTTTGCCAATGCCGGTGTCGGTTCCAGTTACAAAAACATGTTTCACGGTCGTTCCAGAAAGTAAAAACCAACGTGATAATTCATGGTGCAGCCATCGCCCAAGGCTGAAATCACTTTGCGCAAATTGACAGGCGTGTGGTTCATGCGGGGTTGATCCGCGCCAATGGCGCGCAGGCTACGTGCAAAGGAAAGCCCGTCAGGATGATGATCCAGAAAATCCTTGGTGTGGTTTGCAGTGCGTGCTGCAATGCCTTCAGCAACCAGCGTATGCAGAATGTCTTGCAGTTCTTCATCGCAGGGCAAATGTCGCAACCCGCTGGTTTGCCCCGTGTCGCCGTGGGCAGTGTCCCAGGCCTGGAACGAACCATCGAGCAACACGCTGAAGGCCACCGTGTTGGACACGGACAACCAGCGGCGTATGGCCTCCTCGAGGTTGTTGAACCACTGCGCACACATGCCTGATATCAGCAGGGAATGGTTTGGAATCCACAAATTTTCCACAGCCAGTTCTTCACCGTTCAACAAGTGCGTGTGCAGGCGTTCGGTGGGGTATTTGCGCTTCAATTCGGTCAGCATGCCCTGTGCCACATCCACCGCGTGCACGGCACTGTCTGCGAAACGGTTCAGCAGGTGCTCAGTTAAAAACCCGGTGCCGCTACCCACATCCACGCAGGCCTTGGGTACAAACTCTGCCGGCAGCATTTGCTCCATCCACTGCACAAGGTGAAGCGCTGCGTGCTTTTGCACCCGTGCGTGGTGGTCGTAATCGCGCGCGGCATCAGAAAATCTTCTGGATGCCGGCGGTGAGGCGACGGGTTTGCGGGTTGATGCGTGTTCAGGCATGGGTTTGCTGCGGTTTAAGGCGTGTTGAGCAAAGGCAACAAAGCGCCAGTATACAGCGCAGGCGTGCGTGCAAGTTCCGCATGTTCTGCAGCCAGCGTGATGAGCTGATTTCCCTGACTGTTCAGGAGTTCGTTAAAGCAAGCCTGCGCCAAAGGCAGGGGTACTATTTTGTCTTGAAGGCCAGCCCAGGCAAGCAATTCAGCACCGTTGGACAGGGCCGCGCGCAGTGCCGTGGCGCAGTCCAGTATTTGCATGCTGTGCAGATCAACCAGCAAGGCTTGTTCATTCAAGACCGCGAAAGCGGCGTTGAATCCGCAGCGCGCATGAAATTCATTCAGTACTTCAGGCAAGTTTTGTTCAGCTTTCTGGCACATGCGCGCCAACACCCGTGGGGCCGTGCCTTCGGGTTGCAAGGCATTGGCAGCAAAGCGGGTGAAGCCATGCAGGCTGATCAGGCTGTGCCAACGCACGGAGAAATCCAGCAGCTTGGAAAAGCCCAGTGAATGCCCAAAGCCCAGCCAAGGCAGGTTGCCATGTGCCAGAACCAGGCTGTGCAGCGTTTCCAGTGGGTGGTGAGTCCATTCGCCTTCAGTGTAGACCATCAAACCGCTGGGTGCCTGGTCGTCGAAATAACCCGCTTCAAGGCAGGCCAGCAATGTGGTTTCGCGGATGGCGTTTGGAAGGGCTTTGACCAAGGGGTCAAAGAAGCGGTGGTTGTAGCCCCAGCCGTGTGCCAACAGCAGCACGCGCTGAATAGTAGCCTGCTGCGTCATGCACTGCGTTTCCACTGGTGCAGGCATTCCAGCAGTTGGCCATACAGCTCGTCGCTGTGCCCGGCATTCAAGGCCAGGCGAACGCGCGCAGCATTGGGTGGAACAGTGGGTGGGCGCACGGCTGACGTGCGAATACCAGCGTGTTGCAAATGATTTTTCAATTCCAGGCAGGCTTCTGCACTGCCTACCACCAGCGGCACGATGTGGGTGTTCGACAGACCCGTATCAAAGCCCAGGGCATTCACCTGCGCGCGCAATTGCTCGGCTGCAAGGTGCAGTGCCGCACGTTCGGCGTCCATTTCAGGAATGATTTCCAGTGCCTTGGCCACTGCGCCGATCACGAAAGGAGATGGCGCTGTAGAGTACACAAAACCTGTACAACGGTTCACAAGGTACTGTTTGAAAATTTCGCTGCATGCAATGTAGGCACCGCTGACCCCTACAGCCTTGCTGAAGGTGCCCATGACGATCCAGTGGCCAATCGCTTTCAATGCATCAATGTCGGGGTGTTTTACTGCACCCAAACCGCGGCCGTGTGGACCCCACACACCAGTAGCATGGGCTTCATCAAGGTACACCACGGCGTGATGTTGATTGGCAATTTCCGCCAGTTGTTCAACGGGAAGCAGATCCCCTTCCATGCCAAACACTGTTTCAGTCACGATGATTTTGGGTTGGGTCGATTCCGCATGTTTTGCCAACAATTCGGCCAGGTGCGCCATGTCGTTGTGGCGAAAACGGATTTGCCTGATTCCTGCCAGTTGGCAGGCGTGGTGCAGGCTGGCGTGGTTCAATCGGTCGGTGAACACCAGGGGGTCAGTGCCACCAATCGTGCCACCAACCGTGCCACCCCACAGGCTTTTGTCGAGCAGGGCAGCCAGCCCGCTGGCATTGGCTTGGTAGCCGCTGGAAAACACCAATGCAGCTTCCGCATTTTTAAATTGGGCCACTTGCAATTCAAGCTGTTCAAAGCAGTCCAGGTTGCCCGACAACAACCGCGAACCAGTAGCCCCTGCTCCGTACTGCCGAGCACAGGCATGCCCTGCCTCGATGACTTCGGGGCGCTGGCTCAGGCACAGGTAATCGTTGCTGGAAAAGTCAGAGATTCGCTGATCAAGTGGGCAGGGCAGCAGCGTCCGTTTCAGGCTGTCCTGAGACAGAAGTTCAAGGCGTTGCTGACTGGCTTCACTCAGGTTCATTGCTGACATTCTTAGAATTCGTTCAGGTCAAAATAATGTCGTAATGTTCCTGCACAAACAGGTTGTCCACTTGCAAGGTAATTGGCTTGCCGACGAACTCTTCCAGCATGCCCAGGTGCTGCGCCTCTTCTTCCAGAAACAGGTCGATCACTGCCGGGCTGGCCAATATGCGAAACTCCTTGGGGTTGAACTGGCGGCTTTCCCGCACAATTTCCCGCATGATCTCATACGCCACAGTTTGCGCAGTTTTAACCTGGCCTTTGCCCTGACAACTCGGGCAGGGCTCGCACAGCAGGTGCGCAAGGCTTTCGCGGGTGCGCTTGCGGGTCATTTCAACCAGGCCAAGGGTTGAGAACTCAGTGACACTGGTGCGGGCGCGGTCACGGTCCAGCGCTTTTTGAAGCTCGGACAGCACAGCCTTCTTGTGATCTTCAGTGTTCATGTCGATGAAGTCGATCACGATAATGCCACCCAAGTTGCGCAAACGCAGTTGGCGGGCAATGCTTTGAGCGGCTTCCAGATTGGTTTTGAACACAGTTTCTTCAAAATTGCGTGCGCCGATGAAGCCGCCTGTGTTCACATCCACCGTGGTCAATGCCTCGGTTTGGTCAATGATCAGGTAGCCACCCGATTTCAATTCCACCCGGCGCCCCAGCGCCTTTTGCAATTCGTCTTCAATGTTGTACAGCTCGAACAGCGGCCGTTCACCTTGATGCAGTTGCAGGCGCTCCGTCACTTCGTGCGCGTAGGTCTGTGCAAAGGTTTGCAGGCTTTTCAGGGTTTCTTTCGAATCGATCAGAATGGCCTGCGTGTCGGTGCTGACCAAATCACGAACCACACGCTGGGCCATGGTCAGGTCTTCATAAATCAGACTGGGTGCCGGTTTCATGCGGGTCAACTCCAGCATTTCGCGCCAGCGGGTTCGCAGGTAATTCACATCGGCTGTCAATTCGTCGTCGGTGGCTTCTTCCGCATGGGTCCGAATGATGAAGCCGCCGGTGTTTTCAGGCAGCAAGCGGGTCAGTTTTGCGCGCAGTTCTTCGCGTTCACCTTCGTTTTCAATGCGTTGGGATACGCCAATGTGAGGGTCTTGGGGCAGATGTACCAGCATGCGGCCAGCCAAGCTGATCTGTGTGGTCAAGCGGGCGCCCTTGGTGCCCAGCGGGTCTTTGCTGACCTGCACAATGATGGTTTGGCCTTCGAACACCATTTTTTCAATGGCAGGCGGTGGGTTGCCGTTTTGCTTGGACTGGTGGTGGTTGTAAGTGCGGTGTTCCCACAGGTCGGCCACATGCAGAAAGGCAGCACGTTCCAGGCCGATGTCGACAAAGGCCGATTGCATGCCCGGCAACACCCGCACCACTTTGCCCAGGTACACATTGCCCACGATGCCGCGGGTGGATGTGCGTTCAATGTGAAGTTCCTGCACAGCACCGTGTTGAACGATGGCCACGCGCGTTTCCTGCGGTGTCACGTTCACCAGTATTTGTTCGTTGATCATCTTTTGCTTCTTGGGTATGAATCGATTCTTGTTGCAGCTCAGACACTACTTTGGGCCGCTGTTTGGATTAGGCGCATCAATTCGCTGGTTTCAAACAGTGGTAAGCCCATGATGCCAGAATGACTGCCCGAAATGTGACGAACGTACTGACCAGCTATCCCCTGAATGCCGTAGGCTCCCGCTTTGTCGAAGGGTTCGCCACTGGCAATGTAGGCCTGAATGAAGGTTTCAGGCAGGGTTGCAAACTCCACTTGGGATGTTTGTACGACAGAGCGGGTCGCTTGTGTGGTGCCTTTGTTGTCCAGCCAGGCGCCCGCCACTGCGGTGTGAACCTGGTGGGTGGTGCCGGAAAGACTGTGCAGCATCCGGAAGGCTTCTGCGGCGTTTTGTGGTTTGCCCAGAATGTTGCCGTTCAGCGCCACAGTGGTGTCGGCAGCCAGTACCAGGCCGCTCAAGCCTTGCTCAGTGCTTTTTTCACGCATGGCATTCAATGCAGCATTCAGCTTCAATTGGGTCACCCGTTGAACATAGACCAACGGGTCTTCCTGCTCTAAAGGGGCTTCAAGCGCTTCTGCTTCCGGGCTGTTCTGGGCCAGAAAAACGGTGACATTCAGCCCAAGTGTTTGCAGCAATTCAAGCCGACGCGGGCTGCGTGAGGCCAGCCATACCGCATGCGGAAGGCCACATTGTTGGGGGCTGATGGGCGTATTCATCGGTTTTTGTTCACTCTCGGTGATACGGATGCCCGATGGTAATGGAAAACGCGCGATACAACGCTTCCACCAGCAACACACGGGCCAGCGCATGGGGCAGGGTCAGGTCGGAAAGCCGCCACATGCCCTGGCATTGCTGTTTCAATGTGTCATCCAGGCCGTCTGCGCTGCCGATCAACAGGCAGAGTGTTTCACTGCTGTTGTGCCATTTTTGAAGTTGTTCAGCCAGGGCTTTGCTGGTGTGGCGTTCGCCGCGTTCATCCAGAGCAACTACACGCGCACCGGCAGGTATGGCCGCGCGAATGCGCTCGGCTTCCTTGGCGAGTATCTGGTCCACGGGCTTGCCCGCAGACCGTTCTTCCGGCTTCAGTTCTTTGATGGTCAGCTTCCAGTCGTTTGGAAAACGTTTCTGGAACTGATCCACAGCAAGTTGCGCCCAAGGCTCAATTTTGTGAGACAGGGCGATCACGTGGATTTTCAAGGCGAATGAAAAACTTAGTTGTACTGGCTTGAATAGGCCTCAGCCTGCTGCGGGAAGTAGTCCACACCGGGCATGGGCTTGCTCAGGCTGTGCGGGTTCAGTTTCACGCGCACGGGCTTGCCGCCCCAGATCTCTTCCAGGTTGTAATACTCGCGAATCGCGGGTTGCATCAAGTGCACCACCACGTCGCCGAGGTCAACCAGAACCCATTCGCCGGTGTCTTCGCCTTCGGTGCTGAACACTTCGCCGCCAGCTTCCTTGGTTTTTTCGCGAACGTTGTTGGCCAAAGCGCGGGTTTGGCGGTTAGAGGAGGCCGAAGCAATGACTACCCGGTCAAAAACACCGGTCAGGTGGGTCGTGTCGAAGATGGCGATGTCTTGTGCCTTGATGTCTTCGAGGGCGTCAATCACGACGCGCTGCAGTTTACGCAATTCCATGCAATTCCAAAGGTTTGTTAATTGCCTGAATTCTAACAACTTTCACGGCTGGGCGCGACCATAAACTGAGTGCTTCACGAGGTACTTGAACACCGCAGTGGGCAGGCTGGCCTCCAGTTTGAAGCGGGCCGTTTCCAAAACATCACCTGTTCCTGAATGCAAAAGCGCGAACTGGCGTCGAATTTGGGTGGAACTGATGTTGACGCTGGGCATGGGTATGCGAAACAGGCGGTCTTGCATCAAGTGTCGTTTTAAAGCCTCGGGTACTTTGAATTCACCCCACATTGTGCGGTCGACCACGCCAATCCGGGCGTAATCAAACAGGCTCTCCCAGTGCTTCCACTGGGTCAGGTTGTCGAGTTGATCTGCTCCGATGACAAAGGAAAACTTGCAGTCCGGGTGCAGGTCAGTCAGCTTTTCCAGTGTGTCCACCGTGTAGGTTGGCCCTTGATGTTCCACTTCGAAGGGTTCAAGCCGCCAGGAATGGACTCCTTCGATGGCCAGTTCCACCAGCTGCTTGCGCACATCGGCTGGGGCCAGGTCGCTATTGGCTTTTTGCCAGGGCTGGCCGGCTGGCATGAACCACACCTCGTCCGCCATGCACTGGGCTTGTGCCGAGCGCGCCATTTGCAGGTGACCCATATGAATGGGGTTGAAAGTGCCGCCGATGATGCAGATTTGCCGAGTGGGCATGGTGTGGGCATGAGTGTGAAGACGAATTGAAGTCTACTCCACTAAGTTAGTGAGGTGTTTTGATCAAGTGGAAAGTCCGTGCTGTGGCTGGGTTGCGTTGGTGTGTGTTGATTGGCTAATGTGAGTAGGTCAGCGACCTTGCTGTGTCTATTCCTTGAATTTGCCCATGGAGATCGTGACCAAGTACCCTTTGTTGTCAGGGTAGCGATTGTCGCCGTAGCAGGTAATCACCACCATCAGTTGGTACAGTTTTCCGGCATTCCAGTGACTGCTTAATGCTGAGCATTCCTTCAGGGCTTGGTGCCAAACTGGGGTGTTGTCGTAGGCTGGAAATTCTTCGGGTTCATCAAGTGTCCACCCTGCTGTTCTCCACTGATCTTGCAAATTGAGCACGATGTCCAATGCCTCCTGAAGCGGGAGGGGTTCTATTTGGGGGGACATTCGCACTGAGTAAACTAGGCCGCGATTGAAAGAGATACTGAAATACTTTGCCGCTGGGGTTGCGAATTCATATTTAGGGTCAGCAAACCTGAGATACGCAAGCTCTTTGGGCATCCGGTACCAGATTTCATCGGGTATGTCATCGGCAATCCCTGCGGTTGAACGGGCCTGCATGCTTTTCCAGGGCTCGCCGATAATCAAAGCTATTTCTTTGGCTGGGGCGAGGAATTCTGCAGCCTTGCAAGCCCCAATACCAAGCAACAGTGCTGTAAACATAGCGAGCGCTTTGTGGGTTGTAATCCATTGAATCAGATTGCATTGTGTTTTCATCGAGCTGGCCGTCCGCTGGATATTTCATGAATGCTTTGTTCAATTATTTGCCGGCTTCCACTTCTAAGTAAATTGTAAAACTGCTTGGCTGCGCGAAGTACAAAGGGCATGCGTTCATCCACGTTGGCAAGGTTGGCATAACCATTTCTGCTGAATTCAATGCTGCGCCCGTCCTGCAGTGGCGCGCATTGGTTAGCCAGTGTCAATTGAACGGGTTGTTCCAACCCTGTCGAAAAGTTGGTGACATAAGCAAATGAACTGGCCATCTGGTTGCCTTGCAGCAGGCTGCGCATCAAGAAATCTTCGTAAATTGTGGGCTGCAAAATATTTTGTTGTTCATGAAAAGCAAGCAAGCGAACACTTTCGAAAATATCTCCCGCCTCAATGGCTTCAAATGCGGGAATAATCTCGTCAAACGGCAAACCAAATTTCACTTTTTTAGGAATAGGCCAAAAAATTGGAAATTTCGGGTTTTGATCAATCTTCTGGCGTACCCTCATGCACTTTTTCATTTCCTCTATCCCCCGCTTCTTATAAAACATGTGCAAGGGGTAGATGTCGAGAAACAAGGCCGTGTTGCCCAGGGCCAGCATATCGAAGACATACCTTTGCGAAACCTCAATACTTTCAAGGAAGCCGCGCGTACCAACAGATTCAATTTTTACGTTGGGCGGCACCCAAGGGTTTCGTTCAAGCATCTCCAATTCGTCTTGTGTGCGGTTGATCTGTTCCATGCCAATGGCCGCATGCAACAGGCCACAACCCACTTGCTTGGATGCAAACGCGGCCAACCCGGCCCATTCAAAGCGGTTGTCGGTTTTCCACAGTGCTGCGTAGGCCGCATTGATTCGCCGGTTGCGCGCAATCGGGTCTGCAATCAACAGGCCACCCGGGGCAACAATTCGTTCAGCTTCGCGCTGGCAAATTCGCCACAGGCAGTCGCAGGTCAGTACCTCCACTTCGGCAACAAGTTTCTCGGTGTTGTCGTAACGGTCGGTGCTGTAGCACTTGCATTGGTCGAGGGTGCGAGCGCCCTTGTGCAAGGGCAGGTCGTCGCTGATCAAGTCGGGGAAACAGGTGGTGGTCATGGCATGGTGTGAACAATCAATTCGGCCTGAACAGTTTTCTTTACAAGCAATTTGCTGGTCAGGCCTTCGGCATTGGAATGTCCTGATTCAATCGCGCCCGTGGACAATTTGATGGTGTAAGGCACACCCTCAAGGGGTTCCCTGGTTTCATGTTGGCGAATGATGAACTGCACCACCTTGTCCTCGGCTTGGTTGCCCAGCGGGTTGTCTGGTATTTGCTGTTCAGCAATTCGGGCCATTGAACCTGTGGGCGAGGTGTGGGTGGTGCTGGCTTGCGAAGCAATCAGGCTGGCGCCGCAGGCTGTTTTCATGCCCTCGTAGGCCAATGGCACGTGGTTGAAGGTGTGGGCGGGGTTGCCTTGTGCAATTGGAAACACACCTTTGCACAATAGGCATGCTACTTTGTGTCCCAACCCGGCCACTGCACGGCCTTCTACGGTGTAAATAGCAAAGCCTTCAAGCACGGTGCCACCGTGGCTGGTGGTGTCACCTTGGCGAATCATCAATGACATGTATCGGATCTTGTTTGGTCAACAACCGGGTAAGCTAACATGGGGTGATTGGAACTGAAAAAAGGTGTCACCCCAATTGATGAATTGGGGGTGAATCCTGGTGTGCGTAAGTTGCGCCTCGCGGCCTGTTCACTCCTTGCGCAGCAAATTGGCGGCATCCTGCCAGTTTGAAATCAATTCCAGCGTGGGTGAACTGCCCTTGAATATTGCATCAAGCAAGTCAGCTTTTTCCCGGTCAAGTTGCACGTATTTTGCCCGCGCTTCCAGCAGGTTTTGGGAAGGGAGCAGAAGTGCCAGCCCGGATCGTTCCGGGTCAATTGGTTCATTGGGACTACCCGCAACATAGGTGTTGCAATCCAGTATTGCGGAGATCAACCTGCTTCTGCTGTGGCTCGAACATTCTTCCAGCGCCTTGTCTCGAAAATACACAATTGCAAAGTGCAATTCCTGCAAGGTCACTTTTTGTCGGGCCAGTTCGGCAACAGGAAGCGTGATTTCTTTGGCTTGGTATGCCGAGGCCTCGCAGCGTTCGAAAGTTTCTTCGTAACCCAATGTGGCCTTGACCAATTGCAGCGTCAAATGTTCTTTGACTGGATCACTGGCTTGCAAGACCGGAGAAAGCAGGGATAGGGCAGCAAGCAGAAAGACGGGTTTAACGGGCACAGTAACACCCGTTGACGGTTGAGCAAGAAAGGGTTCGCATGGCGTGCACGAAATACTTAGAAAAACGTGACGCTAGCAAACACTGCTTGGGGTTGGAAAGTTCCGGTTCGGTTCAGGTGAGCCATTGCCGATGGCTATGGATTCAAACCCAATCGCGATCTACTAGAAAATTGGTGTACAAGGCTGCTTCCGGTGTTCCTGCTTCCGGTTGCCAGTCATAACGCCATTTAACTTGGGGCGGCATGCTCATCAAGATTGATTCAGTGCGACCGCCGCTTTGCAGGCCGAACAGCGTACCGCGGTCAAACACCAAATTGAATTCAACATAGCGACCCCGGCGGTAGGCTTGAAAATCGCGTTCGCGCTCACCGTAGGCCATGTTCATGCGTCGTTCAACAATGGGCAAATAGGCTTTCAGGAAGGCATCGCCCACGCTGCGTGTCATGGCAAAACTCTGCTCAAAGCCCAGCTCTGAAAAGTCATCAAAAAACACGCCACCCACTCCACGGGGTTCCTTGCGATGCTTCAGGTAGAAGTATTCATCGCACCATTTCTTGAATTTTGCATGGTACTGCGAACCGAATGGGTCGAGCGCGTTTTTGCAGGTTTGATGAAAATGCCTGGCATCTTCCTCCGCGCCGTAATACGGGGTCAGGTCCATGCCGCCACCGAACCACCATACCGATTCACCTTCTACGGTGGTGGCTGCAAAAAGCCGCACATTCATGTGCACAGTGGGAACATACGGGTTGCGTGGGTGAAACACCAGTGAAACGCCCATGGCTTCAAAACTGGCGCCTGCCAAACCTTGCCGGCTTGCTGTGGCCGAACCTGGCAATTTGTCTCCCATCACGTGGCTGAAATTCACGCCACCGCGTTCAAGCAGGCTGCCCTCTTCAAGCACACGGCTGCAACCACCACCGCCTTCCGCACGGTCCCAGGAATCATTCAGAAACGGCTTGGTTTCGAACTGTCCAATGCCTTCAACAATGCTGGCTTGCAAGCCTTGAAGATACTGTTTGACCTGATTCAGCTCGGAAGGAGTCATGGTTGAGTTTGCCCTGCTTGAATTTTATTATTTTCGAATCATTTTCTATTGATGGCGCGGTAACCAATGTCGCTGCGAAACTGCATGCCATCAAAACTGACAGTATCTACCAGTTCGTAGGCCTTGGCCTGTGCCTGGCGTACCGTGTCGCCCAAAGCGGTGGCGCACAGTACGCGCCCACCCGCTGTCACTGCCTTGCCATTTTTCTCGATGGTGCCTGCATGGAAAACAACTGCTTCATCGCTGGCTTGTCCACGCAAGGTGATTTCATCGCCGGCACGGGGTGTTTGTGGGTAGTTGTGCGCTGCGATCACGACACCTAGGGCAGTGCGGCGGTCCCATTCGGCTTCCACCTTGTCGAGTGTGCCGTCAATGGCGTGGTCGAGCAGGTTCACGAAGTCGCTTTTCAGGCGCATCATGATGGGCTGTGTTTCAGGGTCGCCCATGCGGCAGTTGAACTCCAGCACCTTGATGTCGTTTTTGTCGTCGATCATCAGGCCGGCGTACAGAAAACCTGTGTACACTAAACCATCTTTTTTCATGCCTGCAATGGTGGGGTAAATCACTTCTCGCATGACACGGGCATGCATGGTTGGCGTGACCACAGGTGCGGGGCTGTATGCGCCCATGCCACCGGTGTTGGGACCCTGGTCGCCATCCAGCAAACGTTTGTGATCCTGGCTGCTGGCCATGGCCAATGCATTCACGCCATCCACCATGACGATGAAACTGGCTTCCTCGCCGTCCAGAAATTCTTCGATGACCACGCGCGAGCCCGCGCTGCCCATGCTGTTGCCCAACAGCATGTCGTCAATGGCCTGGTGCGCTTCTTCAAGGCTCATGGCCACCACCACGCCCTTGCCGGCAGCAAGGCCATCTGCCTTGATCACGATGGGAGCACCCTTGGCATTCACATAATCATGGGCCTTGGTCGCATCGGTGAATGTTTCATATTCAGCCGTTGGAATCTTGTGGCGCTTCATGAAGGCCTTGGCATAATCCTTCGAGCTTTCCAGTTGCGCAGCCAACTTGGCCGGGCCAAAAATACGCAGGCCGCGCTGGCGGAACAAGTCCACAACGCCAGCAGCCAAGGGGGCTTCAGGGCCAACCACGGTCAGGTACACCTGTTCGTTCTGGGCAAAATCGGCCAGTTCAGTCAGGTCGCTGATGGGTACATTTTCCATTTTGGCTTCAAGCGCTGTGCCGCCATTGCCAGGCGCCACGAATACTTTTGTCACGCCAGGGGTTTGGCAGATTCGCCAAGCCATGGCGTGTTCGCGGCCGCCTGATCCGATCACCAAAATTTTCATGTTTGCTAGGGCTCCGTACTTTTTATTCGTTGATGATCACGTTGGTGTAGACCTGCTGCACGTCATCCAGGTCTTCCAGCATGTCAATAATCTTTTGCATGCGAACCGCGTCATCGCCGTCCAGCTCTGTTTCGCTGGCCGGCTTCATGGTCAGTTCTGCGTTTTCAAATGACATGCCCGCAGATTCAAATGCAGTTTTCAGGGTATGAAATTCGGGCACGGGGCAGGTCACTTCAATGACACCGTCCTCGGATGTCACCACGTCGTCCCCGCCGTTTTCCAGCGCCAGTTCCATGATGGCATCTTCGCTGTGTCCGGGGGCAAAAATGAATTGGCCACAATGCTTGAACATGAAAGACACCGAGCCATCAGTGCCCAGGTTGCCACCGTGCTTGGTCAATGCGTGGCGAACTTCTGCCACGGTGCGCACCTTGTTGTCGGTCATGCAATCGATGATGACTGCCGCACCGCCCACGCCATAGCCTTCGTAGCGAATCTCTTCGTAGTTCACACCCTCGGCTTCACCCGTAGCCTTGGCGATGGCGCGCTGCACGTTGTCCTTGGGCATGTTGGCGGCGGCGGCTTTTTCCATGGCCAGGCGCAAACGGGGGTTGGTGGCTACGTCGCCACCGCCCACGCGGGCTGCCACGCTGACCTCACGAATGATTTTGGTCCACACCTTGCCGCGTTTTTCGTCCTGGCGGTTTTTGCGGTGTTGAATATTGGCCCATTTACTGTGTCCTGCCATGGCTCACTTTCTGTTGTTGAATCAAAGAGGTGCGATTTTATCACCACGGGGCACCTGCCGTATTGCCCGGAAAGGAATCCACAGCGATAATCTGCGCGGGTATTGGTGTTTTGCAGCATTTAACATTTTTGGAGGCAACGTGAGTTTGCTCAAGGATTTCAAGGCGTTTGCAGTAAAAGGCAATGTAATTGACCTGGCAGTGGCGGTGATTATCGGTGGTGCATTCAGCGGCATTGTGAAAAGTCTCGTCGATGACGTGATCATGCCTGTGGTGGGGCGCATATTCGGCAGCCTCGATTTTTCCAACCTGTTTTTGCCTTTGGCTGAAGTGCCCGCTGGTGTTGCTCCCACGTTGGCCGCGGTCAGGGCCGCTGGTGTCCCTGTACTGGCCTATGGCAGCTTTGTCTCGGTGCTGATCAATTTCACAATTCTGGCCTTCATTATTTTCATGATGGTGCGTCAGGTGAGCAAATTGACCCAAGCCCTTGTCAAGAAAGAAGAAGAGGCGCCAGCAGCACCTGCACCAACTCCTGAGGATGTACTTTTGCTGCGTGAAATCCGCGACGCTTTGAAACAGAAGTAACAAACTGCCAACGGTTTAGACTGGTTTCTCCAGGTTCGCAGTAGTACAATTGCAAAATGAATCTGGAGAGTAACCTGCTCGTATCTGTGCAGGTTCGCCGTAGGCGCAATCCCCATGAACGCTCAGGCTTCCGTACAGGTTCAGGAATTCAAATCTGGAGAGTGCTGTGCGCGGCCAATTGCTGCGTGGTCACAGCCGCCGAAGAGGCAAGCAACACACCCGTTGTGAATCTTTCAGGCCAATGGACAGAGAGGGGCTACAAGGCAGCATTGTCTGTCGAAAGCCCTTTTTAATGTTCCATGGAGCCTTTCCCTCATGAAAGCACTCGTTCTTGGCGCCGGTCTCACCGGCGTTACTTCTGCCTGGTTTTTGAAAAAAGAAGGGTTTGACGTCACCGTGATAGACCGTCAACCCGCAGCCGCCATGGAAACCTCGTTTGCCAATGGTGGGCAAATTTCGGTTTCCCACGCAGAGCCCTGGGCCAACCCGGGCGCACCCAAGAAGGTGCTGAAATGGTTGATGAAAGAAGATGCACCCCTGTTGTTCCGTCTGCGTGCTGATGCGCGTCAATGGCGCTGGGGTATGCAGTTTCTGCGTGAATGCACGCCAGAAAAAACCCGCCACAACATCATTCAAATGGTGAACCTGGGCACTTTCAGCCGCAGCACCCTGCAAGAACTGCGAGCCGAAACAGGCATTGAATACAATTGCCTGACCAAGGGCATTCTGCACTTTTATACCAACCAGCAGGAATTTGATGATGCGCTGGAACCTGCTGAGATCATGCGTGAATTCGGTTGCGATCGCAAAGTGATCACGTCGGACGAAGCGGTTCGTCTGGAGCCGGCACTGGCCTCAGTCAAAGACAAAATCGCAGGGGCAACCTTCACTGAAGCCGATGAAAGCGGCGATGCACACCGGTTTACCCAGAACCTGGCCAAGTTGTGTGCAGATCAGGGTGTTCAGTTTCACTATGACACAGCCATTTTGGGGCTGGATACCGAGGGTGGTCAGATCAGCGGTGTTCGTGTTCGCGGTTCTGATGGTCAAGTGCAGGTGTTGAAAGCCGACAAGTATTTGCTTTGCATGGGCAGCTACAGCCCCATGCTGGTCAAAGACCTGGGCGTGGATTTGCTGATTTACCCGGCCAAGGGCTATTCCGCCACCTTGCAAATCGACGACGCCAGCAAGGCACCCCAAGTCAGCCTGACCGACGACGAATACAAACTGGTGTTCAGCCGCTTGGGTGACAAGCTGCGCATTGCCG
This sequence comes from Burkholderiales bacterium, assembly GCA_027484315.1. Taxonomy (GTDB): domain Bacteria; phylum Pseudomonadota; class Gammaproteobacteria; order Burkholderiales; family Burkholderiaceae_B; genus Limnobacter. The sequence goes on along the minus strand of JAIXTE010000049.1, from coordinate 38,623 downwards.
GCACAGCCGAACTGAATGGCTACAGCACCGAATTGAACGACGTGCGTTGCAAGGCCATTACCCGCCGGGTGATGGAGTTGTTCCCCGGTATGGCCAACCCCGACAACGCGGTGTACTGGACCGGCTTGCGCCCAGCCACACCCTCCAATGTGCCCTACATTGGCCTGTCGAAAATCCCGAACCTCTATCTCAATACAGGTCACGGCACACTGGGCTGGACGCACTCCTGCGGTTCAGGTCGTTCAATTGCGTCCATCATGAATGGCAAGCAGCCCGAGCTTGATTTTGCATTTACTGGAATTTCTTCCAAGAAGGGCGAGGCTTTGGCCGCTGCCTGAGCCTTGTTTTTGCTAACATCAGCGCATTCGCCAACAGGATGTGCTGATGTCTGATTCTGCAAACAAAAACACCGCCGCTGGGGTCGACAACGCCCCAGCTTCCAATTTCCTTCGGAACATCATTGATTCGGACTTGAAAAAGCCCGAATACCAGGTTCGACACTGGGCTGGAAAGCCTGGCGGTGCCGATGTACACGCGGGTGCACCAGCTGACCCCGCTGCCATCCGTTTGCGTTTTCCGCCCGAGCCCAATGGCTACCTGCACGTGGGCCATGCCAAGGCCATTTGCGTGAACTTTGGACTTGCGCAGGAATATGGCGGCGCCTGCCACATGCGGTTTGATGACACCAACCCCGAAAAAGAAAGCGAAGAATTCGCTGACTCCATCCTGGACGCCGTGAGTTGGCTGGGTTTCAAGTGGCAGAATTTTGGCGACGACAACCTGTATTACGCCAGTGATTACTTCGATTTCATGTACCAGGCGGCTGAATTCCTGATCCAGGCTGGCTTGGCTTATGTCGACGAGCAAAACGCCGATGACATGCGTGCCAACCGCGGCACCTTGAATCAGCCCGGGGTGGATTCACCATTCCGCAACCGCCCTGTGGCGGAAAGCCTGGCCCGCTTCCGAGCCATGCGTGCCGGTGAGCTGCCAGATGGCGCGGCTGTGTTGCGTGCCAAAATTGACATGGCCAGTCCCAACATGAACATGCGAGATCCGGCGATTTACCGCATTCGTCGCGCTTTTCACCACCGAACGGCCGACGACTGGTGCATTTACCCCATGTACACCTTCGCACACCCAATCGAAGACGCACTGGAACGCATTACCCACTCATTCTGTACGCTGGAATTCGAAGACCAGCGTCCGTTCTACGATTGGCTGCTGGGCAATCTGGCTGCGCAGCACAATGCTGCCGATGGCACGGTTCTACAGCCCTTGTTGAGTAAACCCTTGCCCAAGCAAATTGAATTTGCCCGCTTGAACCTGAGCTACGTGGTCACCAGCAAACGCAAATTGCAGCAACTGGTCACGGAAAACAAGCTGAGCGGCTGGGACGACCCCCGCATGCCCACCATCGTTGGTTTGCGTCGTCGGGGTTACACACCGGAAGCCATTCAATTGTTTTGCGCACGAATTGGTGTGTCCAAGTCGGATTCCTGGATTGACTATTCGGTGCTTGACGGCGCTTTGCGTGACACGCTGGACCCGGTGGCCCATCGCGCTGTGGCAGTACTCGACCCGATTCCCCTGATTCTGGACAATGTGGACGACGACTGGGCCGACCAGTGCAGCGCGCCTGTTCACCCGCACCATCCCGAGTGGGGCACCCGGTTATTCACCATCGGCAAGCGCTTGTGGATTGAGGCAGAAGATTTTCAGGAAAACCCCGAGAAGAAGTTCTTCCGACTGTTCCCCGGCAATAAGGTTCGCCTGCGCTATGGCTATGTGATTGAGTGCACGGGTTGCGACAAGGATGAACATGGCAAGGTGATCGCTGTGCATGCAAATGTTTTCCTGGACAGTAAGTCCGGTACTCCCGGCGCCGACACCTACAAGGTGAAGGGCAATATTCATTGGGTCGATGCAGCGCACGCGATCGAAGCCACCGTGCGTCTCTATGACCGACTGTTCACCGAAGAACATCCGGACGCTGGCGGCAAGAATTTCATGGACAGCCTGAATCCCAATTCGCTGACCGAGGTAAAAGCTTATCTCGAAGCAGGGCTGAAGGACACCTGGTCGGGTACGGTGTACCAGTTTGAAAGGCATGGTTACTTTGTACCGGACCTGAAAGACCACACCCTGAATTCCCCTGTGTTTAACCGCACCACCACGCTGAAGGACAGTTGGAGTAAATAGCTGGCGCATCATCGGGTACACTAGCCTGCGGAATAGGTATCCAGAAGATGGCAATGAACCCGAACTACAACATCCGCGGTGCGCTGCTGACCATTCTTAATGGAATGGGACCTGACAATGAACACGAGGCAGACATTGCGCACCTGTGTCACCTCATGGCGTGGTTCCGTGAGGGTGCACCAGGATCTGATTTCGAAATCGAGCGGCGTTTTTCCATGCTGGTGGAAGCTCTTGAGCATTCCAACGCACTGCGCGTGCAGGTCAAAGCCTATCTTGAGCAGTTTCTGAACGAATCCCGTTACCGCTACACCTTTGCTGAACTGGGTATTCTTGGCAACGAGTCCTTTGGACAGGCCATGAAAAACCGGATTTTCCAGCGCCTCTTACCTGCTACTGTTGAAGACAAGACTGTGCGGGAATCCCTTAGCCTGATGTTTACCAAGGCAGACGACCACGAGTGGCTTGAGTCCATCAGCGTTGCCAGTTGGGCCCGCCTGTTTGCTGTGCTTGAATGGTTGGACCCGGCAATTCCCTTGTGGAAGCGCATCCAGCACGAAATGCTGGAAGCCATGGAAATGCTCGCCGTGCGAATTGCCGCCCTGGGGATTGATTCCGAGGTGGTTCGCTGCCTGGGCATTGCCGAGCGGCATACCTCGCCATTCGTGGAGCAACACCTGGAGCTTCGCAACATGATTGCGCAGGCGCACCAGAAACTTAGCAATATGGAGCCGTTGAACGCGTTGGGAGATCACCTTGATGTGCTTCTGGACCAATGCCAGATGCAGATCAAGAAGGCCTATGCCCAAGCCCGTGCACAGGGTATTTCGGTTACTTTGAGTATGCAGTTGATTCGGCTGGAACAGTCGATCAACCGAATGCGCAGGTTGCTGCAACTACTGGGGGCTCTACCCACTGAAGACCGTGTGGCCACTTGCGTGCAGTTTTTCTGCACGCTGACTCGTGAAGAAAACCGCAAGCATTCCATCAGTGACTTGTGGCGTGGCCTGACCGACAAACTGGCGCTTCGCATTACGGAACATGCCAGCCAGTCTGGTGAAAAATATGCCACAGAAACCCGTTCCGAATACTGGAAAATGGCCCGAGCGGCCATGGGGGCCGGGATTATTATTGCATTCCTGTCCCTGTTCAAAGCGGTGATTTCGGGTTGGCATTTGCCTCCATTCTGGGAAGCGGTGTTCTTCAGTTTGAATTACGGCATTGGTTTCGTGGTGATTCACTTGCTGGGCTTTACGATTGCAACCAAGCAGCCTGCGATGACGGCCGCCCGAATTGCATCGGCTGTGGATGCGGCCAATGGCAGGCTAAGCTCTGCAGAACGGGTGGTTGAATTGATCACCCAGGTCGCACGTACGCAATTCATCTCGATCTGGGGGAATGTGCTGCCTGCATTTGCCACGGCCACTGTCGTAGCCTTGGCTCTGACGGTGCTATTGGGCTCCCCCCCGGTGGAGCTTGAAAAGGGCGAAAAGATGTTGATGGAATTGCACCCTTTGCTGTCTGCGGCGTTGCCACATGCGGCCATCGCCGGGGTGTTCCTGTTTCTGGCTGGTGTCATTGCGGGTTACTACGACAATCTGTCAATTTATTATCGTGTGCCTGACAGAATTCGCAAGGTGCCTTGGTTACGCGCCCGACTGGGCGTAGTGCGTCTGAACAAACTCGCAGATTACCTGAGCAAGCATACTGGCGCTTTGGCTGGCAACTTTTTCTTCGGTTGCATGTTGGGCTCGGCCGGCTTTGTGGGTTTGATTCTGGGCTTGCCGATTGACATTCGCCACATCACCTTTGCGGCGGCCAACATGGCCTATGGTTTTCAAGCGCAGGAATTTATGGTGAGCGGGCTGGATATGGCCATTGCAGTGGCAGGTGTATTTCTGATCGGGATGGTAAACCTGGGGGTTAGCTTTAGCCTGGCGTTTTTCACTGCACTGCGCGCGCGTGGGGTTCGCAAACTGGAAAGTCTTTCGCTGGCCGGGCGAATTGCCAAGCGGTTCTTTGCTTCACCGCGTGAGTTTTTCTACCCACCCAAAGAAACCGACAAGATTGATCAGGAAACGTCTGATTCAATCGAAAAGGCGGAGTTGAAGTAGTTGTTGTTCGCACGGTGCATCCCTTCGGGAGCACCTGCCAGCCTGAATCAGGCTTATTCTTGGGGTCGGTTGAAGCCTTTTTTCCATTGCACATCGCGCACACCTTTTTTGTGGTGAATCCAGCGCGAGGCCACAAACAGGAAATCTGACAGGCGGTTCAAGTACAACAACAGGTCTTTGGGCAACTCTGATTTCTGGTTCAAGTCCACCAACACGCGTTCCGCCCGGCGGCAGACCGTACGGGCAATGTGAGTGTAGGCTGAGGCCTTGCTGCCACCGGGCAAAATAAACTCTTCAAGGCGGGGAAGCGGTTCGTTGAATTCCTTGATCAGGTCTTCAAGGCGGGCCACCGCTTGCGGGGGGAACACATCAAAGCCAGGCATGCACAGGGCAGCACCCAGGTCGAAAAGGTCGTGTTGAATGCGGGTCAGTTCAGTGGCCAGTCTCTCCGGCAAAGGCTCGGTCAAGATCAGACCGAGGTGCGAGTTCAGTTCGTCCACGTCGCCCATGGCGTGCACCCGCAGGTCGTTTTTCGCCAAACGGCTGCCGTCGGCCAGCCCGGTGGTGCCGTCGTCGCCGGTACGGGTGGTGATTGAACTGAGTCTGTTGCCCATGAAATTGCGTGATCCGATAAAGTTGAACAAAAAGAGCGCCTTGTGCAAACCGATGTTGAGCTGCGGCTGGCGCGGGCCTATACTTTGAGCTTACTGAAGTTTAACGCAGGGGTCCTGGCAAATTGTTGCCGGGTGAGAAAAACCCTCATACCTGTGCAGATAATGCTGTTCGCAGGAAGCGCTTCACTGGCTTTGCCTTTTTGGGTGGCTGGGTGGAATGTTTCTGCTGCACCCAGCAAATTGATTTACGCCCAACTAGGAGTTCTCATGAGCGCCAATCCAGATTTCCTCGCCGCAACCGCCAAGGTGGACGAAGCCGCGGTCCAGCCACTTCCCAATTCCCGCAAAGTGTACGTGCAGGGCTCACGCCCTGACATTCAAGTACCCATGCGTGAAATTTCACAAGACGACACTCCCACATCGTTTGGTGGCGAGAAAAACCCACCCATTTATGTGTACGACTGCTCAGGCATTTACACAGACCCGAATGCAAAAATTGATATCCGTTCGGGGTTGCCAGCGATTCGCAGCGCGTGGATTGAAGAGCGCAACGACACCGAACTGTTGGCTGGCCCCAGTTCAGAATACGGCGTTGAGCGCCTGAACGACCCCAAGCTGACCGAGTTGCGCTTCAACCTGCAACGCAAGCCCCGCAAGGCCAAGGCAGGCAAGAACGTGACCCAGATGCACTATGCACGCCAGGGCATTATCACGCCTGAAATGGAATACGTGGCCATTCGCGAAAACCTGCGACGCCAGGAATACATTGAAAGCCTGAAGCACGCCGGTGGAAAAATTGGCGCAAAAATGGTGGACCTGTTGACACGTCAGCACCCCGGTGAGTCTTTTGGGGCGTCCATTCCACAGCAAATCACGCCTGAATTCGTGCGGGAAGAAATCGCCCGCGGCCGCGCCATTATTCCCTTGAACATCAACCACCCTGAAGTCGAACCGATGATTATTGGCCGCAACTTCCTGGTCAAGATCAATGCCAATATTGGTAACTCGGCGGTGTCCTCTTCCATTGGTGAAGAAGTGGAAAAAATGACCTGGTCCATCCGTTGGGGTGGCGACACGGTCATGGACCTGTCTACTGGCAAGCACATTCATGAAACCCGTGAATGGATTCTGCGCAACAGCCCAGTGCCAATCGGCACCGTGCCGATTTACCAGGCGCTGGAAAAAGTCAACGGCAAGGCCGAAGACCTGACTTGGGAGATTTTCCGCGACACGCTGATCGAGCAAGCCGAGCAGGGCGTGGATTACTTCACCATTCATGCTGGCGTGCGTTTGGCTTATGTGCCAATGACAGCAAGCCGCATGACCGGCATTGTGAGCCGTGGCGGTTCAATTATGGCCAAGTGGTGCCTGGCGCACCACAAGGAAAGCTTCCTGTACGAGCATTTCGAAGACATTTGCGAAATCATGAAGGCCTACGACGTCAGCTTCTCGCTGGGCGATGGCTTGCGCCCCGGTTCGGTGTGGGATGCCAACGACGAAGCCCAGTTGAGCGAACTGCGCACCCTGGGTGAATTGACCCAGATTGCGTGGAAGCATGATGTGCAGGTGATGATTGAAGGCCCGGGCCATGTGCCCATGCAGTTGATCAAGGAAAACATGGACATTCAGTTGAAGGAATGCCATGAAGCCCCGTTCTATACCCTCGGCCCATTGACCACCGACATTGCCCCTGGCTATGACCACATCACCAGCGGTATTGGTGCTGCGCAGATTGGCTGGTATGGTTGCGCCATGCTGTGTTACGTCACGCCCAAGGAACATTTGGGCTTGCCAAACAAGAAGGATGTGAAAGACGGCATCATCACCTACAAAATTGCGGCCCACGCTGCAGATTTGGCCAAGGGCCACCCCGGTGCACAGATTCGTGACAATGCGCTTTCAAAGGCGCGTTTCGAATTCCGCTGGGACGACCAGTTCAACCTGGGCCTTGACCCGGACACGGCGCGTGAATACCACGATGAAACATTGCCCAAGCAGAGCATGAAAGTGGCGCATTTCTGCTCCATGTGCGGACCGCACTTCTGTTCGATGAAAATTACCCAGGATGTACGCGAATACGCTGAAAAGCTGGGTGTTTCTGAAAAAGAAGCGCTGAACAAGGGAATGCAGGAGAAATCCATCGAGTTCATCAAGAAAGGGTCTGAGATTTACCACAAGACCTGATTTTTAAAAGAAAAATTGACACCGCCCCGTCGTCTTTGTACGATTAGGCGGTGTTTTTTTCTTACAGGAGTGCTCGGGCCTTTCCCGACCGTTTATGGATAGTTCCAGTTGTCGAAGTTGTTCAAACTTCACCTCGCCTTCATTGGCAACCCCCCTCGTTGAGTCTTTCGCGCACCATCACGCGCAGTTTCTCCAGTCAGACACCGCCCACTCAAACTCACAGTTTGATTATTCTGTTGCGCCCATCGGTCAGGGGGAACGTTCATGGAAGTGCTGATTCTGCTCGGTTTGATTCTGACAAACGGCCTGTTCGCCATGTCCGAGATCGCCTTGGTCACAGCCCGAAAGGCCCGTTTGGTGAAGTTGGCCGCTGAAGGTGACAAGGCCGCTGCGGTGGCTTTGAAGTTGTCTGAAGACCCCACCAAATTTTTGTCCACAGTGCAAATCGGCATTACTTCGATCGGTGTGCTCAGCGGTATTGTGGGTGAGGCCGTACTGGCCAAACCATTCGCCATTTGGCTTCAGTCATTTGGTCTGGAGGTTGCGTTCACGGATGTCGCATCGACTGCGGTTGTCGTGGTTGGCGTGACCTATGTATCCATTGTGGTTGGTGAGCTGGTCCCCAAGCGGCTGGGGCAGATCAGCCCGGAGGTTATTGCTCGCCTGGTCGCTAGACCCATGCAGATTCTGGCCATTGCCACACGCCCCTTCGTGATGTTTCTGTCGTTTTCAACCCGGGGCCTGCTGCGCATCATGGGGGTCAAGGAAAACATGGACAACGGTGTGACCGAAGAGGAAATTCACGCCATGCTGGACGAAGGCTCCGTGTCAGGTGTCATTGAAAGCAGCGAGCACACGATGTTGCGCAATGTGTTCCGTCTGGATGACCGCCAGTTGGGTTCATTGATGATCCCGCGTTCGGACGTACTGTACCTTGACATTCGTTTGCCGCAGGAAGAAAACCTGAAGCGGGTGATTGAGTCGCAGTATTCGCGTTTCCCAGTGGTTGACGGAAACCTCGACAACCTGATCGGCGTAATTCATGCCAAGCAGGCCCTGGCCTATGCCGCGCAGGGTGAAATGCCTGATTTCGCGTCCAATTTGCAGCAGTGCGTGTTTGTGCCCGAAACCTTGACAGGCATGGAGTTGCTGACCCAATTCCGCAGCAACAACATGGACATCGCTTTCGTCATCGACGAGTACGGCGAGCTCGAAGGCATTGTGACGCTTCATGATCTGATGGAAGCACTCACGGGTGAATTCACGCCCCACAACAAGGAAGATTCTTGGGCGGTGCAACGGGAAGATGGTTCCTGGCTGCTGGATGGTGCTATCGCCATTCTTGAACTGAAAGACACCCTGAACATCAAGAGTGTGCCCGAGGAAGAGAAAGGCCGTTACCACACCCTGAGCGGCATGGTCATGTTGCTTTCCGGACGCTTGCCCAGCACGGGTGAAGTGGTGGAATGGCAGGGCTGGCGGTTCGAAGTGGTGGACATGGACCAGAAACGGATTGATAAAATTCTGGCCTCGCCAATCAGTGAATCTGACAGCGCAAAAGATCAAGCTGAATAAACAACGGCGACGGGTTTACTGCCTGTCAGGATCTGTCTGTGAATAAGTAAAAAAAGCCTCAAGAAGTGTTTCTTGAGGCTTTTTGTTTTTGACCAGTATGTCGGGGCTGGTTTGCAGGCTACCTGCCTGCCTTGGAGATTCGCTGTGCTTTTAGCGAATTTGTGGACGACTTCCCCACAGCAGTTTTTCCTGCATTTCCCGGGTTGTGTTGGAGGTTGAAGCGGGTTCCTGGGGTGTGCTGCCGGCACCAAACAGACCTTTCAGTTCAGTCACTTCGCTTTGTTGGGCAGCAGCGCTATTGCTGGTGGAGGTTGCTGAGCGGGTAGGCCTGACAATTTCACCGGTATTCGGATCAATACTGACGTTTTCACCTTGCCTGGAGGCATTCAGTGCGGGTGGCGGTGTCAATACAATCGGATTGCTGTTGCGCTGCTTGACCGGCATTGGCGCTGCTGCAGTCTGGGTTTCTTGTTCAGTTTCCAGATTGGCGGTGCTTAATCTTGCGCAGTTTTGCGCGGGCAGGTTATTCATCTCGGTCAGCATGTTGAACACAGCCTGCTCAATGACCATGCGCACGCCTTTTTGAATGGGTTCCTGTGTGCGTTCCGCTGCATTCACGTCAACCAGGCCATCGGAGAACAGGCGGAAGTAGCCGCCACTCAATTCGGTACCTATGATTTGCTTTTGCAGGCTTTGTGTATTCACCACTTCCAGTGTTTTGGTGTTCACAACCCGCAGATCCACTGCAACGTTCATGACAAAGTAGCGTGCCGCAGCTCCAATAAAACGGATTGAAGACTCCAGGCTGCCACTGCGAATGTTGTAGTTGACTTCGGTGATGCCACCCACGATGTGATAGTCGGAGCCGGGCAGGGAACCGGAGAAAATCTGGCGGTGTGCTTTGCTGTCAGGGTTATCTGTAATCAGTTTGTTGTCGGAGTACTTCAGCTCCATGTCGGCAATCGATGTGTCAAAACGCTCGACCATTGGCACACCTGTTTTAGCCAGCGCCGAGATGACCATGAGGGCCGCACCTTGCGTCAAACGTTTGCCGTTGACCAGGTCTTCCTTGCCTGTAAAGTCGCTCACCCGGCCCACTGCGAAACGCTTTGCATTGGGGCCACGACCGCCCACCATGGGCTTCAGGCACTCGAGCGCCTGGCTGTACCGGGTTTTGTTCTCCATCACGCTGGCCCCGTCAAAGGCGCTGACGTACTCTGCCTTGCTGAAAGAAGGCAGGGTGGTGCAAGCACTGCCCGTGGCAGCCAGTGCGGTGATGAAGGCAAGCTTAAGAGTGGAATAGCGAAACATAGTGGGCCTTTGTGTATTCAAGTGCGACGCGGTTTCAGAAGCCGCTATCAATGGATGCGTTCTGACTGCCGTTGTTGATCTGTGTTGCGTTGATGACGACTGTGTTATTGCTGCCCTCGGTCTGAACATTGATCAGGTTGCCGATGGCGGTGGATGCGAAACCAAAGCCCGGGGCTTGCACTTGGGTGCGGTTGAAGTTCTCGTCGCGACGGGTTGCGGCGGGCGAATCAATGTCGGTGACGCTGCGCATGCCAAAAGGGGTTTCAAACGAGCTGACATTGCCTTCAAAAGTTTGAGCAAAGGTTGCAGAAGTGGGTGCCAGGAGCATTGCGACGATGAAGCTGAGCTTTTTCATTGGACGGTTTCCGGTGTAGGACTGGCGGATGACAGGGAGGAGAATTCACCCCCGGCAATCTTTGAAGCGAGCTGCTTTGCTGTAAGTTGATGCCGGGGATGAAAAAGTTCAATTAAGGACGCACTGCGCCAATTGAAATGTTGTTGCCTACGGCTGTTGCAGACGCAGTCAACTTGGTGGGGTCAAAGCGGAATTCAGCCAATGCCACGTTGTCGCTCACGTTGCACTGTGCAACAGACAGTTCGGCCAGTGTGGCGTGGTCCAGGCTGAGACTGAAGTTGTTGCCAATGGATACAGCTTCAATATTGACTTCGCCAGTTTTGGAGGCCGAGTGCTGGATGAGGCTGACAGTGGCCAACTGGTCACCATAGTTACCTTGGGACACATGACGCACAGGCACTTTTGAAGAAGAGCTGAGTGAAATGGCAATGTTGTTGCCCACAGCTTGAGCCGCGCCAGATACGGCACCGTTGTCGCGCATGACGACGTTTTGCAAGTCAACAATGGCGGTGTTTGTGCCAGTGTTGCTTTGAATGTAAATGCCATTGTGGCTGGGGCTGAGGTGATAGTGACCATCGAAGTCGACATTGGCTTCGACCTCAACTTGACAGTCGCTACCCTGACAAGTCGCAGATGCAACAGTGTGCATGGACAACAACGCAGCCAGGATTGAAAGTGATTTAACGGATTGCTTCAACATGAAGTATGCTCCAAGAGATATGAGGACATGAAAAGACAACGGACTAAGGACGTAAAGCATTGAGCGCTGTCGCATTGCGGAAATGCTTCGTTTGAGTGACGTACATTCGATAAAAGTTCAGCAAAGGCCTTCGGTCTGGATTGGCAGGATTTTCTGGCTGCAAGAGAGTAAAATGCGTGCTTTCTGCGCCATTGATCGAGAGTTTCGTGAATCAAGTAGACATCAAGCCGGTGGAGTTCGATCTGCCCAATCAGGCCAACCCCTCCCTCAGTTGCAAGCCCTCCCAGGCATGGGCTCGCGTGCCTTTACAACCTGAGGCATCAGAGCGCGAATCGTTGAAAGCCGAAATCAGGGAATTGCTTAAAGCCCGGGATGCGGTGCTGGTCGCGCACTACTACGTGGACGCAGAATTGCAGGATTTGGCCGAAGAAACAGGTGGGTGTGTATCGGACTCGCTGGAAATGGCGCGTTTTGGACGTGAGAGCAAGCAGCAAAACCTTGTGGTGGCGGGCGTGCGTTTCATGGGTGAAACCAGCAAGATCCTGAATCCCGAAAAACGGGTGTTCATGCCCGACCTGGATGCCACCTGTTCGCTCGATCTGGGTTGCCCCTCAGCCGAATTCAATGCGTTTTGTGATCAGCATCCCGATCGCACTGTGGTGGTATACGCCAATACCAGTGCGGCTGTGAAAGCGCGGGCAGACTGGATGGTTACCTCCAGCATTGCGCTGGATATTGTTGGCCACTTGCATGCCCAAGGGCAAAAAATGATTTGGGCGCCAGATCGGCATCTGGGCCAATACATCCAAAAGCAGACCGGGGCAGACATGCTGCTGTGGCAGGGATCATGCCTGGTGCATGATGAATTCAAGGCTGAAGAGCTGGTGATATTGAAAGCCCAGCATCCCGACGCCATGGTGTTGGTGCACCCGGAATCCCCGGCCGATGTTGTGGCATTGGCAGATGTGGTGGGATCAACCACGCAAATGATCAAGGCCACGCAAACCCCGGGAGTTAACACCTTTATCGTGGCCACTGACAATGGCATTCTTCACAAGATGCGCCAGCTGGCGCCTGGAAAAATGCTGATTGAAGCCCCCACTGCAGGCAATTCCGCCACATGTAAAAGCTGTGCGCATTGCCCGTGGATGGCTATGAACGGCCTGAAGAACCTGCGGGATGTACTGAAAACCGGTTTTGATACCGGGCTTGGCGAAGTGCACGTTGACCCTGATTTGGGAAAACAGGCTTACCGATGCATTGACCGCATGCTCGACTTTGCGAAAGTACATGGTATTTCCGGCCCGCGTGGCCAAGCCCGTTTGGAACAGGCGCACAAGGGAGTGGGACCAGCATGAGCCGTTCAGAACTGTTTCAATCATTCGGACCTGCGCTTGAACTGGCCTTGCTGAAAAACGTGCACGACGCCATTGCCGAGGACATGGGCAACACCGACTGGACCGGTTTGCTGGTGCCAGAAGGGAAGCGTTGCAAGGCGCAATTGCTGTGCCGCGACAAGGCAGTGGTGTGCGGGCAGGACTGGTTCAACGGGGTGTTCAGCGCCTTGTGTTGCGATGCTTTGGTACGTTGGCAGGTGCCAGAAGGCCAGGAAGTGCAACCGGGGACGGTGGTCTGTGAAATTGAAGCCTTTGCCCGCCCTTTGCTGACAGCCGAACGTTCAGCCATGAATTACCTTCAGTCGCTGAGCGCTGTGGCGACTCGAACACGTCATTTTGTTCAACTGATCGAGGGTACCAAGTCGTCCATTCTGGATACCCGGAAGACCTTGCCCGGCATGCGCCTGGCCCAAAAATACGCGGTGCGTGTGGGCGGTGGTCTGAATCAGCGACTGGCTTTGTACGACGGCATTTTGATCAAGGAAAACCACATTGCCGCGGCGGGCGGTATTGCGCAAGTGCTGGCCAATGCCGACGCCTTGGGGGCTGCCCATGTGTCGGTTCAAATCGAAGTGGAAAGCCTGGTGCAACTGGAAGAAGCCCTGCAGGCGGGCGCGAAGTCCGTGTTGCTGGACAACTTTGGTCTGGAAGCCATGCGGGTGGCCGTGGAATTGAACCAGGGACGTGCGGTTCTGGAAGCCTCGGGTGGGGTGAATGAACACACGGTACGGGCCATTGCCGAAACCGGCGTTGATCGCATTTCGATTGGTTCGCTGACCAAAGACATTGCGGCGGTGGATTATTCACTTCGGGTGCTGGACTAACTGCCACTCACCGCTCGATTGCATGCCTCGGCGCAAGTTTTTGCCCATTCGGCGCGAATTGTGAGCAACCACCTGCGGGTATGAAAAGCCCATTCAGCGCGAATTCCAGTTGCTTGCCTGAAAACCTGTTGATCCCTTTTTGAAATTCACACTGACTCAACACACTCGACAAAAAAGCCGGTCGAGTGTGTTGCCGGCTTGCAGCCGAACGTTGCATGTGAATTCAAACGGGCAGGTTTTCTTGAATGGCAAGCGACTGGAACATCGCTGCTGACTGGGCACAAACCCGCCGGTGATTGATCTCGCGCGAGTGGGCAACAATTGCGACTGGTTGGCACTGGCGACGCAATGGCCAGCGGCGGTTAATTCGCTCCAGCGGCAGTGATTCGGCTGCCTGTGTCGAAGGACTTACACTGGTGATGATATCCACCGGCGTTGCTCTTAACCAGTTGCCTGCGCGAACCGGCTTCTTTAGGGCCTCCACGGCAGTGCACTTGCCTGTTCCGCACATTCAGGAAAACCGCCCCGGTGGAATTGATTCGCTGCGTTCGGCTGCAAGCCGACTCCGAATCAGGCCGTCTGTTTTGCCTGATTCGGTGAGCAAGAATTAATTCAACAAGGGGATTAAGCGGTTTTCTGTGCGGAATCGGGCAAGGCACGCTGGGAAGGCCAAGAACAGAGCCTTATCGCTTCTTCGGCCGTTGCAACACCGTCGGAAACGCCTTGGGCAAGGTGCCCGGATAGTCGGTGCTGTAATGAAGCCCGCGACTTTCCTTGCGGCTTAGGGCGCTGGTCACAATCAGATCTGCCACATCCACCAGGTTTCGCAGTTCAAGCAAATCGCGGCTCACCCGGAAGTTGCTGTAGAACTCCAAAATTTCCTCACGCAGCAGTTGAATGCGGTGCTGGGCACGTTCCAGGCGTTTGTCGGTGCGCACAATGCCCACGTAGTTCCACATGGTTTGGCGAAGTTCAGCCCAGTTGTGTGAAATCACCACTTCTTCGTCGGGGTCGGTCACCCGGCTTTCATCCCAATCGGGCAGGCCCATGGTTTCGCGGTGTGGTTTGGTCAGAATGTGGTTGGCGGCAGCCTGGCCCAGTACCACGCATTCCAGCAGGCTGTTGCTGGCCAGCCGGTTTGCACCGTGAAGGCCGGTATAGGCTGTTTCGCCGACGGCATACAAGCCGGGAATGTCAGTTCGCGCATTGTGATCGGTCACTACGCCACCACAGGTGTAGTGGGCCGCTGGCACCACCGGAATGCCTTGCTTGGTGATGTCGATGCCCAGTTCAAGGCAGCGCTTGTAAATGGTCGGGAAGTGTTTTTTCAGCTTTTCTTCGGGCTCGTGGCTGATGTCCAGGTACACGCAATCCAGGCCGCGCTTTTTCATTTCAAAGTCGATGGCGCGCGCCACCACGTCGCGCGGTGCCAGTTCAGCGCGCTCGTCGTGTTCAGGCATGAAGCGGGTGCCATCCGGCAGCTTGAGCAGGCCGCCTTCGCCCCGCACGGCTTCGGTAATCAAAAAGCTTTTGGCGTAGGGGTGGTACAGGCAGGTCGGGTGAAACTGGATGAATTCCATATTGGAAATTCGGCAGCCCGCGCGCCAGGCCATGGCAATGCCATCGCCGGTGGCTGTGTCGGGGTTTGTGGTGTAGTTGTATACCTTGCCTGCGCCACCACAGGCCAGCACGATGTAGGGGCATGTCAGGGTGAGTACACGCTGAGATTGTTCATCCAGAATGTAGGCACCAAGAATGCCGGCCTTTTTCTCGCTCAGACGGTCGCCCGTGATGAGGTCGATCACCATGTGGTGCTCGAACAATTCAATGTTGGGGTGGTTGCGCGCTTTGGCTTCCAGGGTGTTCTGTACGGCGTCGCCCGTGGCGTCGGCCACGTGCAGGATACGACGGCGGCTGTGGCCACCTTCGCGCGTCAGGTGAAAACCGTTGGGCTCTGTGTTACTGGGGCCTTCTTCGTCTTCGCGAGAGAAGGGCACGCCCTGTTCCACCAGCCAGTCAATTGATTTGGATGCATTTTCAAGAATGAACTGCACGGCATCGCGTTCACACAGCCCACCACCGGCCACCAAGGTGTCCTGAACGTGTTCTTCCACGCTGTCTGCGGGGTCGCGAACCGCGGCGATGCCCCCTTGTGCCCAGCGGCTAGCCGAGTCGGAGACGGATCGTTTGCAGATGATGGCCACTTTGAGTTTGTCTGCCAGTTGCAGGGCTGTGGTCAGGCCGGCGAGACCGCTGCCAATGATGGCAACGTCGAATTGTTTCATTTTCACGGGATGCTGCTTTGTGTGAATTGTCATCACGACATCATATCGAAGCCGCGGCACATCAGGTAAAACTTGCTTGAAAAGACAAAACTAAATATGCGTTTAAGCGTATGGGACCAGTTCATCGTGGTTGCCAATCAGGTGTTTCAGCTTGAATTCTTCGAAAGGCATGGGTTTAGACAACCAGAAGCCCTGCACATAATCGGCTCCCAGTTTTTTGACGAGGTCAAACTCGGCCTGTGTCTCAACCCCTTCGGTGGTGACCAACAAACCCATGATGTGGCCCATTTCGATGGTGGATTCGAGAATGATTTGCCCGTCAGTGTCAAGGTCGGCCCCCTGTACCAGTGATCGGTCGATTTTAAGCTCGGTGACTGGAAAGCGTTTCAGGTAAGCCAGTGAAGAATAGCCGGTACCAAAATCATCAATCGAGATTTGAAATCCCATCGCTGCGAGTTCGTTGAGAATTTCCAGCGCCTGTTCCGGGTCGCGCATGGCTGCGCTTTCGGTGATTTCAAGCACCATGTGGCGGGCGGCATCGGGTTGTTGTTCATGCAGTTGCGACACAAAGTCGACCAGGCTGTTGTCTTCCAGGTCCAGTGCAGACAGGTTAAGCGACAGGCGAATATTTTGCTGGGTGCACAGGGCGATGATGCTGTAGGTTTGGCGAAACACGAGCCGCGTGATTTCCTTGATCATGCCTGTTTGTTCAGCCAACTCGATGAAACCGCCGGGGGCAATGACGCCGCGCGTGGGGTGGTTCCAGCGCAACAGGGCTTCGGCCTGGTTGATGCTGTTGGTCCGCAGGTTAAGTTTGGGCTGAAAGTACAGGCAGAATTCCTGTTCATTGATGGCTTTGCGCAGTTGTGCGACCAGTTCAAGCCGATTGGCCGAGCGCTGTTCCAGCCGGGGTTCAAACACAATGCAGGTCTGGCGTGTTTTCTTGGCGAGCTGGCGTGCAATTTCAGCGCGACGCATCAGGCTGTCGGGGCATTCACCGTGCTCGGGATAGTGCGCAAGCCCTGCATGGCTTTGTATGTCGAGCTGGTAATTCTGCACCCTTAAAGAACCATGCAGCAAGCGCTTGATGCAGTGTTTTTTCAGCATCGCTTCCAGCAGGGCGCGAGGCAGCAGCATGCAGAACACATTGCCCTCAAGCCGCGCAATGACCAGGTTTTCGCGGCACACCCTTGCCGCTTTGCGAGCAACCTTCACCAGCACCTTGTCGGCCACTTCATGGCCCAGCACTTCGTTGATGTTGTCCAGGTTGTCAATGCCCCACACCACTATGGACAGGGGTTCTCGGGCAGATTGGGTGCGTTCCCGCAAGGCCAGGCTGAGAAAGGCCCTGTTGTCCAGCCCGGTCAACTGGTCTTTGTAGGCAGTGCGGCGAATGACCTTGTCCCTTTCCTGCAGGCTTTTGGCCATGTGGTTGAAGCTGGATGCAAGCTGGTTGATCTCCGGTATCGGGTTGTCAGGGAGCCGCCAATCGTAGTGGCCGGCTGACATGTGTTCAGCGCTGGCGGTAATTTCAGCAAGCGGCTGGGTGATGGAATGGCTGATCCATCGGCTGCACAGCGCGCTGATGGTCAACACCAGCAGGGCCAACCCAATGGCTTCATGCACGGGCATGCTCAGCATTGAAAGGCCGGCCGTGTGCACTGCCCACAAGGTGACTTGCGCGCTTTGTGCCTGCTCGGGGTTTAGTTGGGTTTGAATGGCATGAAGACGAACACCATTTTCGCACCTGAATTGCTGAATTTTTGAAGTGGCACCTACGGATACAGGGTGACAGGCTTTGGGCCAGTGCTGTGTGAACTGTGCTTCCTGCAGGTTGCCCTGGTGGTAAAAAACCGGGGCGAATTGGGTGTCTGTGTTGGTGTCAGGGGTGTTGACCTGATGAATGGCCAGTGCTTTGTCATACAGAAGCCGCTCGATCTTGTCTTCATGCTGGGTGGCGATCTGCTTGTTCAAGATGACATACAGGCAGAGACACAACACGAAGAGAGCTTCCAGACACACCAGCAATGTACGTGCGTTCAGTGAAAGGCTGGCCCTTTTGGAAAAAAGGGCACGCAGCAAGCCGGTTGGTTGTGTTGAAAGCATGCCGTCACAAGGTTGCTTGAATCGATCCCAATTAAATCAAACCGCTGCGGTCTGTGACATACCGCAAGAGGGGAGGTCGTTGTTCAGTTACCCGAACATGGGGAGGCTGGCAGTTTTAGCGAACCCGGTAGAGCAGGTCCCAGACACCGTGACCCAGTTTCAGGCCGCGGTTTTCAAACTTGGTGAGCGGACGGTCTTCAGGCCGAGGCACGAACGGGGTACTGGCTGTGTTTTGCCAGTCGGGGGCCACGCTCAGCACGTCATGCATGTGATGGGCATAGTTTTCCCAGTCGGTGGCGCAGTGCAGCAGGCCGCCGGGCTTCATTTTTTTGGCAAGCTTGGCCACAAATTCCGGTTGAATCAGCCTGCGCTTGTGGTGGCGGGCCTTGCGCCAGGGGTCAGGAAAATACAGTAGCACCTTGTCCAGGCTGTGGTCTGGGATCATGTCGCGAAGCACATCCACCACATCGTGGGAAATGACTCGAATGTTCTGAATGCCTTCTTCTTCGATTTTTTTCAGCAATGAACCCACGCCTGCGGTGTAGATTTCAACCCCGAGGTAGTTCACCTGCGGATGTGCAGCGGCAATTTTGGCGGTTGTTTCACCCATGCCAAAGCCGATTTCAAGCCAGTTGGGCTGACCCGTGGTGTCCCACTGTTTTTCAAAATCAATTTGCGTTTGGGCGTTGTAGGCAATGCCCCACTTGGGCATTCCTTCTTCCACGGCGCGTTCTTGTGCGCGTGAAATATGCCCCCGACGTTTCACAAAACTTTTGATGTGTTGGTCGCGAAATGGATTGTCAGGGGTTTGGTCTGTCATTTTGTGCTGGAAGAAATAACGCCTTCCACAGGGGAAGAGGGGCTGGCCGTGTAAAACTTTTTCGGCATTCTACCTGCAAGAAAGGCCTCCCTTCCTGCCTGTGTAGCCAAACGCATGGCACGCGCCATTTGCACCGGGTTTTTCGCCTTGGCAATGGCGGTGTTCATCAACACGCCGGCACAGCCCAGTTCCATGGCAATCGCTGCATCGGAAGCGGTGCCCACGCCAGCATCCACAATCACGGGAACCTGCGCCTTCTCAAGAATCAGGTTGATGTTCCACGGGTTCAGAATGCCCATGCCGGAACCGATGAGTGAGGCCAGTGGCATGATGGCCAGGCAGCCCACGTCCTCTAGCTTGCGCGCGTAAATCGGATCGTCGGAACAATACACCATGACGTCAAAACCGTCAGCCACCAGTTCTTTGGCAGCGATCAGGGTTTCTTCCATGTCGGGGTACAGGTTGGTGGGGTCGCCCAGCACTTCAAGTTTGCAAAGGTTGTGGCCATCCAGAAGTTCACGTCCCAGCCGCAGAGTGCGTACTGCGTCTTTGGCGGTGTAACAGCCCGCAGAGTTGGGGAGATAAGTGAATTTGCTTGGGGGGATGTGGTCGAGCAGGCTGGCTTCGCCTGCGTTTTGACCAATGTTGGTACGGCGAATGGCCACAGTGACAATTTCAGCGCCGCTTTCTGTAATGGCTTCGCGGGTTTCGTCCAGGCTGGCGTATTTTCCGGTGCCCACCAGCAAACGGCTGGTGAATTCGCGACTGCCGACTTTCCATGTGTCTTGGGTATTCTGCATATTGGGTACTGCTCCTGAGGATTTATCCGCCGCCCACTGCCACTACGATTTCCAGGCTTGCACCGGGCTGAATCGGTGTGGCCGCGTGCTGGCTTTTTGGGACAATCTCGCCGTTCAATTCGACGGCGATGCGTTTGCCGGTCAGTTCAAGGGCTTCCACCAGTTGGGCCACGGTGCTGTTCTCGGGCATTTCACGATTTTCACCGTTGACTGTAACTTGAATCATGGCTTGAGCGAATGAAGTTCCGTAAGTTTGTTACTATGAATTAACGCGATAATTAAACCGCAAAGACCTTGTCTGAGAGCTTTGATTCTCTCATTATCTCAAAACGAAATAACCGCGCGGCGCACAGAAACCGGAGCCTACATGCACTCAGTCGTTCATTTGTTGAAAAGTACCACCTTCCCAAGCGTCAAGCGCTTGAACCTGGAGACCATTCAGGTCAACCTGGGATATCTGTGCAATCAAAGCTGCACCCATTGCCATGTGAACGCAGGCCCCAATCGCACTGAGCTGATGCAGGATGAACAGATTGACCAGTTGATTGTCTTGATGAATCAGGGTTGGGTCAAGAAACTGGACCTGACAGGTGGTGCACCTGAGATGAACCCGCGCTTCAAGCGCCTGGTGGTGGCTGCCCGCAAAGCGGGTGTGCACGTGATTGACCGCTGCAACCTGACCATTTTGAGCGAACCGGGTTATGAAGACCTCGCGGAGTTTCTGGCCGAAAACGAAGTGGAAATTTTTGCTTCATTGCCTTGCTACCTTGAAGACAATGTGGACAAGCAGCGGGGCAAAGGGGTGTTTGATGCCAGCATTGCAGGGCTTCAGAAACTGAATGCGCTGGGATATGGCGACAAACTGCGCCTGACGCTGGTATTCAACCCGCAAGGACCTGCATTGCCGCCCCCGCAGGAAGCGCTGGAAGCCGATTACAAGGCGGTGCTGTTCGAGAAGTTTGGCATCCGCTTTACAGGGCTGGTGACGATTACCAACATGCCGATTGCCCGTTTTGGCAGCACCCTGATCAGCAAGGGGACGTTCGAGACCTACATGAATACGCTGAAGGGCGCTTACCGTGAAAGCAATCTGGCGGCGGTGATGTGCCGAAGCCTTGTGTCGATTGATTATGAAGGCACGCTGTACGATTGCGACTTCAACCAGCAGTTGGGCTGGCCGGTGCGCGATTCAAGCGGCAAGGCAATGACACTGAGTGACTTGACGCGCAATGCGCTGGACACGATTGACGTTGTAGTGGGTGACCATTGTTACGGTTGCACAGCAGGTCAGGGCAGCAGTTGCGGTGGTGCTTTGGCGGCCTGATCCCGATTGGCATTGATTGGCACGGTCAGCGGGTTCTGCTGGCTTTTGTCCATGAGGCGTTTGGCCAGTCGCAAGGCGTTTTCTGATTCCTGTGAAGCCGACTCGGCCACCTGCTCAACCTGATTCAACAGGTTGGACCAGGCGGTCTGGTTCACTGCCATGTATTCCGCCAGTTTGTCGGATTCGTGCTGGCCCATGTTGATTTTCTGGCTGGCCAGCACCAGGCCTTCAATCGACTCTTTCAAGGCCTGCTGGCTTTGCTCTACAAGTTGCTGAAGCTGGCGATTGTTCTCTGGTTCGGTCAGGGTCAGTTCCATTTGGGTGGCGTCCAGCCGGCCCAGCAATTGCCGGCTTACCTCACCTGCTTTGCGCAAGCCTTGTGCGGCCGTTCGAATGTCGGAACGCAAACCCTCCAGTTGTGCCTGCATGATTTCCATGTGGCTTTCCGCCTTGGTGTTGCGCTGTTCGCTGTTCAGTGTCGACTTCACCACTTGTGTGCCCTGGGTGGACAACTGGTGAAATGATTTCGCAAACTGAAGCACCGCTCGTCCGCTCTGATTCAATTCTTCCAGTTGCTGACCGATTTGCATCAGGGTTGCGCGGTGCTCAAGCTGCTGGTTCTGGCTGAGTGCTTTCAGCACGCCTTCAAGCGCGGCATGCGCGCCCTCCCGTTTTTGGTCATTTTCCTGCTGGCTGTGAAGCGCACGGCTCAGCATTTGGACACGGCGGCTTAATGCCAGTGTCTTTTGATGGGTATACCATTGAAAGCCAAGCGCCACAGCAATAATTGTCAGTAGCAGCCCCAGCCCAAATAGCAAAACAAGGTAACCGTTGGTGGCTTGCTCGATATGAGCCTTGAGTTGTGTCAGCTTTGGGAGCGCATCAAGCCGGACTTGCGCTTCAAGTTGTTGTTGCACTTCAGGGCTTGAGTTGATACCTGCAACCGGGCGGGACAAAGCCTCGATGGCCTGTGTCAGCAATACCTGCAGGGTTTGGCTGTGCAGCGCGCCGAACCATTGAAAATGCCTGTTTTGCTGGCTGACTTGCTGGCCTAGTGTGAGAAGAGCCTTGAGGCTTTGGGGCTGAAGGGGTTCGCCAATGGGGCCGTTCAGTGCGATCAGTTCCTGCTGAATGCGGCTTTCAACCAGGTTGACCTGGTTCAGTTGGGTATTGCGAATAGCGCCGGATTGGCTTTTTGCATACAGGGCTCCCAGCAGCAGCAGGGATGCTGCGATCAGCAGGCCAACCGAAAATTGACCCAGTTGCCGAACAAACTTGGGCCTGACCGGCGTGGGAGCGTGGTCTTCAAACGCGCGGGCAGGGTCCGTTTTTTGTTCGGTCATTGATCCATGGGGTGTGGTTTTTAGATCTGAGTCATCTCAAAATCTTCTTTGCGGGCACCGCACTCTGGGCAAACCCAGTTCGGGGGTACGTCGTCCCATTTGGTGCCAGGGGCAATGCCTTCTTCAGGCAAGCCAGCGGCTTCATCGTATACCCAACCGCA
Source organism: Burkholderiales bacterium (assembly GCA_027484315.1). Lineage (GTDB taxonomy): Bacteria > Pseudomonadota > Gammaproteobacteria > Burkholderiales > Burkholderiaceae_B > Limnobacter. The sequence continues at coordinate 16,511 of JAIXTE010000049.1, read as the reverse complement.
AATCAAACAAATCCAAGTATTCATTCTGACCTACTTCCAGAAAAAAAATTGCAACGGGTGGATAATACTGAGTTTGGCAGCCGACTACAAAGGTTGTCGGTTTTTTTTGGGTTTTGAATGACACAGACCGTACCGCTGGTGCTGACATTTTCAGCGTCAGATCCCACCGCTGGCGCTGGCTTGCAGGCCGATGCGCTCACCATTGCCGCCCTGGGCGCGCACCCTTTGACCGTGCTGACTGGGCTGACCGCGCAAAACACTGTGGGTGTGAAGCGCTTTGAAGCCTGTGCTGCTGACTGGATTGATGACCAGCTTCAGGCCTTGCTCGACGACGGCATTGCCCCCAGCGCGATTAAAACCGGTGTGCTGGGTAGAGTGGCCGCCGTGGCGGCGGTCTTGAAAGCCAAGCAGTTGTGGCCGCATGTTCCATTGGTTGTTGACCCGGTGCGCGCATCCGGCCGTGGTGATTCTTTCGGTGGCCAGGCCTTGTTCGATTGTTTCAGAAACGAGTTATTTCCGGTTGTTGACCTTTTGACGCCGAATTGGCCTGAAGCGCAGGCCTTCACGGGCGCGAGCACGGTGGATGAGGTGGGCGCGCGTTTGTTGCAGATGGGCTGCAAAGCCGTACTACTGAAAGGCGAGCACCTTGATTCGGGTGATGTGGTGAATCGCTTGTACGTGCAAGGCAAAGCGGTTACGGAATTTCCCTGTGAACGTTTGCCCGCGCAATACCATGGTTCCGGTTGCACCCTGGCTAGCGCTTGTGCGGTGGGGTTGGGGCAAGGCTTGAGTGTGCGTGACGCGGTGGAACTGGGGTTGGAGTACACCTGGCAGGCCTTGAATTACGGGTTTGTGGTGGGCCGGGGTCAATTGATTCCAGACCGGATGCACTTGATGCAGCATCTGGGTGAACAAGATGACGGTGCTGATGAGGAAACCGATGAGTACGCCGATGAACAGTGAGCTGATTCGTGGCGTGTATGCCATCACGCCTGAGCGGTCTGCCATCTGGACATCGGACGCGATCGTGGATTGCGTGGCTGCAGCGCTGGAAGGGGGCGTGCGTCTGTTTCAATGCAGACAGAAAAATTGGCAACACGACGAGTTGATTGAGTTCGTGGGACAGTTGAATGCCCTGTGCGAGAAATTTGATGCGGCCCTGATTTTGAATGATGTGCCTTCCGGTGCGTTCGCGCATTTTGAAGGTGCAGCCATTGCAGGTGTGCATTTGGGTAAAACTGATGAGCCTGTTGTGCAGGCGCGTAGCCGACTGGGTTCGAAGTGGGTAATCGGCGCTTCTTGCTACAATCAGTTTGAGTTGGCAGATCTTGCAGTGCGGGATGGCGCAAGTTATGTGGCATTCGGTGCAATGTACCCCAGCAACACCAAGCCGAATGCGGTCAAGGCCGAGCTGGATTTGTTGTCGAGGGCGCGTAGTTTGGGCGTACCTGCCGTGGCCATTGGTGGCATTACCCTGGACCGTGTGCCTGAACTGATTTCCGCAGGTGCGAATGCGATTGCGGTGGTGAATGGTTTGTTTGGAATGGAACCCGATGCGGCGCAGGTTTGCAGTGTGGCGCAGCAGTGGGTGGATGCAGTGAATGCACGAAATTGAACAATTTGGAGTGTCGAAAAATGAGTGGTGAAGTGGTCAGTCAAAACGAAGTGCTGTTTGAGCGTGCACAAAAAACAATTCCCGGTGGTGTGAATTCGCCGGTGCGCGCCTTTCGCTCGGTGGGCGGTACGCCGCGTTTTTTCAAGCGTGCCAATGGCCCCTATGTGTGGGACGCGGATGACAAGCGTTACATTGACTACATTGGTTCCTGGGGGCCTGCGGTGTTGGGCCATGCTCACCCTGAAGTGATCAAGGCCGTGCAGGACGCGGCAGTTGGGGGCTTGAGTTTTGGTGCGCCCACTGAGGGCGAAATCGTGATGGCGGAAACGCTTTGCGAGATGCTGCCGTCCATGGAGCAGGTGCGCCTGGTCAGTTCGGGCACGGAAGCCACAATGAGTGCCATTCGTCTGGCCCGTGGATTCACTGGCCGTGACACCATTGTGAAGTTCGAGGGCTGTTACCACGGCCATGCCGACAGCCTGCTGGTGAAAGCGGTTTCAGGCCTGCTGACCTTCGGCAATCCGACTTCTGCCGGTGTGCCCGAAGACTTTGCCAAGCACACCCGTGTGCTGGACTACAACAATGTGGATCAGTTGCACGAACTGTTCAAGGCCAGTGGCAGCAGCATTGCCTGCGTGATTGTTGAGCCGGTAGCTGGCAACATGAACCTGATTCGCCCCAGCCATGAATTCCTGAATACCCTGCGTGAATTGTGCACTCAGCATGGTGCTGTGCTGATTTTCGATGAAGTCATGACCGGTTTCCGTGTGGGCCCGCAAGGTGTGCAGGGCGTGTACGGCATCACGCCAGATTTGACCACGCTGGGCAAAATCATTGGCGGCGGCATGCCCATGGGTGCCTTCGGCGGCCGCAAAGACATTATGGCCTGTATCGCCCCGCTGGGCCCGGTTTACCAGGCAGGCACCTTGAGCGGAAACCCGGTTGCTGTGGCCGCCGGTTTGACCACCATGTGCTTATTGAAACAGGAAGGCTTTTACCAAACGCTGGAAGCGCAGACCCGCAAGCTGGTGGAGGCGTTTAACCAGGTTGCGTATGCACACGGCGAGACCTTCTGTGCCGACAGCATTGGCGGCATGTTTGGCATTTACTTCAGTGAAAAAGTACCCACTACGTTTGCGGAAGTCAGTGCTTCGAACCGCGACCGCTTCAACAAGTTCTTCCATGCCATGCTGGATGCAGGTGTTTACTTGGCACCTTCTGCCTACGAGGCGGGTTTTGTTTCAGTGACCCACGATGATGCAGTGATTGAAGCCACCCAAGTGGCCATTGACCGGGCGTTTGCGGCGATCAAGTAAATCAGTGGGTGTTGCTCAAAATTGGCAGTGCCCATGTTGTTCGCTTGCTGGTTTAAACAAGAAAAAAACCGCCGGGATTGAATATCCTCGGCGGTTTTTTTTTGATAGTTTGATGGGTTTTTTTTAAAAGACTGCTTTGTAGGCGACTCCCAGGCTTTGTCCGCTAATGCCCGATTGACCAAGGGTACTGGACAGTTGAATGTTCAACACACCTTCCCCAATTTCCTTGGCTGCGCCCACACTCAATAGCTGGAAGTCGCCATCGGGGCGAGGGGCCAAAATGGTGGCCAAAGTGCCCTGGTTGGGGCCCATTCGAATTTTCAGATCGTCGTTGTTCTGATCGGATTCAATTGAATAGCGCAACAAGGGTCTCCAACCACCACGTACACTGGGTGCCTTGGTAATTAGAAAGCCCAAACTGACACGTTCAGCCTTGTATTGCGTGTCACCAAAGCTCAGGCTGGCAGCCCCCGTGGATTCGTCATAGCCTTGCAGATCAATCTTTTCAACGGTGTAGGCGGCTTGAGGATTCAGTGTCCAGCCTTGCGACAGGTTGTGAATGCTGCCCAAACCGACTCGGGCGGAGGTGAAATCGCCCTGCGTGTTTGCGGTGTACCGTTCAAGTGAAGGCCCCAGCGTAAACTGGCGCGTGATGTCGTAATCAATTCGTCCAAAAGCCAAGGCCGCATTCAAATACAACGATTTGGACAAAGCCACGGTGCTGAATACCGTGCCCAAGACAATGTCGTTGTCAAAGCCGCCGCCATTGTTGGCGATGTCTGTTTGTGCCCGGTCAATGCTCACGCCAAAACCGAGAAGTGCATTCGAGGTGATCATTCTGTCGCCGCCGAATTTCACGATTTGCGTGTCGGACTCAAGCCCAGCCTGAACCTGCTGTGCATCCAGTTCAAACTGCCCGATTTCTGCACCACCGTACCATTCTGTGTCGCCCACTGGTCTCAAGGAGGCTTTGCCCGTTGCGTCCTCTCGCACCAAGGCCAAGGCGGTCAGTCGATTTTCCAGGCTCAAGGCATGCTGCCGGATCGGTGTGAGAGGCGCGACAGCCAGCACGCCATTGAGGCTTGCGGCTTGAAGGCCGGCAAATCCTGCCTCTCCAAACAGACGCTGCGCGGCAGCAGTAGGGTGTACGCCGTCTGCGAAAATTCGCTGTTCGCTGTCGGGAGCCGCATTCACGCCTTGGATGCAGGTCAGGCTTGAGTTGAAAAAAGTGTTGGGGTCGTTGCCGCCATTGTTGCCACAGGCTGCTTGCAGCGGCGTGGGGGAAGTGAACCCGTAGCGGGCCGGGTTGGCAATGACTGCACTCAGCAATTTGTTCGAGTCGACAATCACTGCCCCTTTGCTGGCAGCAGCAGATGTCAATGTGTTGTTGAAGCTGTCTGACAGGGCAGTGAGCAGGGCAATGGATCCAGGGGCGGGTGTGCCACTGACCGAGCCATCTTCAATAATTTGGGCTTGGGGTGTGACCCCCAGGTTGGGCACGGTAATGACCACAATATTTTGTGCACCTGCGGCCTTCAGGCGGTCAATCTGGGCGAGCAACTGGGTGGCTGCGGTTGACATTTCTGCCAAGGCCACTTGGGGCGTAATGGCACCAACTGCAACCGTGGCAAACTGGATAAATCCATCGTTCGAGCCTGCCCACAGAGCGACCAGATCGTTACGATTGAACGTCGGGGTGTCGGCCAGCAGCCGGTCAATTTGTTCAGTGACCGGGATGGTGGTGATGCCAATTGCGGGGTTGTTGGACACGCCAATCGGGTTGGACACCCGCGAGCCGCCTTGTGCATAATTGCCGCCTTTGATGGTGTTGGACACGCCGTTGATTACATCCACATCAAGGGGGATTCCCAGTTTTTCCGCGACCACGCTTGCCCATATTTTTGCATTGGGCGAGTTGGTGGTGAACATCATGCGGTTGGGTATCGCACCAGCCGGCACGCCTGCACCCAGAAGGCCCTGTGTGGCAGTTCCTGTGTAGGCTCCCCCGTCGCTCAGGCTGTCGCCCACTACAAAAAGACGGTTGATTTTGAATTCATCGGCACTGGCCTGCAGGCTGCAAAGGGCGGCCGCAGTGGCAATCGCAAGCTTGAGTTTCTTCATGCTGTCTCCTCAGGAATGTCAGTATTGTTATTACGTTATTTTTCCAGATTAGAGCATGTGCAGCGAATAATCCAGTGCTTGTCACACAAGTTATTAATTGAACGATGGGGTAATAAAAAAGCCGCCCGGGCTTTGCACCCATGGCGGCTTTCATTCGAGGTACTGCCCGTTTTAACAGGCCAGCAGGTAAACCATGTACAAGGTAAGGAATACTTGGGCCAGGAAGAAAGTAGCCCGGGACATCACCAAAATAAATGAGGTGCCCAAAATGTGGGAAACAGTTTGGCCAATACGTGCGTACAGTACGAACGCAGCCAGTCCGTTGATTGCATCGATCTGACCCATCAGGCCAGCGATTGCCACTACCGCGGCGAACACCGGGAAGTTTTCCAGGCAGTTCAAGTGGGCTGATTTTGCACGCTGCAAAAACATGGGGTCTGTCGATTCTTTGCCGCGTTCCCAGCTGTCAATACGCTTTTGGCCCAGTAGGGCTTGGGGCACCCGGGGCAGGGCGTAGAACAGGGCCAAGACCAAAATCCATCCGGCGTAAAGCAATACTGCGTTGTAAGCGTTCACTGTGTTGTCTCCTTGTTGTTGTGTGAATCAACGAAATTTCATCACCGATTATGGGTGAAGGAAAGACAGGTGAACATCATAAGATCGGACAAAATCAACAACACCTCATTCAGTCTTTTCTTTCTTCACCACCGCATACCGTTCCAGCGTTTTTTTGCGCGCTACGTCGTGTTCCACCACCGGGCGCGGGTAGGTTTCGCCTAAAACCACACCGGCCATTTGTAGCTCGAAAGGCGGGCATTCAGCCGGGTTGTGGATGTGCTTGTTGGGCAACTTGGCCAGTTCCGGACAGTACTTGCGAATGAATTTGCCCTCGGCATCGAATTTTTCTGACTGACTGTACGGGTTGAAAATGCGGAAGTAGGGTTGTGCGTCGCAGCCGCTGCTGGCCGCCCATTGCCAGCCACCATTGTTGGCTGACAAGTCAAAGTCGTTCAAATGCTCGGCGAAATATCTCTCGCCCCAGCGCCAGTCAATTCCCAAGTCTTTAGTCAGAAAACTGGCCGTGACCATGCGCAAGCGATTGTGTTGAAAGCCGGTCTGGTTCAACTGGCGCTGGGCGGCGTCCACCAGCGGGTAGCCGGTCTTGCCTTCGCACCAGGCCTTGAAAAGCCGCTGCGCCTTTTCATCGCTGTCCCATTGAATCTGGTCGTATTCGGGCTTGAAAGCTTTTTCGGCGGCATCGGGGCGGTGGTAAATAATCTGGAAATAGAAGTCGCGCCAAATCAGCTCATTCAACCATCCCATGGCCCCTTCGCTCCCATCGAACTTGAAGCGGTCGTAGGCCGCCTTGGCGAGCCTGCGAATTGAAATGGTGCCAAAGCGGTTGTGCACACTCAGATAGCTGACGCCCTTTACGGCTGGGAAATCACGTTTGTCTTTGTACTTGTCTATCCGGTTCAAGAAGTCCTCGAAAGCATCCAGAGCGCCTTCTTCTCCTGGCTTTATCATGTCCAGCAGGTTCGTGCGCTCGAACCCCATCTGCTCAAGCGTTGGTGCTGGCAAGTCCTTTTCTGCGGCCAGGGCGGCAGTCCGAGCTTCACTGGGGTAGGGCGTCAGGTGAAAGCCGTCCAGTTTTTTCAGGCAAGCGTTTTTAAACGGCGTAAACACGCTGAAAAACTTGCCAGCCTGGGTCAGCACCTCATCTTCTTCAAATATGGCCTGATCTTTGAAGCGGAACAATTCAATGCCTTGGCCTTGCAGCGTTTTGCCCACCGTGATGTCACGATCAATGGCTGCAGGCTCGTAATCTTTGTTGGTGAATACAGCCTGAACGTCCAGCTTGGATGCCAGATCGGGAATCGCTTTCTCTGCGTGATCGTGAAGCAGGTGCAGGTCACCACCAAAACCTCGCAGCTTGGTCTTCAGGGCAATGCAGCTTTCCCAAATGAATTCCACCCGCCGGTCGGCCCTGTTCGCCAACTCGTTGAGGATGGTTTTGTCAAACACGAATACACAGTGCACCTGTTTGCAGTGTTTCAGGGCATAAAACAGGGCCGCATTGTCGTGGGTGCGCAGATCGCGCCGAAACCACACGAGGCCTTTCTCGTATTGCGCCGGTTTGGGCTGTGTGGACAGGGGGTGGTTTTCCAGAAGCGATACTGACATAGGGAACGGCTCAAATTGGGTTGTTCTGTGCGCTTAAAGGTGGGTAGAGGAACGCCTACCCGCTTTCGCACAGGCAAAAGGCATTACAATTTTGGCATGAGCGAGACCGAAATTTCCACATCCAATGAATTTAGCTTGTCTGGTCAGTTGTTGATCGCCATGCCAAACCTGCTTGACCCCAGTTTTGCAGGGTCAGTGGTCTATCTGTGTGAGCATTCAAACAAGGGCGCGATGGGGCTGGTCATCAATCGCCCCACCGATCTTGATATTCAGAACCTGCTCAAGAAAATTGATGTGACTGTGCCCGAAACATTCTCCACTCCTTTTCCTGTGATGATGGGTGGGCCTGTGGCTGCAGATCGAGGTTTTGTTCTGCACACTGAGCCTTTGCACTGGAGCTCATCTGTCAAAGTGAATGATGAATTATCACTCACCACGTCGCGCGATATTCTTGAAGCAGTGGCACGTGGCGATGCACCCGACAAATGGTTGATCACGCTGGGTTATGCCGGTTGGGGTGAGGGGCAGCTTGAGCAGGAGCTGGCTCAGAACGCCTGGTTGACCGTGCCTGCAAACCACACCATTTTGTTTGATACCCCACTTGAAGAGCGATTTGCTGGAGCCTATGCCATGCTGGGTATTGACCCCGCCTTGATGAGCGGTGCAGCGGGGCATGCCTGATCAATGACCCAGCCCATGCATTCACCCAAACCCACTCAGTACCTGGCTTTTGACTTTGGTTTGAAACGAATTGGTGTTGCATTTGGCAATTCACTGACCAAAACTGCAAAAGGCATTGCTGTGGTCGAGGCGCAAAACGATGAACAACGGTTTTCAAAGATTGAAAATCTGATTAAGGAATGGCAACCTGAAGGCCTCGTTGTGGGGGTGCCACGCCAGCCCGATGGCGAGGACAACGAGATGACAGCGCGTTGCGAGCGCTTCGCCCGGCAGCTTGAGGGCAGGTTTACCTTGCCCTGCGCCACGGTAGATGAACGATATACCAGTGCCATCATGGAAAGCTGCATGGGGGGCAAAGCCGCCCGTGAGCAAAAGGGCCGGGTCGACATGGGCAGTGCCTGCCTGATTCTGGAGCAATTTTTCCTGGAGGGGCGATGAGCCTGCCAAATCCTGAAGCCTTGTATGCCCGTTTGCGGGATCAAATTGAAAAAGCATTCCCTGACCGCAGTGAACTGGGCTTGATTGGTGTTCACAGTGGCGGCGCCTGGATTGCCGAGCGCCTGCACGAAGACCTGGCCTTTACTTTGCCTTGCGGTTTTCTGGACAGCGCGTTTTACCGTGACGACTTTTCCGAGCGTGGTTTGAAAGAGGCTCCCAAGCCAGCGGAGGTGCCCTTCGAAGTTCAGGGCCGAACCATTTTGCTGGTGGATGATGTGCTTTACACCGGCCGTACCACGCGTGCCATTGTGAACCATCTGTTTGACTTCGGCCGACCTGCAAAAATCGAACTGGCCGTGTTGCTGGATCGGGGGGGGCGCGAGTTGCCGATTGATGCCCAATATGTGGGCAAGCATTTGCCTTTGAAGTCCAATGAAGCCTTTGTATTGACCCGGGATGAGCAGGGTGCTTTCCGCCTGGAGCTGGAGGTAAAACCAAATTGAATAACCCTCAACTGAACGCTGCGGGAGAACTGATTCACCTGTTGAGTATTGAAGGGCTGCCCAAGGCGATGATTCATCGCATTCTGGACACGGCAGAATCGTTTTTGTCAGTGACTGACCGCGATGTGAAACAGGTCCCCTTGTTGCGCGGCAAGTCGGTGTTCAACGTGTTTTTTGAAAACTCCACCCGCACCCGCACCACCTTTGAAATTGCGGCCAAGCGTTTGTCTGCCGACGTGGTGAACCTGAATATTGGTTCGTCTTCAACCAGCAAGGGCGAGTCGCTGATCGATACCATCGACAACCTGGCGGCCATGTCAGCTGACATGTTTGTCATGCGCCATTCCGAAAGTGGTGCCCCCACCTTCATGGCGCAGCATTTGAACCGCACCAGTGGTGGCACCATTCATGTCATCAACGCAGGCGACGGCAGGCATGCCCACCCCACTCAGGCGTTGCTGGACATGTACACCATTCGCCACTACAAGCAGGACTTCACCAAGCTGCGCGTGGCCATTGTTGGCGACATTCTGCACAGCCGCGTGGCTCGTTCCGATATTCATGCGCTGACTACCCTGGGTTGTCCCGAGGTGCGTGCTGTGGGGCCAAGCACCCTGCTGCCCAGCCATTTGGACAATATGGGTGTGCGGGTGTACCACGACCTGGTGGCGGGTATCAAGGATTGCGATGTCATCATCATGCTCCGCCTTCAAAAAGAGCGCATGACTGGTGCCTTGATTCCGTCTGCTCAAGAGTATTTCAAACACTTTGGCCTGACCGAGGAAAAACTTCGGCATGCGAAACCGGATGCGATCGTGATGCATCCGGGGCCGATGAACCGTGGGGTTGAAATTGACTCGGCGGTGGCCGATGGTCCGCAAAGCGTGATTTTGAACCAGGTGACATTTGGTATCGCGGTCCGCATGGCGGTGATGAGTATTCTGGCCTCGTCCAGCAAGGGCGTTTGAGTGTATTTGCGCACAAGTTGCGTATAAGGGAAAAGCAATGCGAGTGTTGATTTCTGGCGGGCGTGTCATAGACCCCAGCATTGAGGCCGATGCAGTCATGGATGTGGCAGTGGCTGCGGGCCGCGTGGTGGCGGTGGCTCCGAAAGGTGAAATGCCCGCCGACTTTGCGCCCAGCAAAATAATTGATGCCACAGGCCTGTGGGTGTTGCCGGGTCTGGTGGATTTGTCAGCGCGCTTGCGCGAACCCGGTTATGAATACCGAGCCACACTGGAAAGTGAAATTGAGGCAGCCATGGCTGGAGGTATTACCTCGCTGGTTTGCCCGCCGGACACAGAACCCGTGCTCGATGAGCCGGGCCTGATCGAAATGCTGAAATTCAAGGCGCGGCAATTGAACCTGTCCAAGGTGTACCCGCTGGGTGCCTTGACCACGGGCCTGAATGGAGAAACCCTGACTGAAATGGCGGAATTGACCGAGGCGGGTTGCGTGGGTTTTGGGCAGGCCGAATCGCCCATTCGTGATTTGCGCGTGTTGCTGCAGGCCATGAAGTACGCGCGCAACTTTGGATTCACCGTGTTTTTGCGCCCCACTGAGCCGAATTTCAGCCGTGGCGGGGTGGCTCACGCAGGTGCCTATGCATCCCGCATGGGTTTAAGCGGAATCCCGGTGATGGCGGAAACCATTGCCCTGCAGGCCTATTTTGAGTTGGTGCGTGCAACGGGTACGCGCATGCACATTTGTCGAATCAGTTCAGCCAAAGGCATCGAGTTGATTCGGCAAGCCAAGGCCGAGGGCTTGCCCATCACCTGCGATGTGGCCATTCACCATGTACACCTGACCGATCTCGACATCGGGTTTTTTGATCCCAATGCTCACTTGATCCCCCCACTTCGCGAGCAACGGGACCGCGATGCCATCCGCGCTGGTTTGCTCGATGGCACCATTGATGCAATTTGCTCTGACCACACCCCGGTGGACGACGATGCAAAGTTGCTACCTTTTGCAGAAAGCGAGGCGGGTGCCACGGGGCTTGAATTGTTGCTGACGCTGGCCGTGAAATGGATGCGAGAACAGAATGTTCCACCAGCCCGAATTGTGAAGCTGTTGTGTGGCAACCCGGCTGACATCATCAAGGTTCAGGCGGGCAGTTTGCGCACAGGCATGCCTGCAGACCTGTGCCTGTTCAATCCGGATGTAGATTGGGTGGTTGGCGAAGCCAGCCTGATTAGCCAAGGTAAGCACACGCCCTTTACTGGCTTTCCGATGCAGGGCAAGGTGCAGTTGACAATGGTCAATGGCAATGTGGGCTACAGCAGCCTTGAAAAAAGCAAAATGAAAGTGCTGGTTGCCTGATTTCAGGCACAAGGACTTCAAACACAAGGGCAGTTCACCATGCGCAAAGCCTGGATGATTTTTTGTTTGGTGTGTCACCTGCTGGGTGGCTTTGTGTTGGCCCTGGTTTTCTGGCCTTTGTTCACTAAGGCCATCAAGGAAGGAATCGAGCGACGTTTTGCGCGGCGTTTGCTTTCCATCCTGAATGTGCAGGTGCGCGTGGTTTACGAAACCCCGGAGTCGAACTATGCCATTCACAAGCCTTGCCTGCTGTACAGCACCCATGTGTCGTGGCTGGATATTTTTGCGTTCAACAGCATTCACCCCGTGACTTTTATTGCCAAGTCCGAGATTTCAAAATGGCCCATTGGCGGATTGCTTGCCAAGCGAAGTGGCACCCTGTTCATTGAACGGGGCAAGCGCCACGCGGTGCGTGATGTGATTCACGCTGCAGTGGGTGTGCTGAAAACAGGTCGTTGCGTGGCGGTTTTTCCAGAGGGCACAACAGGCGAGGGCAGGGCTCCCCTGCATTTTCACAGCAACTTTGTTCAACCTGCCATTCAGGCCAATGTGCCCTTGTTGCCGGTCAGCCTGCAGTATTTCACCCCCGACGGGAGATTTTCTTCTCAGCCTGCTTTTGTGGGTGAGCAAACCCTGCTTGAGAACATTCAAGTGTTGCTCAACAGCAAGGCTGGGTACGTGGTGCAGCTTCACATTCATGCCCCAATCGACACGGTAGGCCGCACCCGTCACGATTTAAGTGACGAGGCACATTCAAGAATTGCTGCCTTGTGCAGCGTGACTGCCGGGGTTTCGTCGGTCTAGGGGATAGTGGGCAATGGCGGTTCCACCGCGTCCACCTGAAAAACGGCTTCGTCTTCAAGGCGTAGGGCAGTTAACTGCCCACCCCACACGCAACCTGTGTCCAGGCAATAACCCGCCTTGTTTTTCAGTTTGTCCAGGGTGGACCAGTGCCCGAACACAATCGGCCCTTCGTGTTCAAAAGTGCGGGGTGTTTCAAACCAGGCTTTCAAATCGGGTGGGGCGTCTACGGGTTCGAGCTTGTATTTGAAATCGATTTTTCCATCATCGCGAACCATGCGCATGCGGGTGAACACATTCACAATGAAACGCAGGCGATCGAAGCCTTCCAGGGCTGGGTCCCAACGGTTGGGCTTGTTGCCATACAGCTGCGCCATGAAATCTTTCCAGTCAGGGCCAGACATCATCTGTTGTACTTCCGCGGACAATCCCAACGCCTCCGCGAAAGACCACTGAGCCAGTATTCCGGCGTGTACAAGCAAGGCCTGTTGAGGGCCGGGTAACGCCAGGGCCAATGGTTGGCCACGCAGCCAGTTCACCAGTTCTTCGCCATCGGGTGCGCTGACCACTTCAGCAATGGTGTCCGATTCATGGCTACGCCCACTGTTACACCACAAGGCCAGCAAATGCAGGTCGTGGTTGCCCAATACGGTGTGGGCCTGTGCACCAAGACCTTTGATGAAGCGCAGTGTGTCAAGTGAGCGCGGGCCACGGTTGACGAGGTCGCCTGCAAACCACAGCACATCGGTTGTGGCATCAAAGCGCACTGCGTCCAGCAATTCAAGTAGGGAGTCCAGGCAGCCCTGAACGTCGCCAATCACATAGTTGGCCATTTTGAAATCTAATCCCAACATTGAAAGTAGTATTATGCCTTGAGTAAATTGCGGCAGTGCGACAAAGGCGAATTGCCCCTTCATTCCAATTGCGACTATTTCGGGTGTTTATCCATGACTATTTCTTCCTCCATTTTTAAAGCGTATGACATCCGCGGTATCGTGGACGACACATTGACCGAAGACGCCGCTTACTGCGTCGGCCGAGCACTGGGACAACTGGCGTTGAGCCGCGGCAAGAATGAAGCGGTGGTTGGACGAGACGGCCGCTTGAGTGGCCCACGCCTGTGTAGCGCATTGGCCGATGGTTTCCGCGATGCCGGTGTGAATGTGGTGGATGTGGGCATGGTGGCCACGCCATTGGTGTATTTCGCGACCTTCCTGCTAGGCAATGGTACAGGTGTGCAGGTTACTGGCAGCCACAACCCACCCCAATACAATGGCTTGAAAATGATGGTGGCCGGTGAAACGCTGTATGGCGACACCATTCAGGGTTTGTTGAAATGGATTCAAACCGAAAATCCCGTGCGTGGTGTGGTGGCTGGCGTTGAACGTGGCACCTACCGTGAGCTGGACGTGTGGCCTGATTACCTTGCCAACATCCTGGGGCACATCAAGTTGGCGCGTCCCATGAAAATTGCTGTGGATTGTGGCAACGGCGTTGCGGGCGCGTTTGCCAAAACCCTGTATGAAGCCTTGGGTTGCGAAGTCACTGAACTGTTTTGTGAAGTGGATGGCACTTTCCCCAACCACCATCCCGACCCAGCCCACCCCGAGAACCTGCAGGATCTGATCGCCTGTGTGAAAAACGGCGATGCCGAAATTGGCTTGGCCTTTGACGGTGATGGCGACCGCCTGGGCGTGGTGACCAAGGACGGCGAAATCATTTACCCCGACCGGCAACTGATCTTGTTTGCGCGGGATGTGATTGCTCGCAACCCCGGTGCCATGGTGATTTACGACGTCAAGTGTACGCGTCACGTGGCCAAAGCGGTGAAAGCAGCCGGTGGCGAACCGCTGATGTGGAAAACGGGCCATTCCCTGATCAAGGCGAAGTTGAAGGAAACTGGCGCACCCTTGGCTGGTGAAATGAGTGGCCATGTGTTTTTCAAGGAACGCTGGTTCGGTTTTGACGATGGCTTGTACGCGGGTGTCCGCTTGCTGGAAATCCTGTCAAGGGGCAGTGACCCCAGTGCAGAATTGAACGCCTTGCCCAATTCATCCAGCACGCCGGAATTGCAATTGCAAACCGCTGAAGGCGTGAACTTTGAGATCGTCAAGCGTCTGCAGGCTGAAGGAAAATTCCCAAGCTCTGAATCAGTCAATACCATTGACGGTGTGCGTGCAGAATATGCGGATGGGTTTGGCCTGGCCCGCCCGTCGAACACAACACCGGTGGTCGTGATGCGTTTTGAAGCAGATACTGATGCCGCACTGGCGCGTATTCAAGGTGAATTCAAGGCCGCCATTCTGGCCGTGGCACCCGATGTGGATTTGCCGTTCTAAATGATGGATTTAAGAGATGAAGAGGTCATCGCGGCCACCCGCTGCTGGGTGGAGCAGGTGGTGGTGGCCTTTAACCTGTGTCCCTTTGCCAAACGCGAGCTGGTCAAGGAGCGTGTGCGTTTTGTCGTCAGCAAGGCCGACAGTGAGCCCGAGCTGCTGGATGAACTGGCGCAGGAATTGGCGCTGTTGAATATGCAGCCCGAGGTGGAAACCACTTTGCTGATTCATCCACAGCTGTTGCAGGACTTTTACCAGTACAACGACTTCCTGGAAGCAGCCGATGAATTGCTCGTCGACATGGACCTTGAAGGCGTTTACCAGGTGGCCAGTTTCCACCCGGATTACCAGTTTGGTGGAACTGAGCCTGATGATGCGGAGAACTACACCAACCGTTCACCGTTTCCCATGTTGCACCTGTTGCGGGAAGACAGTTTGACCGTAGCGATTGACAGCTATCCCGAGGTCGATCTGATTCCTGAGCGCAACATCGAATGCATGAAGGAACAGGGTGTCGAGAAGTTACGGGCGCTTTTAAAGTCTTGCGTCAGACCACAGGTCGGGAATTAAAACAACACTCGCAGGTTTTGGGTGTTTTGCTCTAATTGGCCGGTCAGCTTACACCTGTAAACCGGAAAGCAAAGCGGTGGTTATATTTCAGGGATTTCCGAGGATTTATTCTAGTAAAAAGGTCGGGATGTAACTCTGGAGTTTCGAGGAAAGCCTCGAAAAATGGGCTTGATCGGAAAATGGAGCGGTTGCAAACTAAGCGTTCACATCCCTCCTCTTTTGCTTCTGAGGTTTGCCCGATTAACCATATCGGGCATTTTTTTTGCCCTTTTTCTGGGCACCTTTTCCCAATTCAAGTAGCATTGCGCCTGTAACAAACAAGCGATCAAGCCGTGAGCACTTACACCGTCAAAGAAATGTTTTACACCTTGCAAGGCGAAGGCGCACAGGCCGGTCGGGCTGCCGTGTTTTGCCGGTTTGCCGGTTGCAACCTGTGGTCCGGGCGGGAAGAAGACCGCGCCACCGCGGTTTGCAAATTCTGCGACACCGATTTCGTTGGTACCAATGGCGTGGGTGGCGGTAAATTCAAGGACGCTGGCAGCCTCGCACAGGCGATTGCGGACACGTTCAAAGGCGATTCAGTTCACGGCAAGCCCTATGTCGTATTCACCGGGGGGGAACCTGTTTTGCAACTGGATGCGGCATTGATTGATGCAGTACATTCGCAAGGGTTCGAGATTGCAGTGGAAACCAATGGCACCTTGCCTGTGCCAACTGGAGTGGACTGGATTTGTGTCAGCCCCAAATTTGGCAGTGAACTGGTTCAAACCCGCGGTAACGAAATGAAGGTGGTCGTGCCGCAACTGGGTCAGAACCTGGAAGCACTCAGTCAACTGGATTTTGATCATTGTTTTGTGCAGGCCATGGACCATGCGGACCCGGCAACCAAAGCCAGGAATCTGCAGACCGCCATTCAAACTTGCCTGAAAAACCCCAAGTGGCGTTTGAGTGTACAAACCCACAAAGTTATTGGAATGCCATGAAAGTCTTCAAACAGTTCACCTTCGACGTTGCGCACCAGTTGCCGGATTGGCCTGGCTTGCATGGCCACAGTTACACCGCTGAGGTGTGGTTCGAAGGTCCCGCCACGGACGGCTATGTGGTGCCTGAAAGCCTGCTGAGTGAACAGGTTGAGGCGGTTCGAAAGCGCCTGGACCATTCGTATCTGAATGAATACATTGAATTGCCTACCTCCGAGAATATTGCACGGTGGATCTGGGACCAGTTGCGGCCCAAAGGGCCGTTGATCCGGGTCAGGGTGTTTCGTGGATCGATTGGGTTTGGGGTTGAGCTTGATCTGGAAGATGCGAGAGCCGAAGGCAGAGCTTGATTCGGTGGCAGGGAACCGAAATTCCAGTGTTACCCTTGAATCGTAATTCCCGCGTTGGCCCTGAACCGAATTTCAAGTGTCACACTCGAACCGAATTTCAAGTGTCACCACTGCCCGAAAACTGGCTATTCGACTTTGCCGCTTGAGCAGCACTAAGCAAAACCCTCCAAAAAAGATTGTCGGATTTTGCTTTCGCTTCGCGATCGCGCCGCCCTGCGCGCAAAGCCGGCCAGTTTTCTGACTGGGCAGTGGCGTTCACTTGACAATTCGGTTCTGTGCCACCGGCGCGGTTGA
>JAIXTE010000150.1 GCA_027484315.1 Burkholderiales bacterium | reverse complement strand
TGCAGGTTGCAGGTTGCAGGTTGCAGGTTGCAGGTTGCAGGTTGCAGGTTGCAGGTTGCAGGTTGCAGGTTGCAGGTCGCAGGTCGCAGGTCGCCAGCCCCAGGCGTAGCCTCTTCAAGTTTGCGAAGGCAGCATTGCCCTCGCACCGCCATTCAGGAAAGCCTGCCCATTTTGAAGTTCACACGCCACGTTCGGCAGTAAGCCGACACTGGGTTCGGCCATGTGTTTTGCCGAACCCGGTGAGTCAGTGTGAGCTTCAAAAAGGGAAACACAGGCTTTCGGCGGAAGGGGGCATGCGCCTGAGTAAACAAGAACATGCGAACTCAGGCTTTCGGAGGAAGAGGGCATGCACCTGAGTAAACCAAGAAAGGACGTGCACCTTTGCAAACGAAGAGAAGGTCAGGTGCCTTGCGTCAAGGTTTTGGCTCTTCGATCCTCTGCCATTTCAATTCGCCTTCCAGCAAGCTGGTCTTGTCGCTTCCTTTCAGTTTGATTGGCACAGCCCATTGACCTGTTTGGCTGGCCTTCTTCGGCTTCGCATCCAGTCTGGGCTCTGCATAGGTGATGGTCCCGGTTTCTGACACCTTCACCCAAGGGGAATCTGCCGAAGCCGGTGCATGAAACAGTTCGGTTTGCTTAGCCCAAGGATTTTGACTGTCTAGCCACACGCCATCTTCGCGAAGCTCCAGGAACGGTTGACCTTTGGCATCAAGTACCTGAAAGTCGCCTTCGGCTGAGGGTAGTCGGCTCAGCATGAACGTGTTCCCACTCAGCCCGGGGACCATGGCATTCAACCCATCGGGCATGTTTTCTGTGCGCAGACTTGGACGCCAATAACCTGTCATTGGTGCGGGCTCCTGGCGCTCAATTCGAACATTCAGTGGTTTTCCATTGATGCGCATGCCCAGATTGAAGTGTGCCATTTCCTCATTGAGTAGTCGCGGGTCGTACCATCCGTATCCTGGCTGCTGATCAAGCAAGACCCAATTTGCTTGTATCAACTGTTTTGTTTTCAGACGTTCGGGAACTGGCCCACCTCCGGGTTGGCGGGACCTGTGCCATCCAGTTGAATTCAAGTCGGCATAAAGCTTGTCTCCATCGAATCGTAGAAAAGCGCGTTTGTCTTCACCGAGAATTTCAATGCGTTGTTGTCCGTCCGTTGAGAGTGCAAATTGATAAGCAGTGCTTTTGACTACTTGCAGAGAAACACCCTTGGGTAACTTGGCTTTGGAGCTGACGGTGGGAATTCCCCCTTCGCTGCCGTGTTCTGCGTGTGCAAAGGCCGCATTGGTGTGAAAGGAAGCATAAATTGTGAGGGTACAGAAGAAAAACGCCAGGCCGAGGCCTAGCGTTTTCTTCACCCAGTTCGCTTTAACGATGGGCATTGTTATTCAACTCTCCGTTCAAGCACCATGCTTCAACATGAAGCTGACTGACTTGGATGGCAGCAGAGAACCATCGGCCTGCTTGGTGCGGGCAAACACCATGTAGGAGCCTTGTGGTAGCACGGCGGCCTGATTCGGGATGTTGAAAGACACGTTGTTGCCATTGATGGTCAACTGGGCTTTCGGAATCACCACGGTGCGCTGATCTGCATCGGTCAAGTGGGTTGTCACGGTGTGACGAACCAAGGTGAACGAATCGATCTTGCTCATGTCTGTGCCTGCCGCCATCTGCATGGTGACCTGCTGGCCTTTCATGAATTGACGCAACATGGTTTTGCCGTTGCCCGCAGGTGTGGAGTTGCCTCCCGCAAAGCCGATCAGGTTTGGACGATTTGGGTTGTTGACATAGGGGGGTGAGTAGATCTCGAAAGAGGGATCACGTCCGTCGTTCGGAGAAAAGCCAAACGCAGCCAGATTGATGTTTTTCAAGTACAGGGTTGAAATCGGAGCGTGTCCGCCCACCAACACCCGACCGTCTTGCATCAACAAGGCGGTGTTGTGGTAAGTGCGTGGGTTGTTGGCCACAGCCATCTGTGTCCACTTCTTGGTCACCGGGTTGAAGCGTTCGGCTGTCTTGCGTGGAAACTCCACGCCGGGTGCTGCCACGCCATCACGGTCCCCACCGCTGAACACCATCACCGAATCATCCGGCATCAGCACGCCAGAACCATACCAGCGAGTTTCGTTCAGTGAACCAGTCACCTCGCTTTCGTAGGTAGTGATCTTGTCGCCATCTGTTTTCACCGTGTCGATGCGTGACGAGGCGACTGCCACATATCCACCGGGGGATGCGGCGCCCACCAGTGGCAAGACACCACCAGCCGTCAGGAAACTGGCGTCTTTGTACTGACCCTGTGCATTGGGACGCAGTGGCATCATGATGGAGAATGTAGATCCACGCATACCTGCACCAACCACTTTTTGCAGCAACTGTTCAGGGTTGCTTGTGGTCAGTGTTCCGAGCAATTTCTGCAAGGCCTGTGGGCTTTTTGTCGGTACGCTGGTCAATGTCTTTGTCAGTGCGCTCATTGCTGCATTGGGCGCTGTCAACGGGTTCAGGATCTGTGTCAAAGACTCAAGTCCTGCATCGCTGAATTTCAACGGGAAACCCGCGTAAGCCAGGTCGGACCAGGTTTGGTTGGCCGGGTTGTAGGTCGCCGAAATGTTCCACAAAGGCTGGTCATAGGACTGGCCAAAAGGGTTGAATGCCTGTCCACCTGCGTTGTAATACACGTGGCCGTTGGGCAACAGGTGCAGACGGGGGTACAGGGGCAGTGACCGCTGGGCCGCCTGTCCATTCACAGTCCACTTGTTGGCAACCGGGTCATACGTTTCGGTTTGCACCACATTGCGACCGCTTTGTTCAGGTGCTTGTGGATAAATGGGCTTCAACAGCTTGGTCACACCACTGGCCACGAACATTTTGCTGTCAGGCAATGTGATCAGCGCGGGGTACCAACGGCCAAAATTCATGTCAGCCATTTGGCTCCACATGTTGGTGTTGGGGTTGTACACACGGCTATTTTTCAGGCCTTCGAGTTCTGTCAAGCCATAACCGATCAAGTTGCTACCGGGTTCGCTGTAATAGGCGGTGCCGCCTACAGCCATGATTCGGCCATCTGCCAGCATGGCCACGTCGGCACAGAACAGGGCGCCGTCTGCGCTGTTGGTTTCCTTGTTGGTCAGGCCAAGTCCGGGCAGCAGTTCGGTAATTTCATATCCGTCTGGGTTCGCACCAGAGTCCACGTCGATTGGACGAGTCCACATGACCTGTTCATTGGCTGGCCTAGTTGTACTCAGGGTATCAGGAATACGCATGACCCGCGTTTGGTCATTGATGGCCTTTTGTCCAAAGTCGACCAGAATGCTGAATTCGAAGTCCTCAGTGCCTTCCAGTGCATTGAAATACAGGAAGTCGCCGTTGGGCAGCATGGAAATTGTGCCCGCTGCGGGTTTGCATCGAAGTTTTCCGTTCGGACCAATGCCTTCGCACTTGTTGTCAGTGCGGAAGCCTTTCAGGTCTGGATTGTTGTCGTTGGCGACTGAACGTTCATAGACAAACGGTTCTGAAAACGGCTTGGTGAATGAGCCTTTTTGACCTTCGGGGGCAACGCCCTTGCTGGTGCTAACCGGGTTGAATTTGGCGCCGATCAGGTCATCCAACAGACCAGCTTGTACTGGCAATGCAGACCCCAATCCAATGGCGATAATTGCAGATAGTTTATTCAGCTTGAACACGTGTCATCTCCTCCTGGCAAGCTGTTTGTCTCGGAGAAAGGTGACGTGTAGTCGCGAGGTACTACCAGTCTCCTTTCTTTTTCTTGTAACAGTCATAACTGTTTAGATGCATTTTTAGATGCACTTCTCTAAAAAATAATAACCATAATTATGGTTTCATACAATCGTTGTTTTACTACTTTTTTATCGTAAAGTGACGACAGTGCGGGGGAGATATTTCGACGTGTGTGACAAAAGGTCAGAGGAATCCTGGGCAGCGGGCAATAAAAAAACCCCTCAGTTTTCACTGAGGGGTTTCTTGTTTGGTGGCGAATCAGGGATTCGAACCCCGGACCTGCGGATTATGATTCCGTCGCTCTAACCGGCTGAGCTAATTCGCCGAAGACCAAGAGTATAACCGAGCTTTCTAAAAAAAAGAAGAGGAATTCTCACTCTTTGACCTTTCTTCGCCGGTGCACTCAAATCATGCGTTCAACACGCCAGGTTTGGTACTTCAAGGCCAGTACTGCGCCACCAATAATGCTGCCCAGCGCCACAAAGGATGGCAGGGACAAGGTACTGACGCCGCTGAGGCCTTGGCCCACTGTGCAACCCAGGGCGAGTATGCCACCTATACCCATGAAGACCGCGCCAATTGTGTGGTTGGCTGTGTCCTCTACGCCTTGGAAAGTTTCCCAGCGAAATGATTTGTCAGTCAGGGAGCTGGCTGTAGCACCCAGGATGACACCAAAACAGGCTACCACGCCAACGGTGAGTACACGCGATATGTCTGAGAAGAACATCAGCCATTCGAGTGTGTAGGCATATGGCGCGACAAAGCTGAAGCCTTCCGCACGATTGGCATAGGTGCCAAGGTATGCGGCTTCCAGAGTGTCTGGGTGTTCTGGAATGTAAGCGATTTGAAATACGACCCACCAAGCTGCCGCCACTGTCAAGCCGACACCCACGCCACCGAGGATGACTTCCTTATTCCAGGCAGATTTGCTGGCAAGAGCGAAGACCAGCATGATCAACGGCAAGGCAATCGCGAAGATGGACGTCAGCAAGGCTGTGTCTGGTGTCAGCAGGCTGGCCAGCATTTCAGGAATGTAGGGGTTCGAGCTGAATTCAAATTTGACCGGGTCGAGGAAATTGGCGCGCACTACGCCAAACACACCTTTCAAGGTCATGTAGGCCGTAAGCCCCATGATGACAAACACCACGAGTGCCTTCAAGTTGCCCGCACCCAGCCTGATCAGCGTTTTGCTGCCGCACCCTGAGGCCAAAACCATGCCGGCACCGAACAACAATCCGCCTGCAATGCCCGAGAGCCAAGACCACTGAGTGCCTAGATAAATTGTATCGTTGAGGTTGGCGTGGCCGGTAATACTGAAGGATTGAAGGCCCAGTGTCGCCACTGCAATGGCGACGAGCCACATTCGCATTCGGTTCCAGTCACCAAAATTGACAATGTCCGCCACTGCGCCCATGGTGCAGAAATGTGTTCGATGCGATACCGCGCCAAATGCCAGACCAACCGCAAAGGTCGCCCACAGGACTGTGTCTTGAATGTGGCTGACGTTGATTTCTTCCATGACCGGGCACCTTTGTTGTGAAGTGCCCGTATTTTAACCACGGCCGCGTGTTTGTGTCCGCAGCCAGTGTGGTTTATTTGCGAGGTGTACTGAAGTTCATTTCAAGGCATTCAAGCGGGTTTTGGCGCTTGCTGCCGCAGGGCTGTCCGGGTATTTGGTGATCAGCTCGTTCAATGTTTTCTTGGCGCCCGGAATACTTTTCAGCTCAAGTTGTGAGCTCGCCATGCTCAGCAACGCATCGGGCGCGCGTGGGCTGTCGGGAAAGTCTTTGGCCAGATCACGCTGGGTGATCAATGCTGTTTTGTAGTCGCCCTGGGCAAACTGGGTGCTGCCCAAAAAGTAGCGAACCTGAGGTTCAAGCCGACTTTTTGAGTGTTTGGCCAGAAATTGCTGAAATTGCGCAGCGGCGTCCTTGTAGTTGCCTGCCTTGAAGTGGTCAAGGCCAGCCTGGTAATCACTGAATTGTTCGGGGGGTACAGATAATTCTTCACCGTCGAGTTGCACGGGTTTGGGTTCAAGCTTCTTGATGCGCTCGTCAAGGTTCAGATAAAGCACCTTGTTGTCTTCTTGCAGCTTGCGAATATTGTTGTTGGCCACCTCAAGATCGCCACGCAAGCGGGCGATCTCTCGGTCTTTTTCTGTCAGGGTTTGGGCTTGTGACAGCACTTGACCCTGATTGGCCGACTCCATTCGAGCGACTCGGTCTTCAAGCACCTTGACCTGCTGGCGTAATTCCAGAATGGCCCTGCGGGCTTCCGTGTCATCAAAAATCGCAAAAGCGGAGTTTGATGCAAAGGCGCAGAACAGGGCAGTTGCCCATGCAGTTTGCTTGAAGTTAAAAGTCATCTCGAAGGGGGTCCTTGATTACTGGTAAGCGATGTCGGAACGACGGTTTTCTGCATAGGCTGCTTCATTGCTGCCAGTTGCTTTTGGCTTTTCCTTGCCAAAGCTGACTGATTCGATCTGGGTTTCTTTCACGCCCAAAGCCAGCATCAATGTTTTCACTGCGTCTGCACGGCGCTGGCCCAATGCCAGGTTGTATTCCGCGCCGCCACGTTCGTCGGTGTTGCCTTGAACAACAACCTTGCGATTTGGGTTCGCTACCAGGTACTTGGCATGGTTTTGTACCAGTTCACGGTACTCGGACTTGACGGTGTAGCTGTCATAGTCGAAGTAAACGCTGCGCTTGGCCAGAACACCTTGTGGGTCGTTCAGTGGATCTGCATCGCCCGGTGTTACTGTGGGCACGGCACGGCCGTCAGTTCCGGTTGGCGCTTTGCCTGTTTTGGATTCAACGGCAGGTTTGTCGTTCAAAGGAACGGCAGAGCTACAAGCGGCCAAAACGGCCACCATTGCTGAAATCGCCAAGTACTTGACCATTGATTGTTTCATTTCTATCTCCAGACCTAAAGGATTTTCAGTTTAAAACCAGTTAAAACACATTCAAATTCAATCATTCAAGAAAGGACCCCATGTGGGTTCGGCGATGTCGGCCCCAGAACTGCTCAAGCTGTACTTGATGCGTCCATCCTTCGACACCACGGCCAGAGTCCCCTTGCCCCCCACCTTGGTCGCATACAAAATGTAGCGTCCGTTTGGCGAAAAGCTCGGACTTTCATCACGACCTGTATTGGTCAGCAGCATTTCCGTGCCACCTGCCAAGTCCAGAACCGCTATTCTAAATTGTCCATCTCGACGAGTCACGTATGTCAAGGTTTTGTCATCGGGACTGATTCGAGGCGAGATATTGTATCCACCTTCGAATGTCACGCGTGATGCATCACCTCCGTTTGTACCCATTCGATAAACTTGTGGGCCGCCTCCACGATCCGATGTGAAGTAGATGCTACGACCATCGTGACTGTAGGCAGGTTCCGTATTGATACCCGCAGTGCTTGTCAGCTTGTTCAAGCCAGAGCCTTCTGCACCCATCGAGAAAATCTGTGATCCACCGTCTTTGGTCAGTACCACAGCCAGTTGCTGGCCATTCGCAGACCAAGCCGGCGCGCTGTTGCTGCCCTTGAAGTTCGCCAGTGCCTTGCGACGCCCTGTGGCCAGGGTGTGTACAAACACCACGGGCTTGCGCATTTCGAACGAAACATAAGCAAGTTGTGTACCGTCTGGCGACCAGGCTGGGGAGATGATAGGCTCTTTGGAGGCGAGGGCAACTTGTGGGTTTGCACCATCGGCATCCGCAATGATCAGGCGATACCGGCCAGGGGATTTTTCAACATAGGCCAAGCGGGTTGAGAATACACCCTTTTCACCCAGCAGCTTCTCATACACAAAATCTGCGATTTTGTGGGCATGCAGGCGCAGTGCGGATGGCGCAATCACATAACTGAATTTGCCCAGAGATTTCTGCTGCGCAGTGTCGTGCAGATTAAACCGCAAATCAAGTTGACCATCGGGCAGTTTTTTAACTGACCCCACAATAAGTGCATCCACACCGATTGATTTCCAGGCGCTGGGATCAATCATGCTTGCTTCATTCAATTCCACATTGCTGGTTGTATTGATTGAACGAAAAAAGCCACTGCGCACCAAGTCGCTCTCAATGATTTTTTTGATGTCTTCCGGCAAGCCCTGATTGCCCTGAAATGGGGCAGCCGAGAAAGCAATCTGGTTTGTACCCACGCCCGTGATGTCGATTTTCAGCTGAGCGTGTGCCTGGCCAGACGCCAGCATGAACGTGGCAATTGCCAGCAATGCAAAGGCAGAGCGGCGAAGGGGCCCGAACAGGGCAACAAAGGGGTTTGAATGCATGGATGGTTTAACGTAGTTCATTGTTTCACTAAAAATTAAACGTCTTTTGGACGGAATGAGAGTACAAGCACTGGCTCGACTGAGCCATCGTCAGCCTTTGGTAAAGGGCTTGAACGCTGAAGTGCACGTTCCACGGCGCTGTCCCATGCGGGCAATCCACTGCTTTTTTTCTGTGTGATCGACACAATTTCGCCGCTTGGAAGTTGTTTGACTTCAAAAACAGCTTCCGGGTTTCCGTTAACAGAGTCTGCTCCGGGAAACACCAGTTTACTGCGAACATATTGCCGAATTTTGTCGCTGTATTGAGCCTTGTTCCGGCTGCTCCCAGCTGATGTACTGCCTGTATTGGGTGCTCCGCCCATGATACGCGCCAATTCTTCCTGCCGAAGTTTTTTGGCCAGTTCGGGATCAATTTTGGGCTCAGGCTTCGGCTCTGGCTTCTTGGGTTCAGGCTTTGGCTCGGGTTTCTTGGGTTCAGGCTTTGGCTCTGGCTTTTTTGGCTCCGGCTTGGGCTCAGGTTTTTTAGGCTCAGGCTTGGGTTTGACTTCCTTTTTGGGAAGCTCAATGTCAGCCTTGGGTGGTTGAACCGGCTTGGGTGGCGGTGGTGTTTCAACCACGGGCTCCGGTTTTGGTGGTTCAGGCACCGGTTCGGGTTTTGGCTGGGGAACGGCAATCGGCTGGTTGGCTGGTATTTCTGACCAAAGCACAGCTTCAAAAGCGGCGGGTTCCTCCGTTTTCCAATTCAGGCCGACCACGAAAAATGCGACGAGAGCCAAGTGTGCCAACAGTGAAGCGGTTAAACCGGCTCTTTCACCTGTGTGGTCAACTGGAGGATTTAGACGCGACTGGAGCCCGCTTTCCTTGCTCATTTTGGAAAGCAGGTCCTGGTGGGCTGTGGTGAAGTTCCAGCCCCTGCTGGGCGGTGTCAATTCAGAGCTCATTTGCTTTTGGGCTTCACCAGCAGACCGACTTTCTGGATTTGCGCATTTTGTAAGGCGTCCATGGCGTCCACCACCGACTGGTATTGAATTGCTTTCTCGGCAGAAATTACCACCGGCCGGTCAGGTTCATCGCCTTGCAGTTTTTTCACTTCCGCAGCCAGATCTGAAAGCGCCACCTCTGTGCTTTTGTTGGTTTTCATGTCTTTGACGACCAGGTTCCCGACTTGCCGCACGGTGACTTCAATTGGTCGCATTTGCTTTGGCGGGTTGGTGTTCGCCATGGATGGCAAGTCGATCACCGAAGGGGTGATCATGGGTGCCGTGACCATGAAAATGATCAACAGCACCAGCATCACATCGATGTAGGGCACCACGTTGATCTCGTTCATGGCGCGTCTGGATTTGCGTCCAAGTTCGGCTTTCATTGAATAGACTTCCTGTGGATTAGTGCTGACGCTGCAGAATGTTCAAGAACTCTTCGACAAAAGACTCAAACTGCGTGGAAAGGCGATCAATGTCGTGCAGCGCGCAGCAACCCGCTGGGTCAGCCGCCGAGCCTCCACCGTCCGGCTCCAGGCGGCCGCGCGCGGCAGGCGGGTACGTCGCGGCCAATTTGAAAAGCTTGAGGCGAAGCGAGCGGCAGCGGCAAGAGCGGAGGCGGAGGCGGAGCGTCTGGCGGCAGAGAAGGCGGAGGCGGAGCG
>JAIXTE010000037.1 GCA_027484315.1 Burkholderiales bacterium | reverse complement strand
TTGGCTACTGCAAACAGCTTCCGGGTTGCAATGTTGACACCTTTGTCCGTGGCTTGGGCACTCAGCAAAACAGCGGCCAGTAACTCAAAGGGTGTGCTGTATTCCAGCTCCGTTTTGGGTTCCGGGTTGGCTTGCTGAAAGCGCGTGAATATCTCGGTTCGTTTTTCTTTGTTCATGGTGTTTGCGCTTGGCGGCGAGCGCGCGCGCGTGCAAGTGCCGCTTGAACAACGGCTTTCTTGGCGGCGGCATCAGGGCTTGGGGAGTCATCGAGTTCATCAAGCTTGTGAATGGCTTTGGCCTCCAGTCGTTCAGCTTGTTCTTCCTTTTGACGCTTCAGGCGAATTTCACGCGTGTTCATGCGGTTGCGGGCCGCATGAGCCAGATTTTGGTCCCAATGGCTGAATTCAGGCATGAACAACATTTCAATGCAGTCGACAGGGCAGGGCGGGATGCACAGCTCACAGCCCGTACACAATTCCGCTATCACGGCATGACGACGTTTGCTACTTCCCACGATTGCGTCAACCGGGCAGGCCTTGATACACAAGGTGCAACCGATACAATGTTGGGGGTCAATGCTGGCAATGTGCCGTTCAATGGTGGAGCCGCAGGTGCTGTCTAATTCAACAACGGGTTTTTCGAGCAGACGAGCCAGCGCATTGATGGTTGCAGTGCCACCTGGAGGGCAGCGATTGATGTTTGCTTCCCGCCTGGCCATTGCTTTGGCGTAGGGCAGGCAGCCCTCAAACCCGCACTGCGTGCATTGGGTTTGAGGAAGTAAGTCGTCTATTTCCTGTACAAGCTTTTCATGCATTCTTGGCTATGAATTCACGGATTTTTGGGTAAACCTTCTCGCGCCAACGGCGACCGCTGAAGATACCATAGTGTCCGCATTCCATGGCTTCGTAATGCTCTTTCTTGTCTGCTGGCAGGTTTTTACACAGGCCGAGGGCAGCTTTGGTTTGACCTGGACCGGAGATGTCATCCAGCTCGCCTTCAATAGTCAGCAATGCAACGGTGGTGACATCTTCAGGTTTTACGCGTTGGCCGCGAACATCCCAAGTGCCCATGGGCAAGGCATGGTCCTGAAACACGGTCTTGATGGTGTCCAGGTAATATTCAGCCGGCATGTCAAGTACTGCGTTGTATTCATCATAGAACTGGCGATGGCTTTCGGCACTTTCACCATCACCTTCAACCAGGTGCATGTAGAAGTCGTAGTGGCTTTGTGCATGTTTGTCAGGGTTCATGCTGACAAAGCCCAAGTGTTGCAGGAAGCCAGGGTAAACACGACGCAGGTAACCTGGGTAGGTGTGTGGAACACTATAGATGACGTTGTTCTCGAACCAGGAGTATGGTTTTTTCGTCGCCAGGTTGTTCACTTCGGTGGGGCTTTCGCGTGTGTCGATCGGCCCGCCCATCATGGTCATGCTCTTGGCTTGTTTGGGGTCTTTGTTGGAGGCCATCAATGACACTGCTGCCATCACGGGTACCGTGGGCTGACAGACAGAAATCAGATGAACGTCTGGCCCCAGCAACTGAATAAAACCGATGCAATAGTGCACGTAGTCGTCCAGATGGAAAGCGCCTTCCGAGAGCGGTACCATTCGGGCGTCGACCCAGTCGGTGATGAATACGTCATGGTCTTGCAGCAAGGTTTTGACCGTGTCGCGCAGCAAGGTGGAGTGGTGACCCGAAAGCGGAGCAAACACCAATACCTTGGGCTGAGGTTTCAACGGCTTCGATTCTGCAGGCACCATCTTCTTGAAATGGATCAGCTTGCAAAAAGGTCGGGTTTCAACGATTTCCTGAACAATCGACACTTCCCTGTCGCCGCATTTCACAGTGGTAATTCCAAACTGTGGCTTTTCGTATTCTTTCCCCAGTCGGTACATCAATTCAAAACCGGCAGAGATACGACGCGCCATGGGCATGTGGGCCAGTGGACTGAACGGATTGCTGTAGAGCTTGGAACCCGCTTCGGCCCAAATGGTCATTGGGTTGAGCAAAGCTCTCTGGAATTCGTGCATTTGATACAGCATGTGGTGCCTCCGGCGTTTTGGCGATGTTCTTTTTTGACAATTATGAGTCAATATCCTGACGATTATCTTGCAAACTTTGCTGCATTGCAACATGTTTGCAAAATTGTTCGGTCACCAATAATTCTCCACCGCAATTTCTCCCGGATTATTCCGCCGTGCTGGTGAGTAACCAAGTGTTTTCAATACCTTGCGAATATCAGTGACCATGTCGGGATTGCCACAAATCATGAAGCGGCTCAGGTCCACGTTCAAGTCGAGCCCTGTACTGGCCGCCAGTGCGCCATTTTCAAGCAGCCTGGTGATTCGTTCATTCAAGCAGTTGGGGGCTTCCTCCCGTGTGACAACGGGCACGTAGTGGAAACGCTGTGCCATGTCTTCAATCAGTTCAGCCAGCAAAGGGTGGCTGGTGAAACTGTTGATCATCTCTTGGTAAACCAGTTCTTCCGTTGTTCGGGCGCTGTGCACAAGAACTACATTTTTAAATTGCTGCCAGGTTTGGGGGTCGTGCAATATGGACAAAAAAGGCGCCAGGCCTGTGCCAGAACCCAGAAGCCAGAGGTCGCGGCCTGATTCGAATCGGCTCGTGGTCAGGAAACCAAAGCTGGTTTTGTCGATATAAATCGGTGAGCCCACTTCCAACTGGCTGAGGTGGCTTGTGAACGCCCCGTTGGGCACGACGATCGAAAAAAACTCGAGATGTTCATCGAATGGGCTTGAAACCATCGAATACGCTCGCCAGATGATGTCTGGTTCGCCTGGCAGTTTCAGAAGGTTTTCGACACCAAGCCGGGCAAACTGGCCGGCTGTAAATCGGTAGCCCGAAGGACGGGTGCAGGTGAAGGAAAACAACTTTCCCGGAACCCATACGCGCAGGCTGGTGATGGTTTCCCGGGTGTATTTGTCTTCAGCTTCACTCATGGAACTGCCGAAAAATTGTTATTTTTCAAGATACTGCAATTTCTCTTTGACGTCTTTCCAGTCATCGGCATCGGGCAGGTGTGCCTTCATGCGTGTGATGCTTGGCCAGTCTTTGGCCAAGTCTACGTTCATTGCGATGAACTTGACCTGATCAGCAGGAACGTCTTCTTCGGCGTAAATGGCATTCACCGGGCATTCTGGAATGCACACGGCGCAGTCAATGCATTCATCGGGATCGATGACCAGAAAGTTGGGGCCTTCACGGAAACAGTCGACTGGACATACATCCACGCAATCGGTGTATTTGCATTTGATGCAGGACTCGGTAACTACGTGTGTCATGGTGAGAATGTGTGATTCAACAAGGTAACGTCATATTGTAATCCATCACGCACCGTTGGGCTGGAGCGTCTGCTCGAATTGATCAACTGACATGGGGGCATACCCTAGGCGCAACACGGAGTTTGTTTTTCTATAATGGGGACATTCGATACCTATATAGAGTGACTCTGTCATTCCCGTTGCAAGCCGTATTTGAGGGTAAATCTTGAGCCTGTCCCTGAACGATGACGATTTGGATACTTCCGGTGCACGAGCCGAAATTCTCAAGCGAATTCGCAGCCTGCAATCCAGGCCTGAATCAATGCATGCAAATGAGCGGATCCTTGCGCAAGGTTACCTGACTCGCAAAACCCGTGGTCCGGCACCTGCGCCTGTCGATAATGTGGTGGCTCTTTTTGAAGAGCGATCAAAAGCGATGCTGTGTACCCTGCACCGCGTGGATTCCGAGCAGGGGATTGTTCAGGCTTGCAATGATTACCTGGCCAGTTTGCAGTTGAATGGCACGGTTGCGGTTTGGCCAGCATTGAGTCACCTGGATTGGTCTGTGCTGTCCCAGCCAAATCGTCTTGGTGCACCCACAGGTGACGATTTGATCGGAATCAGTGCTGTGGCCTGCGCAGTGGCTGAAACCGGCACGCTGGTCTTTGCGAGCAATCCACAAGAGCCTGCGAGCACTCATTTATTGCCTGAAACGCATATCGCCGTAGTTCACGCCAGCCAGGTGGTATACACCATGGAAGACGCGTTTGCCCGCTTGCGTTCACAAGACCGGCTGATGCCGCGTGCCTTGAACTTTGTCTCCGGCCCTTCACGAACAGCTGACATTGAACAAACCATTGTGCTTGGGGCGCATGGACCTTACAGGGTGCACTTGATTCTGGTCGGGCAGTAATCAACATGCGCGACGACTCGATGAGTGACGATTCCCGAAGACGTTTTGTGCAACAGGCACTGGCTGTGGGTGCGGGTGCATTGGTTGTGCCTGTTCAGGCTCAACCCCCGGCGTTGATCAAAGCTGGCAAGCCCATCGTGCTGAAGTTTCAAAGCACTTGGCCTACCAAAGACATTTTCAATGAGTTTGCCCAGGACTTCGCCAAAAAGGTGAATGACATGTCGGGCGGCGAACTGCGAATTGATGTCTATCCAGCCAACAGCATCGTGAAAGCATTCGGCATTCAAAATGCGGTGCACAAGGGTCAACTGGATGGCGGGCATGGTGTGCCTACCTACTGGCACGACCGACATGCTGCATTTTCCCTTTTCGGCAGTGGCCCGAGTTTCGGCATGAGCTCAAACCAGATTCTGGCCTGGTTTCAATATGGCGGCGGTCAGCAGCTGTATGACGAGCTTGTTCAAAAGGAAATGAATCTGAATATTCAGGGGTTCATGTATGGGCCGCTAACTCCTCAACCCTTGGGATGGTTCAAGAACCGCATTTCAAATTTGAAAGACCTTGAGGGCTTGAGGTTTCGAGCGGTTGGCCTTGCAGCTGAAGTATTCAAGGAACTTGGCCTGAACACTACTGCGCTTCAGCCCGCAGACATTGTGCCTTGGCTGGACAAGGGATTGATTGATGCAGCGGAATTCAACAACCCGAGTTCAGACAGGGCCCTCGGTTTTCCCAGTGTTTCCTCGGTGTGCATGATCCGTAGTTTCCATCAAAGCAGCGAAGTGTTTGAAGTGATTTTCAACAAGGAGCGATTTGATGGTTTGTCCTTTGCGCTGCGATCAATTATCCGCTATGCCTTGCAGGCCTCTTCTGCGGACCTGAGCTGGAAAGCAGCCGACCGGTTTTCAACTGACTACGAGGAAATGCGGCGCAAACAAGGGGTACGGTATTTCGGAACACCCGATGACATTTTGAAAGCGCAGTTGAATGCCTGGCGAAAGATCATCGCCCGCGAATCTGCCAACAGCCGAATCTTCAAACGTATTATTGACTCGCAGATGCGATTCGCAAAACGCGTGGTGGGTTTTGAAAACGACCTCACGCCGTCATCAAAAATGGCTTTCGATTTTTGGTTCCCTACCGCGTAGGCGACGGCTGGGTTAAGATACCGGCACAACACCTTGAAGAGTGAACAATCATGTCAGACATCCGCGCGCGCAAATCCCACAATCTCTCTCTGGAAGACGCCAAAAAAACGGCACAAAAGCTGGCAGATCAGCTTCAGAAGGAGTTCCAGGTCGACAGCCAATGGCAAGGCAACACACTGAACTTCACCCGCAGCGGCGTCAAGGGAACACTGGATGTGACAGAACAGGAAGTCATTCTGGATATTTCCCTCGGGTTCATGCTCAAGGCGTTCAAGGGAAAAATCCAGGCAGAAATTGACAACAATCTTGGCAAAATGTTTGCCTGAGCGCTATGCAGAGCCCGATTCGGGTTTCTGGTTCAAACGTTGTTGAATGAAGTTCGCCACGCTGGGGTATCTCAAACGAAACCCCAGCTTTTGCTGATTGCGTGACTCGATCCGCCGCGATTCCGACATGAAGCTCCACATCATTGGGCTGACCATTTGCCGTGCCTGCTCGCGTGGAAATCGTGGCGGGCGGGGCAGGTTGAATGCATCGGCCACCAAGTCGAAATAGTCTCCCATCTTGCTGGGTTTCGCGTCGCAGGCGTTCACGATTTCAAATGACCCGCCCTTGTAGTTGACCCATCGGCACAATCGACCCAAATCCAGTTCATGAATGTGGTTTGACCACGCGTCTTCTTCTTGAACCAGTGCAGGGGTGCCGTTTTTGATTCGATCAATCGGTAAGCGATGGTCACCATAAATGCCGGGCGCACGCAGTACATGAACGTGTACGCCTTTGCTCAAGCCTTGGCGCAATTGCGTTTCTGCGTGTACACGTCGTTTGGCGCGTTCCGACTGCGCATTCAGGGGCGTGTATTCGTTGATCCATTCCCCATGCGCGTTGCCATACACCCCAGTGGTGGACACATAGCTGATTCGGGGCGCTGGCTTGTTGAACGCACGTGCACGTGCAGCAGCCCACAACACCAGTTTTTTGAGAGTTTGATCTGCCGGTACGGTGGCATCGGGTGGCGCCATCCAGATAATGCGGTGGCCCAGTGAAATCAGTCGCAACAAATCCCCCTTGGCATTCAAATCCAGGCACATGGGGCGAACGTTGTCAGCGACAATGGCACTGCGCTTTGCGGGCCCTTCTGCAGATGGTCGGTAAGTCGCTGTAAAATGTTGTTTCGGAAAGGTTCTTAACAGCACGACGCCCACTTGCCCGCAGCCTGCGATGGATATCCGGCTGTGCCGAAAGCGCCGGGGCAATGTGCGCTTGAAAAACACCCTGTCGGGATTGTCGACATCACGGAAAGCAGTTTGATGAATCACAACGTAGAAGTACTTCCCAGTCAAAAACAGTTTGAAT
This sequence comes from Burkholderiales bacterium, assembly GCA_027484315.1. Lineage (GTDB taxonomy): Bacteria > Pseudomonadota > Gammaproteobacteria > Burkholderiales > Burkholderiaceae_B > Limnobacter. Next base: position 42,844 of record JAIXTE010000037.1, on the reverse strand, counting down.
GCGAGGCCGATGACACTATTTTGTCAGCGGCGCTTCGGGCGAACGTCATTTTGCCATACGGCTGCAAAGATGGTGCATGTGGATCGTGCAAGGCGGAGTTGTTGGAAGGGCAGGTTGATTACGGCACCTACCAGGCACGTGCATTGAGTGAAGAGGAGCGGGTGCGCGGAAAAGTACTGACCTGCTGTGCCAAGCCCCTGAGTGCCATCAAGTTGAAGGTGCGCGAACTTTCCGGGCTGGGCGACATTCCCATCAAGAAAATGCCATGCCGTTTGCAAAGTATTGAAAAGCCTGCCGCTGATGTGGCGGTGCTGAAATTGCAACTGCCCGCCAATGAGGTGTTGCAGTTCAATGCCGGGCAGTACATTGAATTCATGCTGCGTGACGGTTCCCGCCGCAGCTATTCACTGGCGAACGCACCCTATCAGGAAGGCGGTATCGAGTTGCATGTTCGTCACATGCCGGGCGGCCTGTTTACCGACCATGTATTCACCACCATGAAGGAAAGGGAAATCCTTCGCTTCGAAGGCCCTTTCGGTACCTTTTTCCTGCGTGATGATTCGACAAAGCCTGTCGTTCTGTTGGCCAGTGGCACAGGGTTTGCACCGATCAAATCCTTGCTTGAACAGGCATTTTTCAAGAACAGCACGCGAGAATTTGTGTTGTATTGGGGTGCTCGCACCAAGGCGGATTTGTACAGGATGGAATTGCCGCTTCAGTGGACCCAAACGCATTCGAATTTCAGGTTTGTGCCAGTGCTTTCCGATGCCACACCCGAATGCGCTTGGTCTGGGCGAACCGGTTTCGTTCATCAGGCGGTGATGGCCGATTTTCCTGACCTGAGCGGCCACCAAGTCTATGCCTGCGGCGCGCCCATTGTCGTGGAGTCTGCGCAGCGGGATTTTTCACAAGCATGTGGTCTGCCAGCGGATGAGTTTTTTGCCGATTCCTTTACTTCACTGGCCGACACGTCAGTGCATGCAGGGTAGGGCGCACTGGCCTGAATAAATATGAAAAATTATCAGGCAGGTGTTTGACCCAGGTAGGTCTCGCGAATTCTTGGGTCGTTGATCAAGTCGCTGGCTCGGCCCTCGTAATCGATCAAACCGGAATCCATGACATAGGCCCTGTTTGCAATCTGCAAGGCAATGTGTGCATTTTGTTCGACCAGCAATATGGTCATGCCTTGTTGATGGACCTGTTGCACGACCTCGAAGATCTTTTCCACCAGCAAGGGTGCCAGGCCCATGCTCGGTTCATCAAGCAATAGCAGTTCTGGCTTTCCCATCAATGCGCGCGCCATCGCCAGCATTTGTTGTTCGCCACCACTCAGGGTGCCTGCGGATTGTTTCAACCGTTCTTTGAGTCGCGGAAATGCAAGCAGCATGCGCTCAAGATCGGTCTGAATGTCTGCTTTGCCTTGCGAATCTGCATTTCGACAGTAGGCACCCAACTCCAGATTTTCAAGTACGCTCATTCGTGTGAACACGCCTCGGCCTTCAGGGACCAGGGCCATTCCGTTGGGCAAGCGCTGGTGCGCTTGCATGTTCAGTAAGTTCAGGTCGTGTTTGAATACAGCTGTCTGGGCATTAAAGGGCAGCAGACCAGCCAGTGCTTTCAGGGCACTGGTTTTGCCTGCGCCATTGCAGCCGATCAGGCAAACCAGTTCACCCCTGTTCACGTGGAAATTGAGCCCTTTGACGGCCTGAATGCCGCCATAGGCCAAGGTAAGTCCTTGTACGCGCAGCATGGGTTCAGCCATGGTGCAGTCCCCCCAGGTAAGCCTCGATCACGGCTGGTGATTGTTGAACTTCGGCGGCTGTTCCCTGGGCAATCACTTTGCCGTAGTCCAGCACGGTGACCTGATCACAAATACCCATGACCAGTTTGACATCGTGCTCGATCAACAGGATGGATTTGCCGTCTCCGCGAATTTGCAGCAGCAGATCCCGCAATCGAATTTTCTCGGTGGCATTCATGCCTGCAGCAGGTTCATCCAAGGCCAAGAGGCTGGGCTCACTGGCCAATGCCCTTGCAATTTCAAGCCGGCGTTGATCGCCGTAGGAAAGCTGGCCCGCCAGGTAATCACCAAACGCGCCGATGCCCACATAGTTCAGCCAGGCTTGGGCCTGTTCAACAATTCGAGCTTCCTCACGGCGTTGAGCAGGCGTTTTAAGTACCGCCCCTAATATGCCTTGCGTGGTGCGGGTGTGCATGCCGACCGCCACATTCTCGAGCGCAGTCATGCTTTTGAACAATCGGATATTCTGAAAAGTGCGGGCGATGCCCATACGCGCAACTTCACTGGGAGAGGCCGGGTTATATCTTTTCGATTTGAAGGTAAAGTGGCCTGCATCCGGAGTGTATAGCCCGGTAATCAAATTGAAACAGGTGGTTTTGCCTGCACCGTTCGGTCCGATCAAACCGACCACCTGACCTTCTTCAATTTGAATGTTGACGTCGTCCACGGCCGTTACGCCGCCGAAATGTTTCTTCAGGCCTTGAGCCATGAACAGGATCTTGCTCATGCGCGCACCTGTGTCGTATCGGGTCGACCCTTGTGTTGTGGCCACAAGCCCTTTGGGCGATACAGCATGACCAGCACCATGGTGAAGCCGTAAATCAGGGAACGGATGATTTCCGCATCAACCAGCACGGCACCAAACAGGAACTCCTGAACGGGGGTTACCACCTGGCGCAGCATTTCCGGGAAACCTGCCAAAAGCAGCGCACCCAGAATGACGCCGGGAATATGGCCCATGCCACCCAGCACCACCATGCACAATACAATGATGGATTCCATCAGGCCGAAAGATTCCGGGCTGACAAAACCCTGAAAGGCTGAGAACATCGCACCTGCGACTCCACCAAAGGAGGCACCCAGAGCGAATGCCAGCAGTTTCATGTTTCGCGTGTTGATACCCATGGCCTTGGCTGCAATTTCATCGTCTCGAATTGCAGTCCATGCGCGACCAATCCGGCTGTGCTGCAAGCGCATGCACACCACAATGATCACCAGTGTCAGCGCCAGGAACAGGTAGTAATACAAGTGCAGGGCAGGGATTTCAAATCCGAACAGGTCAATTGTGCGAGAAAAGCGGACGCCCGCAATATTCACAGGTTCAATCATGTTGATGCCCTGTGGTCCGTTGGTGATGTTCAGTGGTGCATTGAGATTGTTCAGGAACAGGCGAATGATTTCACCAAAGCCCAGCGTAACAATGGCCAGGTAGTCACCACGCAAACGCAGCGTGGGTGCGCCGAGCATCACCCCGAAGAGTCCCGCAATCAAGGCACTCAATGGGATGAGTAACCAGATTGATACATGCAGACCGTCCGGAAACATGGCTGCGATCACTTCAAAGTTGTCGGTGAGGTGGGGTGAAGCCAGCAAGCCGTACACATAAGCGCCTACGGCATAGAATGCAATGTAGCCCAGGTCAAGCAGCCCCGCGAACCCCACCACGATATTCAAACCCAAGGCCAGCATGACGTACAGCAAGGCAATATTGAGAATTCGCACCCAACTGTTGCCCAACAGTCCTGCAGCCCAAGGCAGCGCTGCCAATGCGATTGCCACCAGAAGAAAGCCTGCGATTTGTCGTCGACGTGCCGAGTTGTTCATCATGCGCGGTCCGATACTTTTTCACCCAGTAAACCAGAAGGGCGAAGCGTCAACACCAAAATCAATACGGCGAACGCAAAAATATCCTGGTAATGCGACCCCAGAAAACCACCCGTCAACTGCCCCAAATAACCAGCCCCCAAGCTTTCTATGATGCCCAGCACCAAGCCGCCCAGCATGGCACCATAGATATTCCCGATTCCGCCCAGCACAGCAGCCGTGAAAGCCTTTAGTCCGGGCAAGAAGCCCATGTAAAAATGTGCAACCGCATAATTGGTGGCTACCATGACACCGGCAACGCCCGCCAGTGCAGCACCGATCACAAAGGTCGCCGCGATGACCGTGTTGGGGTTGATGCCCATGAGGCTGGCAATTTGTGTATTTTCCGATGTAGCGCGCATGGCCTTGCCAAGGCGGGTTTTGTTGATGGTGTAGGTCAGCGCAAACATCAGCGCGGCAGACACGCAAACGATAAGAATCTGCACCGGAGTAATGGACAGGGTTCTTTCGTAATCAACTTCCGGGTTGGGTGCAAATGTGTGCAGGATGATGGGGTCGGTTGGCAGGGTGGTGGGGAAGATCAGGTAATTCCTGCCCCAGATGATCATGGCAAGGGTTTGCAGAATGATCGAGACACCAATTGCAGAAATGAGTGGCGCCAGGCGCGGCGCATTTCGCAGGGGGCGGTACGCGAACCGTTCAATCGTAAAACTGGTCAGCATGCACACCGGCACGGCACAAATGATTCCGATCAAAAACAGGATCCAGCCTGGTGTCTCAGGAAACACACCCATGAAAAAGGTGATCGCGCTGAATGCCACCATGGCCCCCACCATCACCACTTCGCCGTGTGCAAAGTTGATCAGCCCCAACACGCCGTAGACCATGGTGTATCCAAGAGCCACGAGTGCATAGATGCTGCCAAGTACCAGCCCGTTGATGATTTGTTGTGCAAATATGTCCATGAACCGACAGACCAGTTGAATTAAGGTGTTCAGGAAAAAGAATAGTGCAATTCATGGGTGCCGATACATCACTGATTCAGAATGAAGTCAGTTAATTGAGATCTGTCGCAAATGACAGTTTCAATGCTACATTGCAAGAACCCACCCAATATTTTACGGAGCTATTTATGCGCAATGTGTACTCAAGGCAATTGGGCCAGTCAGTGTTGTTTGTTTCGTTGTTTGCAGCGTTTTCAGGCGGTACGGCATGGGCCAAGGATGTTGTGGTGAAAATTGGGCACATTGCCCCCTTGTCAGGTCCGCAGGCGCATTACGGAAAGGACAACGAGTCCGGTGCCCGGTTGGCCATTGATGATCTGAACAAGATGAAAATCCAGTTGGATGGCGGTACTGCGAAATTCGAATTGGTTGCAGAGGATGACGCAGCTGATCCAAAAACAGGTGCAATTGTTGCCCAGAAACTTTGTGACATGAAAGTCAACGGCATTGTCGGGCACCTGAACAGTGGCACCACAATTCCAGCTTCAAGAATTTATTACGATTGTGGCATCCCTCAAATTACGCCTTCCGCAACCACCCCCAAAGTGACCAAACAGGGATTTGAGTCCGTGTTTCGTGTCATTGCCCATGACGGCGTGCTCGGTGTGGCACTGGCCAAGTATGCAGCGGATGAAATGAAAGCCAAACGTGTGGTTGTGATCGATGACCGAACCGGTTATGGCCAGCCTTTGGCCGATATTTTCACAAACCAGTTGCAGGCCAAAGGTGTCAAGGTGTTGGAACGCCATTACACCAATGACAAGGCCACCGATTTTGCGGCCATTCTGACCTCAGTCAAGCGTGTGAACCCGGACCTGATTTTTTATGGTGGCATGGATGCGCAGGCAGGCCCCATGTTGCGCCAGATGAAACAACTCGGGATCAAGGCCACCTTGATTGGTGGCGATGGCATTTGTACCACCGAGTTGATGCGTCTGGGTGGTGACAATGTGGGATCGAACGTGTTGTGTGCCGAAGGCGGCATGGCCCTGAGTAAAATGCCCGGTGGTCCCGCTTTCGACAAGCGATTCAAGGCCCAATTCAAGCGCGATATTCAGGTGTATGCCCCATTTGTTTATGATGCGGTGATGACCATGGGCATGGCCATGAAGAATGCCAAATCCGCAGATCCCAAAAAGTACCTGTCCAAGTTGAAAGAGATTCGTCACGAGGGTGTGATAGGCACTATTGCCTTTGACAACGCAGGTGACGTATTGAATGCGCCCGTTACCTTGAACTCCTACAATGCGCAAGGCAAGTTTCCTGTGAAAGTGGTTAATTGATACTCAACAGGGATTCATTGTTTGAATGAATCCCTGTTGTGCAATTGTTATATTATTTTTTGCTTGCCCCGAACTTCTCTTAAATCCCTACCACTCAAATTTGAACTTTGGTCTGCTTTGTGACACGGCCAGGGTTTGCGTGCTTATCGCAACGCCCAATTCAATAGAACGTGGAGAAGAGAATGACTTTCTGCTTTATCAAAAAAGGGCTGTCAGCACTTGTCGTGCTGTCTTGTTCAACCGGCATGGCCGTGGCTGACACTTACCCCAGCAAACCCATTACCCTGATCGTGCCATTTGCGGCAGGTGGTACCACCGATATCGTGGCTCGCATTGTTGCTGACAAGCTAGGCCGTGAGTTGGGACAAACCGTAATTGTGGACAACCGGGGAGGGGGCGGCGGTAGCATCGGCGCAGGCCTTGTGGCCAAGGCCGCCCCGGATGGCTACACCTTGGGCGTTTCCACTCTGTCAACCCACGCTGTGATCTCCGCCTGCAATCCCAAGGTTTCTTATGATCCAATCAAGGACTTCAAAGCCATTACCAATATGGCTGGGTCGCCAAATGTGCTCACTGTGAATCCCAAGTTTCCAGCCCAGGATTTCAAGCAGTTTTTGGCTCATGTCAAGAAAAACCCGGGCAAGTTCAGTTTCGCCACATCGGGGCCGTGCAGCATCCAGCACATGGTGGGTGAGCAGTTCAAGCTGGAAACCGGAACTGACATTCTGCATGTTCCTTATCGGGGTGCTGGCCCTGCATTGAATGATTTGTTGGGCGGGTCTGTTGACATGATGTTTGACAACCTGCCTTCGTCGATGTCTCACATCAAGTCAGAACGCTTGCGCCCTTTGGCGGTGGCCTGGCCAACACGTGTTCACAATCTTCCCAATGTGCCCACCTTCAAGGAATTGGGCTTGGACGCTGTTAACGAGCCTGTCTGGTACGGTTTGGTCGCGCCTGCAGGCACACCCGATTCCATTATTCAAAAGTTGAATTCTGCCACTGTCAAAGTCTTGAAGTTGCCGGAAGTTCAGGAGCGTTTGAGGGAAAGCGGTGCTGAGCCTGTGGGAAATTCCCCTGCCCAACATGCTGCGGAAATCAAGAAAGAAATGGAAAGAATGCAGGCTTTGGTGAAGAAACAAAAGATTCAGTTTGACGGTTCCTGATCCGCGGATCATTGCCGAATGAAAAAGGCCAAGGTATTTGTACCTTGGCCTTTTAATTTGACATGCAACAGCTTGTTTACAGTGACAGTACCCAAGTGGCCAATTTCTTGGCTTCGTCTTCCGTCACGTTTTGTGCAGGCATGGGAACTGGGCCCCATGTGCCTTTTGTACCATTTTTAATCTTGGTGGCCAGCATTGCCGCGGCGCCAGCATCGCCTTTGTATTTGGCAGCCACGTCTTTAAATGCGGGACCAACTACTTTTTTCTGTACCTGGTGACAGGCCAGGCAAGCTTTGCTTTTTGCCAATGCTTCGTCGGCGCTGGCGGACAATGGTAGAGCAACCATGGTGGCTGCAATCGCCAAGACACCCATCTGCTTGATCATACTGAACTCCTCATCTTGTTACAGTTATTGCGTTATTAACGTCTAGGGTGTCATTTTGGCAGACAACCCCGTTGTTTGTCATGTGAAACAGAATGATTTTTATATTACTGGGTGTCCTTTTACTGACGTTAAAACTGGGTGGAGTTCATCCGGTTAGCGACTGGGCGTGGTTTTCCATCGCTGTGCCGTTTCTGATGGCGATCATCTGGTTTGAGGTGGTAGAGCCCCTGCTGGGGTTGGACGTCAAGCGCCAACAAATGGTGAAGCGCAAATTCGAGGCCCGAATGCTTGAACTGGATAAAAAAAAACCCCGACGCGCTCGTCGGGGTTTTCCATTCAAGTAGGCACAGCCTGCCGAATTACAGGTCCAGATCACCATCCGTAACGGCACCTTTGCTGGCACTGCTGGCCAGGGCAGCAAACTTGGCCAGTACACCGGTTGTGTAACGTGGCTTTGGCTTGACCCATGACAAGCGTCGCTTTGCCAGTTCTTCATCACTGACGTTGATCTGCAGCAACTTCTGGTGCGCGTCCATGGTAATCGAATCACCTTCCTGCACCAGGGCAATTGGCCCGCCCACATAGGCTTCTGGTGCCACGTGACCCACCACCATTCCCCAGGTGCCCCCAGAGAAACGTCCATCGGTAATCAGGCCCACGGTTTCACCCAAGCCTTTGCCGATAATCGCGGAAGTGGGTGCCAGCATCTCAGGCATGCCAGGGCCGCCCTTGGGGCCAAGGTAACGCAACACAATCACATCGCCATCGGTAATCTTGTCACCCAAAATGGCGTCCATTGCGCTTTGCTCGTCGTCAAACACACGGGCAGGGCCAGTAATCACAGGGTTTTTCAAGCCTGTGATCTTGGCAACAGCACCTTCAGGGGCCAGATTGCCACGGAGAATTGAAAGATGGCCTTCCTTGTACAAGGCATTTTCAATGGTCATGATCACGTTCTGATCAGCGCGAGGCTGAGAAGGAATGTCAGCCAGTGTTTCGGCAATGGTTTTGCCCGTGATGGTGATGCAGTCGCCATGCAACAAGCCCGCATCCAGCAAGATTTTCATGACCTGCGGGATACCGCCGGCATCGTGCAGGTCGGTTGCCACATATTGACCAGATGGCTTCAGGTTACAGATTACCGGGGTGCGCAGGCGCACGCGTTCAAAGTCTTCGTAATCCCAAGCCACGTCCGCAGCTTTCGCGATTGCCAAAAAGTGCAACACGGCGTTGGTGGATCCACCTGTAGCCATCAATACCGCCACCGCGTTTTCAATGGATTTCTTGGTGATGATGTCGCGAGGCTTCAGGTTGTTTCGAACCGCTTCAATCAACACACGAGCAGATTCTTCGGTCGAGGTGACCTTTTCCGCATCAATATTGGACATGGTCGAGGAGTAGGGCAGGCTCATGCCCAAAGCCTCAAAAGCAGAGCTCATGGTGTTGGCGGTGTACATGCCACCACAGGAACCCGAGCTTGGGCAGGCGTTTTTCTCGATGCCCTTGAAATCTTCTTCGCTCATGCGGCCAGCGGTGAATTCACCGACAGCTTCGAATGCTGACACGATGGTCAGGTCTTTGCCTTTGTAGCGGCCGGGTTTGATGGTGCCGCCGTAGACATAAATACCGGGCACGTTCATGCGGGCCATGCCGATCATGCCACCAGGCATGTTCTTGTCGCAGCCGCCAATAACCAGCACGCCGTCCATCCATTGCCCTTGAACCGCGGTTTCAATACAGTCAGCAATGACTTCGCGGCTGACCAGCGAATACTTCATGCCTTCGGTTCCCATGCTCATGCCATCGGAAATGGTGGGGGTGCCGAAAATTTGAGGATTGCCGCCAGCCGATTTCACTGCGGCCACGGCAGCATCGGCCAGGGGCTGCAAGCCACTGTTGCAAGGTGTGATGGTGGAATGGCCGTTTGCAATTCCAATCATCGGGTTGTTGAAGTCTTCGTCTTTGTAACCCATGGCGAAGTACATGGCGCGGTTGGGTGAACGGGCCACGCCTTGGGTGATGTTCTTGGAACGTCGATTGATGCTCATTGCAAAAGCTCGCAGGTGAAATTGATTGCAAAACGAGAATTTACCATTTTATGGCCTGCCGCTGGGCGTCTGAAGCCACTCATTCATCAAAGGGTAGTCCCTAGGGCAGTACAATTGATTCGTTTTAATATTCCGGACATCCCATGTTTGTTCATCCCGAGTTTGATCCCATCGCCATTTCGATCGGCCCATTGGCCATTCGCTGGTATGGCTTGATGTACCTGTTGGCTTTCCTGGCCTTCATCATGCTGGCCAAGCGTCGTCTGCACATGTTCCCTGCCATCAAGCTGGCTGACGTTGACAATATGCTGACCTGGGCTGTGCTGGGGGTGATCCTCGGTGGGCGCTTGGGTTATGTCATTTTCTACAAGCCCGATTATTACTTGTCCAACCCCATGGAGATATTGGCCATCTGGGAAGGTGGCATGTCATTTCACGGTGGCTTTCTCGGTGTGTTGCTGGTTTGTTTTATTTACGGACGATTCAAAGGCTGGAAGTTTTTTGATGTGATGGACTTTGTGGCGCCCGCGGTACCCGTTGGCTTGGCGCTAGGCCGTTTGGGCAATTTCATCAATGGCGAATTGTGGGGCCGCCCAACCGAAGGATGGTGGGGCGTGGTGTTTCCACAGGCTGGCGATGCATTGGCGCGCCACCCCTCACAGTTGTATCAAATGAGTCTGGAAGGCATTGCATTGTTTGTCGGCTTGTGGTGGTTTGCGAGCAAGCCCCGTGCGCGTGCCGCAGTGTCCGCCTGGTTTCTGATCGGTTATGGTACGGCCCGTTTCATTGTCGAGTTTGCCCGCGAACCGGACCGGTTTTTGGGCACCTTGTCGCTGGGTCTTTCGATGGGGCAGTGGCTGTGTGTGCCCATGATCGTGGGCGGTTTTGCACTGCTGGCCTGGTCAAGGAACAAACCCACCGGGCTTGAAACCATGACCACACGACTGAAAAACAGCAAGTCTTGAAACCCGATTTAAAAGCCGGTACTGGCTTTGTAGATCATTGACAGCGCAATGAAGGTCAACAGGATTGCAAATGTCCGCTTGATCTTCTTGACCGGTAGCGTGTGCGCCAATTTCGCACCTTTGGGTGCGAAAAACACGCTCATGATGGCCACACAGAGCACCGCCGGAAGATATACATAGCCCAGCGACCCGTTGGGCATGCCTTCCAGGTGCAAGCCATTGACGACATAACCAATACTTGCAAATACGGCAATTGGGAAACCAAGGGCTGCGGACGTGGCCACTGCAATGCGCAAGGGCACGTTGCTCCAGACCATGAATGGCACGGAAATAAAGCCGCCACCCGCCCCCACGATACTTGACACTGTTCCAATCACTGTACCCACGCCAGTCAATCCAGCTGCTTTGGGCAAAGTGCGCGTGGGCTTGGGTTTTTTGTCGGCAAACATTTGGTAGGCCGAGAAGAGGACAAACACACCAAACACCAAGGCCAGTTCGCGGGTGGGTAGAAAGGAAACGATTTTCGATCCGATGAAACCGCCTATCAAAATACCAGGGGTGAGAAATTTGACAATGTCCCAGCGCACTGCACCCGCCTTGTGGTGGGCCCGCATGCTTGAAATGCTTGTGAACACAATAATGGCCAGTGATGTGGCAATTGAGGAGTGCACGACATGTTCAACAGGTACGCCTTGACCTACCATCAGGAACGTCAGGAAGGGCACCAGCAGCATGCCGCCCCCAATGCCTAGCAAGCCAGCAAGCAGCCCGCTGAAAACGCCCAGAATAAGCAGTGACACTATGAAAACCGGATCCAGCATGATCGCATAACCTGTTTTGAACAAAAAAAGAGGCGATTGAACCAATGTTCAATCGCCCCGGTGTGGGGTCTCTGCCGATGCCATACTGGCCCGATCCCTGAACCTAAGGTTCAAGTGGGTCGCAGTGTTAGGGTCTTCAGGTTTCCCTGACTAAGAGGGAATCACACCGACCCTGAAACGTCCGCAACCGGGATCACAGATATTGGTTCACGGAATACTGACCAATACAAACACGGCAGAGATAAAACAAATTCTTTAATTGAACAAATCTGCTATTTTTGGCTTGCCGGACTGGTCTTCCAGACCCGCTTCAGCGATTTGTTCGATAGCTTTGATTTTACGCTCAATCGTCTCAATGTCCAGTCCTAAAACAGGGTTAGAAGGATTACTCCCAACGAGCGACTCATGGGCGATTTGTAATGCAGCCATCACTGCAATTTTATCAAGCCCTACAACCTTTCCAGTGTCCCGAATAGTCGACATACGGGTTTCAACAATATTGACTGCCTGTTGAAGTGCTGCACGCTCTTCGGGCTTGCAGGCGATCTTGAATTCCCGGCCCATGATTTTGACATCGAGTGCTTCCAATTTATTCCTCCGAGTTCAATTCAAGTTCAGGAAACCATTGGTTCAGCATCTGGTTGATTTGCCCCTGCGCATGAACTACTTTTTTCTGAAGGCGTTCATTGTCGCGACGCAGGTTGGAAATTTCCTCCTTGGAGGATCTGCTTTCATGGCGACTTTGCTCAAGTGCTTTGGCCAAAGTGGAGACCTTGGCCTGAAGTTCATCTAGTTTCGCAAGAAGGGATTGCGTCATTGGCAGGCTCCATCTTTGAGAGGTGGCATTCGGGTGGTGAATACAAGTATTATTTTAACCAGACTATACAGGTGCTTACGTCAACTTGCTATGGTTTGGTCTGAAGTTAAAACAATGTTTTCAGCCCCAACACATCTTGCATATCAAACAAACCGTTGTCGTGACTCATCAGGAACTGCGCTGCCCGAATTGAACCCTGTGCATAGGTCATGCGGCTTGATGACTTGTGTGTGATTTCAATGCGCTCCCCCATGCCTGCAAACAACACGGTGTGGTCGCCCACAATGTCACCACCACGAATGGTGGAAAAACCGATGGTGCCAGCTTTACGCTCACCCGTAATGCCTTCCCGTGCAAACACACCTACGTCATCAAGGGCCACACCCAGGCCTTGTGCCACTACTTCACCCATACGCAATGCTGTGCCGGAAGGCGCATCCACTTTCTTGCTGTGATGGGCCTCGATGATCTCGATGTCATAGCCTTGAGACAGTATTTTCGCAGCCACTTCCAGAAGCTTGAATGTGGCATTCACACCCACTGCCATATTGGGTGACCACACCATGGCCACGTTGCTTGACGCTTTTTTCAACATTTCAAGTTGCTTGGGTTCAAAACCCGTCGTGCCGATCACTGCTTTCACATTGTGTTTTTCACACAAAGCCAGGTGGTGCAAGGTGCCTTCCGGCCGGGTGAAGTCAATCAAGATATCTGCATTGCTCAGCGCGGCTTCGGCATCGTCTGTGACAGCAATGCCAGACGCAATGCCCATAAAGTCGCCAGCATCACGACCAATGCTTGTAGAACCTGCCTGATCAAATGCACCGGCAAGTTCACAGTCTGGATGATTCAAAATGGCTTCAATCAGGGTTTTGCCCATGCGCCCGCTGGCGCCGGCGATTGCGATTTGTATTGGCTTGGTCATGTCGTTTTACTTGAGTACGGGTGCTCGGTCGGAGCCGCCTACTGCAGATTCCGATTCTTTGATATCGTTTGCCGGTTTTTCAGCAGGCAATGGTTTGGTTGACGATTTTGTAGTCGAGTCGGGGCCGATCAGGTCCGTGGCTGTGGCGGGCAGGTTCTCGCCTCCATGCCGGCTAACCGTACCGTTCTGGAACATCACGGTATAGCGGGCTTGGCTCACTTGCCCGTCCGCTTTCAAAAGCCGGTAAACATAATCCCAACGGTCGGCGTGAAACGCATCGTTCAGCAATGGGGTGCCCAGAATGAAACGTACCTGTTCCTTGTTCATACCGATTTTCAACCTGGCGACGTCTTCCTGCGTCACAAAGTTGCCTTGCTGTATGTCAAACCGATAGGGTTTGACCACAGAGGGGACATAGTTGTCGGGAATCAAGGAACAGCCAGAGATCCAAAGCGTCAATGCTGAGCAGAGGGTCAAATTCAGTCGTAAAATACGCATTGTTTTGTGAATTCGCATGTGAAGTTGGAACAGAGTACCTTATCCGGTGCGTTAACTTGTCCTTCAAAGGCGTTATCATAAGCTAGTTGAACTCGATTAAGCCTCGGAATGGTACCAAACTCATGACTACAGCAACGGATCTTAAAAGCATTGGTTTAAAGGCAACTCTACCCCGGATGAAAATCCTGGAACTGTTCCAAAGCGGAAATCATCGCCACCTCAGTGCTGAAGACGTTTACAAGTTGCTGTTGCAGGAAGATCTGGACATCGGTTTGGCCACGGTTTACCGCGTATTAACGCAGTTTGAGCAGGCCGGTTTACTGGCCCGCCAGCATTTTGAAACCGGCAAATCAGTTTTTGAACTGAATGAAGGTGAGCATCACGACCACCTGGTTTGTGTGCAGTGCGGCAAGGTGGTGGAGTTTTTCGACGAGGAAATTGAACGGCGCCAGAAAATGATTGCCAAGGACCGTGGGTTTGAGCTTCATGACCACGCCCTTTCCCTCTACGGTTCCTGCACAAAGACCGATTGCGAGAACCGACGCAAGTAGTTGGCCAAAAGCAAAGTTTTTTTACTGGTCGGTGGCGTTCAGCATCTCCATAGCCGCCGTCCGTGTGGCCTGCGTAATGACCTGGCCGCCCAGCATTCTGGCGATTTCTTCCACGCGCACTTCAGGTTCAAGTTGAACGATCTTCGAGCGTGTTTTACCTTCTGATATGTCTTTGCTGACCTGGTAATGGTTGTGCCCCTGCGCTGCCACCTGGGGCAGGTGGGTCACGCAAAGAACCTGCTTGTTGCTGGCCAGCAGTCGAAGGTATTTGCCCACTGTTTCGGCCACTGCGCCGCCAATGCCGCTGTCCACTTCGTCAAATATGAGTGTGGGTACCGGGGTACTTTCCACGGTATTCACTGTGATGGCCAGGCTGATCCGGGCCAGTTCTCCGCCTGATGCCACTTTTTGAATGGCTTGCGGCGTTACACCGGGGTGGCCTGCCGCCCGAAATTCAATGATGTCACTGCCTTTGGCGCTGGGCTCTCCAAGCGACAGTTCCACGAGGAAACGGCCGCCTTTCATGCTCAAGGTTTGCATGGATTCAGTAACCCGTTCAGAAAGCAGCTTGCCTGATTTTTTTCGGGCATCTGAAAGTGCGCTGGCTTGTGTGTCATAGGCTTGTTTTGCCGAGCTTAATTCTTTTTGAAGCTTCTCGATATCAAATCCATCCTCAAGACCTTTGATTTCAGCCTGAACAGTTTCCATTTCAAGATGCAGGTCTTCAGGCTGGATACGCAGCTTGCGAGCAGTTTCATGCCACAGCGACATGCGCGCCTCTACCTCTTCAAGTGTTCCTGGGTCCAGTTCACTGTGTTTTACATAGTTGCCCAGGTCGTAGCTGGCTTCCCGAATCAGGATTTCGCTTTCAGACAGGGTTTTGACCACGCCTTCAAGTGCCGGGTCGCGTGAGGAAAGATGGCTTAGTTTTTCTATGACGTGAGTCAGTTGATCCAGCAAGGCATTTTCACCTTGCGACAACAAGTCGCTGGCATGTTGGGTGCCTTCGATCAGTTCGGCGCTGTGGCTAAGGCGGTCGAAGTCACTGCTCAGGATTTCCCATTCGTCAGTCTTGGGCGCCACTTTGTTAAGTGACTCCAGTTTCCATTGCAGGTTTTCCAGCCGTGCCCCCCTTTCTTCCTGGCTACTTTGGGCTTGCTTCAAGGCTTTTTCCGCACTTCGAAGTTTTGTGAAAGCGCTCGCGGTGTGTTGTACCAGGCTGTGGTGTTGCCCAAAATCATCGAGCAACCGCAGTTGTTCACCTGGCTTGGTCAGGGTTTGAAAGGCATGCTGGCCATGGATGTCGATCAGGGTTTCAGAAAGTTCTTTCAACGTGCTGGCAGGAACTGGAGTGCCGTTGACATAGGCTTTGGAGCGGCCATTGGCGTCGATTGCACGGCGCAGGTGCAGTTCTCCTTCCTCGCAGGCGATGGATTGTTCTTCAAGAACGGCTTTGGCAGTCGGATTGATCTCGAACACTGCGGTGATGTTGGCGCGCTCGCAGCCTTCACGCACTTGGGATGCATCGGCGCGTGCACCCAGGCACAGTGACAGCGCATCAATCAAAATTGATTTGCCGGCTCCTGTTTCGCCCGACAGCACGGACATGCCCGGTGAAAAATGCAGGTCCAATTTGTCAACAATTACAAAATCCTGAATGGTCAAACTACTTAGCATGGCCGCTGTCTCTAAGTCCTCGAGTTTTGTGGGGGGTTTCTGTTGGGCTTGCACTCCAGTGCAGTTTTTGCCTCAGCATGGCGAAGTAATCATAACGTGCCGGGTGCAAAAGCTGGATAGGGTGTGGTGACACCTTGATCCGAATTTGATCACCCACTTTGGCACGTCCGTTGAACTGCATATCAAAGTGCACGCCGGTTTGCTTGCCCCCAGTCACAAAAACATCGATTGTGCTGTGTTGTGGCAAGGCAATCGGGCGGTTGGTCAAAGCGTGGGGTGCCACAGGCACAATCAGCAAGCCCGCCAGGCTTGGGTGCAGAATAGGACCGTCTGCTGACAGGGCATAGGCGGTCGACCCGGTTGGTGTGGATACAATGAGGCCATCTGCCCGCAGGTCGTACATGAATGTGCCGTCCACTTCGACGCGGAGTTCGACCATGCCACCCACAATGCCGCGGCTGATGACGATGTCGTTCAGTGCAATGTGATTTTCGACCAGTTTGCCCTGTCTTAATATTTGCCCTTGCAGGTAAGACCGCGATTCAGCAACTGATTGGCCGTTGATGGTATCGACCAAGGTGGGGTTGATGTCGTCAAGGCGAATATCAGTCAAAAAACCAAGGCGTCCCTGGTTAACGCCGATCAAAGGAATATTGGAGTCGGCCAGTTCTCGCGCGGTACCAAGAAAAGTGCCGTCGCCTCCGATAATTACCGCAATTTTTGCCTTTTTCTTGATTTCTGCCAAGGTGGCGAATTCAAAATTGGGATGATCGTCATCCAGTTTTATTTTTTTGGATGCGGTGCTGCTCAGCATGTTGTCACAGACCAGAACCTTGAATGAATTGGCGGCCAACAGGTCTACGACGCTTCGCCAAATGGCCTGTTTTGGGGAGGCACCATGCTTTGCAAATACAGCAATGCACATCCCTTTCTGTTTTGGCATTCTTGAGTTCCTGTTTTTGTCGTAAAGTGGGGCCTGAAACCCAATCGTATCGCAACACGCATTTGAAGTGACCTTGATGATAGACGAACGCGCCCGTTCCATATTGAAAACATTGGTTGAAAGGTACATCACGGATGGAAGCCCGGTGGGTTCGCGGGCCTTGTCCAAGTGGTCTACGCTGGATCTGAGTCCCGCCACTATCCGCAATGTGATGGCTGATCTTGAAGAATTGCGCTTGGTGGTGTCGCCACACACGTCAGCTGGACGCGTGCCCACACCGCAGGGTTACCGGATGTTCGTTGATTCCCTGTTGACGGTCAAACCACTGGCCATTGATGTGCAAACCGCCTTGAGCGGTGGTATTCAACGCGAAGACCCGAACCGCGTGTTGAGCAAGGCCGTGAATTTGCTGTCCAGCCTGTCGTCGTTCGCAGGTGTCATCACTGCGCCCAAAAAGGCAGCCCTGTTTCGTCACGTGGAGTTTTTAAGTCTTTCGGACAGAAAGGTGTTGCTGATTATTGTGACTCCTGATGGGGATGTGCAAAACCGGATCTTGATTGTTGAAAAGCCTTACACCCAGTCTGAGCTCAGCATGGCTGCCAATTTTTTCAACCAGCATTTTGCAGGTCTGACTTTTCAGCAGGCCAAGCAACGTTTGTCGGAAGAACTGCACCAGATCAGCCAGGACATCAGCAAACTCATGCAGGCTGCCGTGAATGCGGGTACCGAATCCGAGGAAAGCGCCACAGATGGCGTCTTGTTGTCTGGTGAAAGAAAGTTGCTGGACGTGTCGGATCTGTCAACCGACATGGACCGTTTGAAAAAGATGTTCGGGGTGTTCGAACAGCGCACCGCCTTGTTGAGGCTGCTGGAGAGTTCGAACCGCGCCGAAGGTGTGCAGATTTTTATCGGTGGCGATTCCAGCCTGGTGCCCATGGAGGAAATGAGCGTGATTTCCGCGCCGTACCAGGTCAATGGCGAAGTGGTTGGCACCTTGGGGGTGATCGGCCCCACACGCATGGCCTATGAGCGACTCATTCCTATTGTGGATATCACATCCAAACTCGTTTCTTCTGCGCTGTCCGATCCGGACTAGGGTTCCGTTTCACCTCGGTTCGCTTTCGGTATACTTCAAGACTTGTTTTTCACTAGGCAGTATCCATGCGCACCGAAGCCCCTTTTCGCCACGGCACACCCCAAAAAACAGCTGTACTGCTTGTCAATCTGGGTACGCCGGACAATGCAGACACACCTTCCTTGCGTCGTTACCTGAAAGAGTTTCTTTCGGACCCACGGGTGGTTGAAATTCCAAAATTGATCTGGTGGATCATTTTGAACGGCATCATTCTGCAAATTCGCCCCAAAAAATCTGCTGCCAAATATGCCACGGTGTGGACTGATGAAGGTTCGCCCCTGATGGCGATTGGCAAGCGGCAAGTGCGGGTATTGAGTGAGGCCTTCAAGGCACGTCGCTGGGATGTTCGGGTTGAGCTGGCGATGCGCTATGGCAACCCGTCTGTGGCCAGCCGTATGGATCAGCTTCGCAAAGACGGCTATGACCGAGTCCTGGTTTTTCCGCTTTATCCTCAATATGCTGCTGCCACAACAGCCTCTGTGTTTGACGCTGTGTTCGACTGGGCCAAACCCGTGCGTAATATTCCGGAGTTGCGCCTGGTCAAGCACTATCACGATCACCCGGCCTACATTCACGCTTTGGCCGAAAGTGTCCGCAAGCACTGGCAGATCAACGGCAGGCCGAATTTTGAAGGTGGTGATGTGCTGTTGTTCAGCTTCCACGGCGTGCCTGAGATGACTTTGCTCAAAGGAGACCCTTACCATTGCGAATGCTACAAAACGGCGCGTCTGCTAGTCGAGGAATTGGGTTTGCAAAAAGGCGATTACCGTGTGACATTCCAGAGCCGTTTTGGCAAAGCCAAGTGGCTTGAACCCTACACAGACAAAACCCTGGAGGCCCTGGGCAAGGCGGGTACCAAGCGGATTGATGTGATGTGCCCCGGTTTCATGGCAGATTGCCTTGAAACCCTGGAGGAGATCAACCAGGAAGGCCGAGAAGACTTTCAGCATGCAGGTGGTGGCGAATTCCATTACATTCCTTGCCTGAACGACAGCGACCTTTCTGCCGCCATGCTGTCAGAAATTACAGCCCAGCACATGCAGGGCTGGCCGGTTGATATGGGTTACGAAGAGTCCATGGCACTTGAATTGGCCGAGAGCCGGAAACTGGCCCTAGAGATGGGTGCGCAATAGCGATTCAGGGTATTTTTCGGCAAATGAGAGCAAATCAATCGAATTGGGGGCTTGAAATTCATGTTCAAGCCCCCAATTGCCGTCCAGAGCAGGAGCGATTGATGCGTGAATCGATTGCTTCCATTGAATTCACTTGGAGGAAAAGACATGTCAGAACCCACTGGAAAGCCGAACACAGACGAGCAACAGTCTGCACAGGCCCCAGAAGGTCAGCAGCAAGGTACGCCGACCCCGGATCAGCCTGAGCAGGCTGCGCAGCAGCCCGAAGCGCCTCAGGACGAGGTCTCCGTATTGCGGGCAGCGCTGGAAAATGCCTACCTTGAAGTTGAGAAGTCAAAGGAAGTGTACTTGCGACTGGCCGCTGACATGGAAAACCTTCGTCGCCGCACGCAGGAAGACGTGGCCAAGGCCCACAAATACGCCATTGAGTCATTTGCTGAATCACTGGTACCTGTGCGCGACAGCCTGGAAATGGCGCTCTCCGTTGAAAATCAGACCCCTGAAGCATTGAAAGATGGTGTGTCCGCCACCCTGCGTCAGCTTGAAGCGGCATTTGAACGCGGAAAAGTGGTGGTATTGAACCCGGTTGGCGAAAAATTCAACCCGAACCAGCATCAGGCAGTGGCCATGGTGCCCGGCAGTTCGGTCGAGCCTGCTGTAGCGCCAAACCACGTGGTGTCGGTGCTGCAAAAGGGTTACTTGATCAATGACAGGGTGTTGCGCCCGGCCTTGGTGTCTGTAGCCCAATAAAAAATGAAACCTGGGGTTGAATAACCCCTTGAACTGGAGGGGTTTAGCCCCATATCCGGTCTAACAACATACATTTGAATTCAGAAATTACGGAGAAATTCATGGGAAAGATTATTGGCATTGACTTGGGTACAACCAACTCTTGCGTGGCCGTATTTGAAGGTGGTGGCTACAAAGTCATCGAGAACTCGGAAGGTGCGCGTACAACCCCTTCCATTATTGCTTACATGGAAGATGGCGAAATTCTGGTGGGTGCGCCCGCCAAGCGCCAGGCTGTGACTAATCCGAAGAACACGCTATACGCAGTCAAGCGCCTGATTGGCCGCAAGTTTGGCGATGCTGAGGTTCAGAAAGACATTGACATGATGCCTTTCTCCATCATGAAAGCCGACAACGGCGATGCATGGGTCAGCGTACGTGATCAGAAACTGGCTCCCCCGCAGGTGTCAGCCGAAGTGTTGCGCAAAATGAAAAAAACTGCGGAAGACTACCTCGGCGAAGAAGTGACAGAGGCTGTGATTACCGTGCCTGCTTACTTTAACGACAGCCAACGCCAAGCCACCAAGGATGCGGGCCGCATTGCAGGTCTGGATGTCAAGCGCATCATTAACGAACCCACTGCTGCCGCATTGGCCTTCGGCATGGACAAAGCTGAAAAAGGCGATCGCAAAATTGCGGTGTATGACCTGGGCGGCGGTACATTCGACGTGTCCATCATTGAAATTGCTGACATTGACGGCGAGAAGCAGTTTGAAGTGCTGTCCACCAACGGTGACACATTCCTTGGCGGTGAAGACTTCGACCAACGCATCATCGACCACATCATCGACGAGTTCAAAAAGAACAATGGCGTTGATTTGTCCAAAGACCCGATCGCTTTGCAGCGCATCAAGGCTGCAGCCGAACGCGCGAAGATCGAATTGTCGTCTTCACAGCAAACCGAGATCAACGAGCCCTACATTGCGATGGCCAATGGCGCGCCAATGCACTTGACCACGAAATTGAGCCGTTCCAAGCTGGAAGCCCTGGTGGAAGACCTGATCAGCCGTACCGTTGAACCCATGAAGATGGCGTTGAAAGATGCCGGTTTGTCCGCATCGCAAATCGATGACATTATTTTGGTAGGCGGTATGACCCGCATGCCCAAGGTTCAGGAAGCAGTCAAGAACTTCTTCGGCAAAGAGCCCCGCAAAGACGTGAACCCCGATGAAGCCGTGGCTGCAGGTGCGGCTATTCAGGGCTCCGTATTGAGTGGTGACCGCAAAGATGTGTTGTTGCTTGACGTGTCTCCATTGTCCCTGGGTATTGAAACCATGGGCGGTGTGATGACCAAGATGATCGAGAAGAACACCACCATTCCAACCAAGTTCAGTCAGGTGTTTTCGACTGCCGATGACAACCAGCCTGCCGTGACCATCAAGGTGTTCCAGGGCGAGCGTCAAATGGCCAACGACAACAAGAGTTTGGGTGAATTCAACCTGGAAGGCATTCCACCTGCACCACGTGGCGTACCGCAAATTGAAGTGACCTTCGACATTGACGCGAACGGCATTTTGCATGTGTCTGCGAAAGACAAGGGTACCGGCAAAGAGAACAAGATCGTCATCAAGGCCAACTCGGGCTTGTCGGAAGATGAAATCCAGAAAATGGTGAAAGACGCCGAAGCCAATGCGGCTGACGATGCCAAGCGCCGTGAACTGGCCGAAGCCAAAAACCAGGCCGATGCGCTGGTGCACAGCACCCGCAAATCGCTTGGCGAATACGGCGACAAGCTGGAAGCCGGTGAAAAGGAAAAAATCGAAGCCGCATGCAAGGCTTTGGAAGAAGCAGCCAAAGGCGAGGACAAGGAAGCCATTGATGCCCGCACCAAGGAGTTGGCGGAATCTGCCCAGAAGTTGGGCGAGAAAATGTATGCTGACATGCAGGCGCAGCAAGCTGCGGAAGGTGCTGCTGCGGGTGCAAACCCAGGTGGTGCCGAGCAGCCACAGTCTTCTTCCAAGAAAGACGATGCAGACGATGTCGTTGATGCTGATTTCAAGGAAGTCAAAGACAAGTAAAGTGGGCAGCGGCGCTCATTAAAGGCGCCGCCT
Organism: Burkholderiales bacterium; assembly: GCA_027484315.1. Classification (GTDB taxonomy): domain Bacteria; phylum Pseudomonadota; class Gammaproteobacteria; order Burkholderiales; family Burkholderiaceae_B; genus Limnobacter. The sequence goes on along the minus strand of JAIXTE010000037.1, from coordinate 21,028 downwards.
GAAACCAAGGGCACACTGGCTGGCTGCATTCTTGCGGTTTCTCAGTGAAGCCCTTTTTGTACGAATAAAAGCGGTGTTTCGCAAACTGCGCAAGCTGCATGAAATGAGACTGACATGGCAAAACGGGACTTCTACGACATTTTGGGTGTACAAAAAAATGCCACAGATGATGAGCTGAAAAAGGCCTATCGAAAAATGGCCATGAAGTATCACCCTGACCGAAACCCGGACAGTGCTGATGCCGAGGCCAAGTTCAAGGAAGCCAAAGAAGCTTACGAAATGCTGAGCGACGCCAAAAAGCGGGCTGCTTATGACAGGCACGGCCATGCGGGTGTTGACCCCAATATGGGTGGCGGTGGTGCGGGTGGTTTCTCCGATTTCTCTGATGCATTTGGCGATATTTTCGGAGATATTTTCGGAGGACGTGCCGGTGGTGGCGGTGGTTCACGCCAGTCTGCCATGTACCGTGGTTCAGACCTGAAGTACAACATGGAAATTACCCTGGAGCAGGCTGCGAAAGGGTTTGATACCCAGATCCGTGTGCCCGTGTGGGACAACTGTGGAACCTGTTCTGGCAGTGGAGCCAAACCCGGTACCAAGCCTGAAACCTGTTCGACCTGTGGCGGGTCTGGCGCTGTGCGCATGACCCAAGGGTTTTTCAGTGTTCAGCAAACTTGCCCGAAGTGCCATGGCACCGGCAAAATGATTCCGCACCCTTGCCACGATTGTGAAGGCCTGGGTCGCAAGAAAACGAATAAAACCCTTGAAGTGAAAGTGCCTGCCGGCATTGATGATGGCATGCGCATTCGCCTGAGCGGCAAGGGTGAGCCCGGTGTAAACGGTGGCCCCGCAGGTGACTTGTATGTTGAGGTACACTTGAAGGAACACGCGGTATTCCAGCGCGATGGCGATGACCTGCACTGCGAGATGCCCGTGTCCTTCGCGGCTGCGGCCTTGGGTGGCGCGATTGAAGTGCCAACCTTGGGTGGAAAGGCCTCGTTTGATATTCCAGAGGGCACGCAAACCGGTAAAACATTCCGTTTGCGTGGCAAGGGCATCAAAGGGGTTCGGTCTTCCTATCCCGGTGATCTGTTTTGCCACATCGTGGTGGAAACGCCGGTTCGGTTGTCTGAACGTCAGAAAGAATTGCTCAAGGAGTTCGAGCAGTCCTGTACAGCTGATGGTGACAAGCATTCGCCACGAGCGAAAGGTTGGATGGACAAGGTCAAGGACTTCTTCGGCTGAGGCTTTCGTAGTGCAGGCCTTGTTCGGCGTTCGTTGCTGCTCATGGCTTTCGTAGTGCGGACCTTGTTCGGCGTTCGTTGCTGCTCATGGCTTTCGTAGTGCAGGCCTTGTTCGGTATTCGTTGCTGCTCATGGCTTTCGTTGAGCAGGCCTTATTCGGTGTTCGTTTGCTGCTCATCCTGCCTTGGACAAGGCTGATTTCCCGACTTCTTGATTCTGGCTTGGGGAATGCGAAACGCTTGAAGCGTCTTCGCATCGATTCCTGACGGAATCGCCCCTCGCTGCGAATCAGCCGGGAAGCCTTGCCCTGAATCGGCAAGATGATGCAGCAAACGAACACCTCGCAAGCCAGCGAACTTCTGCCCATTAGTCACTGGTGACAACGAACCCCTCTCCTGGCTGTGAACTTGCGCCGGAGAAAATGCTGGTGATTCATTGATGGCCGCAAGCCGCAAGCCGCAACGCACAGGCGCAGTTCTTCAAGTTTGCAAAGGCAGCAATGCCCTCGTACCGCCATTCGAGAAAGCCTGCCCGTTTTGAACTTCACACGCAACGTTCGGCGATTAGCCGACACTGGGTTCGGCCATGTTTTTTGCCGAATCCAGTGAGTCAGTGTGACATTCAAAAAAGGGAAAGACAGGCTTTCGGCGGAAGAGGGCATGCGCCTTGCAAACGAAGAAGTTAAGTGCGCCTTGCAAACGAAGAAGTTAAGTGCGCCTGCGCAAACCAAGAAGGCGTGCGCCTTTTTCAGGCTGCGGTGGCAGCGCTTTCAGTGGCCTCGTAGCCCAAGCGCACGTAAATCGGCGCAAATGGTTCTGCTTGGGTGACTTTCACCAGGCCTTCACGTGTCAATTCAAGCATGGCAATGAAGTTGACCACCACCACAGGTACGCCGCGTGCCACATCAAACATGTCAAAAAACTCAACAAATTTTTGGGTTTGAAGCCTGCGAAGAATCATGGTCATGTGTTCGCGGACTGAAAGTTCTTCCCGCGAAATGGTGTGGGCCTTGACCAGCGAGGCCCGTCGCAAAATAGCCTGCCACGCGTCGCGCAGTTCATCAGGATTGACATCCGGAAAACGTTCAACTGTATTGGGGTCATGAAAGGCGTGGGCAATCCAGAAGTCTCGGCCCACTAGCGGCACCTTGTCCAGTTCCTGGGCAGCAAGCTTCATCTGTTCATATTCAATCAGACGGCGTGCCAGCTCAGCGCGAGGATCTTCCGCTTCGTTTTCTCCATCTTTTGGAATGACAGGGAGCAACATGCGGGATTTGATTTCGATCAACATGGCAGCCATCAGCAGATACTCGGCAGCCAGTTCCAGATTTCGTGTTCGAATTTCCTCAATGTAAGTGAGGTATTGGCGAGTCAATTCCGCCATGGGAATGTCGAGAATATTGAAGTTCTGCTTTCGGATCAGGTAAAGCAGCAAGTCCAGTGGCCCTTCAAAAGCCTCCAGAAATACTTCCAGCGCATCTGGTGGAATGTAGAGATCTTTCGGTACGTTGAACAGCGGTGAGCCGTACAGGCGTGCCAAGGCGACACCGTCGACTGTGTTTGGGGTGCTGTCCTTGGGTGTCAGCACACCGACGTCGTCCAATCCGTTGCTCACGTGTCGGACAGCTTACTTGTTCTGGTAAACGTAGGGCTTCTGCGCCACTTTGGCTTGTGCGAAGTCTTCCTGAAGTTTGCGATCCAGTTGTTTGTCCCACAGCAGCGAACGGCCTTTTTTCTGCTCATTTTCTAGGTGAGGGCGTTCGGTTTTGAGCTGGGTCAGGAACTGTGTCGCTTCAGATTCATATTGCATGGTCATGTGCCAAATAAATGGTTTAAAAGGAGTTTTTGTATTTTATCAGGCCCCGGCTTGATGCTCGACACAAATCTCTTGTGCGTGAGACATTGCCGATGAAAAGTCAGCCTGAATTTGTCCCGGAAGCAGTTGTGCCAGAAATCCACTGCGTTTGAATAGTGAAAGGGCCTGGTGATTCAGACCGCAGAACAATACGGTGTGGCCGGCCCGTTGAAGGTCTGCGTTTAATTCTTCAAGACATTCCAGTGCAGTGGTATCGATTGAAATGGTCTGGTGCAGGTCAAGAATCAGCACCTTGGTGGACTTTTCAGTATTCAGAATCAGGTTTTCAATTTTTCCCACTACTGCGAAAAACAGTGAGCCATAAATTTTGTAGGCCACAATGCCATGGTCGCGGTCTTCTTCCTTCAAGTAAATTGGAATGAACTCCGTGAGAGTAGACACGCGGTAAATAAAAAAAACCGCAGCCAGCACCATGCCGACTTGCACGGCAACTGTCAGGTCCACAACAACTGTGAGCAAAAAGGTGGCGAGCATGATGACGCGATACACGGCGTTGTATTGCTTGAGTTTTGGAAACTCGCGCCATTCACCCATGTTATACGCGACAAACATCAATACTGCGGACAACACGGCAAGAGGAATGTGAAATGCCAAGGGCGCTGCCACCAGCATGATGAGCAGCAATGTGAGTGAATGAACAATGCCTGCAACGGGCGAATTGCCCCCAGAGCGAATGTTGGTCACCGTGCGTGCAATGGTGCCTGTGGCAGGCATGCCGCCGAACAGGGGCGAGGCCATATTGGCCAGGCCCTGGGCCATCAGTTCCTGATTGGGGTCATGTTTTTCGTGAGTGATTCCATCGGCGACTCGGGCACAAAGTAGAGATTCCACCGCGCACAGAAATGCGATGGTCAAAGTGGGACCAACCAGTGTCTGGATACTGGCTATTTCAATGGAAGGCCAGGCAAGTGTCGGAAGACTACGGGGGATTTCACCAAACTTGCTCCCGATTGTTTCTACATCAAGGCCCATTCCGAAAGAGGCCGCTGTGCCAATTACCAGCAAGATCACGGAGCCTGGGACACTTTGAAGCATTTTTGGAAATTTGCCTGTAGTGCTACTCTTGCCAAGAAGGGAGAAAAGTTTTGGCCACAGAAAAAGAAAGGCTAGGCTGACACTGGCCAGAATAAATGCTGACCAGTTCAGGCGAGGTATGGCGTGTAACAAAGCCCAGTTTTTCTCGAAAAAATTTCCATGTTCCGGCGGGATGTTCAGACCGAAAAAGTCCTTGATTTGTGACAGGGCGATCAATACCGCGATGCCGTTGGTGAAGCCAATCACAATACTGACCGGAATCAGACGGATCAGGCTTCCCAGCCCCGTAAGTCCCATCAGAAAAAGAAGCATTCCGGCCATCAGCGTGCAGGCGATTAAATTGGCAACGCCGTACTGGTTGACAATGCCCAACACCACCACGATGAACGCGCCTGCAGGTCCGCCGATCTGAACACTGGATCCGCCAAAGGCAGAGATTATGAAACCAGCCACGATTGCGGTGAACAAGCCTGTCTGAGGTTCCAGCCCACTGGCAATCGCGAAAGCCATGGCCAGCGGTAAAGCCACCACGCCAACCGTGATGCCTGCACCCAAGTCTTTCATGAAGCGCTGCGAGTCGTAGTTCTTCAAGCTGCTTGTGATGCGGGGCTTGAAAGGCTTGAGCGTTTTCAGAAACTGGGGTGAGGCCATTGTTTCCCTTAGCTGATTTTCATTCCCGGGGTAAGTTGACCCAAGGCCGTCAGTGTGCTCAATGCACTGTCGTTGTCAGACGCTGCGCACAACACCATGCCTTCTGACATGCCGAACTTCATTTTTCTGGGGGCTAGATTGGCCACAACCACCACGAATTGACCTTGCAGGCTTTCTGGTTGGTAGTGCGCAGCAATACCGGAGAAAATGTTCCGGGGTTTTTCCTCGCCCAGATCCACTGTCAATTGAAGCAGTTTCGTTGAGCCTTCAACCGCCTTGCATTCTTTCACTAAGCCGATGCGAAGATCAACTTTGGTGAAGTCATCAATGCTGATGTGTTCACTTGCCCCTGCGCTTGCGGGCGCCGTGTCTTTGTCCTTGGCAGATTTTTTGACCTCGGTTTTCACAGTAGCGGGTGCGGCTGGTGCCAGCGATTGCTTATTGGCTTCTACCAGTGCATCGATTTGCTTTTGATCCACGCGTTGCATCAAGTGTTTGAAGGCCTGAACAGGTGTGTTGCTGTTCAGCGGTGTACCGACATCGGCCCACGACATTGGGTCGACCCCCAGAATACTCTCGGCATTGCTGGCGAGCACCGGTAGTACTGGCTTCAGGTACAAGGTCAGCAGGCGGAACGCTTCCAGGCAAATGGAGCAGGCTGTTTGCAGTTCGGTTTGCTTGTCTGCATTTTTGGCCAGCTCCCAAGGTTTTTCCTGGTCGACATAGGCGTTGACCTTGTCCGCGCAGGCCATGACTTCGCGAATGGCTTTGCCATATTCGCGTTCATCGTAATGGGTGGCAATTGCTGCGGCCTGTTCACGTAATTCAAGCAACAGGGGGTGGCCCATGGCTGAATCCAGAACCCGACCTTCAAAGTTTTTGACCAGAAAGCCTGCACTGCGGCTGGCAATGTTGATGTACTTGCCGACCAGGTCGCTGTTTACGCGAGCTGTGAAGTCTGAAAAGCTGAGGTCAAGGTCTTCCATCGTTGAATTCAGCTTGGCGGCAAAGTAATAGCGCAGCCATTCCGGGTTCAAGCCTTGATTGATGTAACTTTCCGCAGTAATGAATGTACCGCGGCTTTTGCTCATCTTGGCGCCGTCAACCGTCAGAAAACCGTGTGCATTCACCTTGGTGGGTGTACGCAGACCAGCAAACTCCAACATGGCTGGCCAGAAGAGGGCGTGGAAATAAAGAATGTCTTTGCCGATGAAGTGGACCATCTCGGTATTGGTGTCCGCCTTCAGGAAGTCTTGGTAGTCCACACCAATGCGTTCGCAAAGGTTTTGAAAGCTGGCGAAATAGCCAACGGGCGCATCAAGCCACACATAAAAATATTTACCCGGCGCATCAGGAATTTCAAAGCCGAAGTAGGGCGCATCCCGTGAGATGTCCCAGTCGGCAAGCTTGCCACTGCCTTCCTCTCCCAGCCATTCCTGCATTTTCCGGCTGGCCTCAACCTGAAGGCGGCCAGGGGTTTGTGTCCACTCTCGCAAAAAGTTTTCGCAACGTGGGTCAGACAACTTGAAAAAATAGTGATCAGAACTTTTGCGAATTGGCGCAGCGCCGGATACGGTGGAATACGCGTTTTTCAATTCAGTGGGTTGGTAGGTGGCACCACACACTTCGCAGGAATCGCCATATTGATCTTTCGCGCCACATTTCGGGCATTCGCCTTTGATGAAGCGGTCAGGCAGAAACATTTCCTTGACCGGGTCATAAAATTGTTCAACCGAACGGGTTTGAATCAGGCCTGCGTCACGAAGCCGTGTGTAGATGGTTTCGCAATGGGCCTTGTTTTCGGGTGCGTTGGTTGAGTAGTAATTGTCGAAGCCCACGTGGAAACTGGCAAAGTCGCGTTGGTGTTCAGTGCTGACGCGTGCAATCAATTCTTCCGGGCTTATTCCTTCGGATTGAGCGCGCAGCATGACCGGTGTGCCATGTGTGTCATCGGCACACACGTAATACACCTCGTGGTTTTGCATTTTCTGGAAGCGAACCCAGATGTCGGTTTGAATGTACTCGACCAGGTGGCCCAAGTGGATGGCGCCGTTGGCATACGGCAATGCAGAGGTAACAAGGATTCGGCGTGTCACGGTGTTGTTCTTTGAGGTTGTTCTGGACGCAATGCGTTATTGTACGCGATTGGCAGTGTTGAAGCGCTGTTTTGGTGCCCGGGACCGGAATCGAACCGGTACGCCCCTTTTACGGTAAGCGACGGATTTTAAGTCCGTTGTGTCTACCAATTTCACCACCCGGGCCGATGGATAAAAAACTTGGAGGCGGGGGTCGGAATCGAACCGGCGTACACGGAGTTGCAGTCCGCTGCATGACCACTCTGCCACCCCGCCAAGGGTGTTCCGCCAAAAAGTGGCGGGCAAAGAAAAGGGGAAGTGTAACACTTCCCCTTAGGAATTTGGAGCGGGAAACGAGACTCGAACTCGCGACCTATACCTTGGCAAGGTATCGCTCTACCAACTGAGCTATTCCCGCATTTCAACAACGTGTGTGTCGTTGAGAGAACGAAATTATAGCAAGAATTTTTTTTGTGTCAAACGTTTTTGCAAAATAATTTCATTTATTTATGTCTTGCCTAAAAAGTGTGCAAACCCAAGCCTGTCGGGGCTTTCGGGCGTGTCACTTTTTCTGGTTTCAAGCTATTGATTCTTTTGTGAAATGTAATTATTCCAGCCTCGTTTTCTCAAATCGCATGCCGGACATTCCCCGCATCCAAAGCCCCATTCATGTTCATGGGTTCGATCACCTGTGTAACAGGTGTGGGTGTCGCGTACGATAATTTCCAGTAATTTTTCTCCTCCGAGTTGTTCTCCAAGTTGAAATGTTTCGGTCTTGTCGATCCACATCAGGGGTGTTTCAAAACGGAAGCTGCTGGCCATGCCGAGATTTGTTGCTACTTGCAAGGCTTTCAATGTGTCTTCGCGGCAGTCGGGGTAACCAGAGAAGTCTGTTTGGCACATCCCACCCACTAGAGTGGACAAACCACGGCGATATGCCACTGCTGAGGAAATCAGAAAGAACACCAGGTTGCGGCCTGGAACAAAGGTGTTGGGTAAGCCGTTTTCACTCAGTTCGATTTCTCGTTCCTCAGTGAGCGCACAATCGGAAATCTGACCCAGCCAGCTCAAATCGATTACACGGTCTTCACCCAGTTTTCCAGCCCACTCTGGAAACTTTTCTCGAAAGCGATCCAATACTGTGAGCCGGCATTCCAGTTCAATCCGGTGCCGCTGCCCGTAATCAAAACCGATGGTTTCCACCTGGTCAAATTTTGAGAGCGCCCAAGCCAGGCAAACCGTGCTGTCTTGCCCGCCGGAAAAGAGCACCAGAGCTTTTTTGTTCATATTGAATACATGTAAATATGCTTAAAGCTGACATTTTAGCCGCACAAACAAAAAACCCCCGCACTGGTGCGAGGGTTGCAGTAGTAATTGACGCTTATCTTGGGGTGTAGTTAGCTCGCCATTCCAGTCGAAATGGCGTATTTCACCAGTTGAACGCTGGAATCCAGATTCAGCTTTTGAAGCAATCTCGCGCGGTATGCGTCGATTGTACGGGGCGACACCTTCAGCAATTCTGCAATTTCACGGCGTGGACGGCCTTGAGCAATCAATGTGAGTACTTGCCGCTCACGGCGGGTTAGTTGTGTACCTTCGTCGTGATCGCTCAGGGCATGAAGCTGGTTGACCGATTCCACACGGTCAGCTGATGTGGCTGGCGTCATCGATCGGTTGGCAACCAGTTCTGGTGCGACATAACGTACACCTGTTGCAACTGTGTCGATGGCTTCACGCAGTGTTTCGACAGACGACTGGCGACTAACGCAAGCCCAAACTCCCGGTTTGAAGGCCAGGGCAAGAATATCCTGCGCAGTTCCTTCGCACACCAACACTACCCTGACATCGGAATAGCAGGAACCAATATGTTGTACAACCGTTTCGCCGTGTCGGTTGCTTTTCTCGATTGTGATCACGACGATGCGCGTTTCAGCACTCGACAGGTGGTTGTCGATTTCCTCAATGGTTGTCCGGTTTGTGACAAACATGGGCTGAAGGCTGACAGTTCTGCCCGTATTGGCTGCTGTATTGGGGGGCTGACTACGCTGGGGTTGTGGTCTTCCGGTCAAACCCTTGTCATTTTTCATAATCCCACCCGTGTGTGGCTGGCTGGGCCAGCTCGGTATAAAGGTCATTTACGCCCCGCTTTTAAAAATAGATTGGGTTCCAGCTTATTTGTTTTGTACTGTCGGGGAGAAAATTTGGATTCAAGCCAATGTGGGTAAATTTGACGTGAGCAATACTCTGGCGCCGCCCTTGGGGTTTCGCTCTTTTATGTAAGTAAATAGACACTGCAAGTACTGTTCGGGATTCATAACTTTTGCTAGTATCCCTAAGCTGAGGTAGGGTGCGGATTAATTCCCCTAAGCGGAGTAGCCCAATTCAGCGGTTTGAGCCCTAAAACTTGGCCTTTTTGATGGAAGCAAGTGCCCAGCTCGGCTGTAAATTGATATCAACAGTACCTAACACTTATATAGACGACTACATCGCGGGGACAGCCAGGTTGAAAGAAGAGCTTGCTTCTTTAATTGGACGGATTGCAAATCGCGATAGACAGGCGTTCGAAGAGCTTTATCAACTCACGTCGCGAAAAATGTTTGCAGTCGCGTTGAGAATCGTTCGAGAACCGGGCTTGGCTCAAGACGTATTGCAGGATTCCTATATCCGCTTGTGGCGTTATGCGCACACCTTCAATGGCAAACTGTCAGCGCCTGAAACCTGGTTGCACCAGGTGGTAAGAAATCGCGCACTTGATTTGATTGCTCAACAAAGCCATACCCTTAATTCAATATCAATCGACCAGTTTGCTGACCAGGATGAAGATACCTCCGACTTGGTATTTGAAGCACACTCCGTCAGTTCCGATGACAAAGAGACTACCAAGGTGATGCAGGCCTGCGTGCAACGCCTGGATGGCAAGTACAGACAGGTGCTGACCTTGGCCTACACCCATGGCATGAGCCACGCGGAGATTTCCGAGCATTTGAACGTGCCCTTGGGCACTGTGAAAACCTGGGTGCGTCGCGGCTTGATGGAACTGAAGGCTGTGTATGACGAAGTTCAATCCGAAGGACTGATTTCGCTCGTTGCCAAGGGTAACGCGCGTAGAACAGATGCCGAACAATCCGGATACCTGGCTTAAGAGGGCCCTCATATGACTGATGATGAAAAAAACTGGCTCGCTGCGGATTACGCCCTGGGTGTTATGCGAGGAGTGGAACGCAATCTGTTTGAAAACCAGATGAAATCGGACGCCACTTTGTCCCAGTGTGTATTGGCTTGGCAAGAGCGTTTGAGCCTGGTGGATTCAAAACCGCAAGTTTTGTACCCCAGCATGTCTGAAGCCGAAGTAGATGCTGCGCTGAGCAGCGTGTTTGAACGCGTGTGCAAGGCCCTAGATTCTCAATCAGAAGCCGGCCCCAAACTTGAAAATCCGCTGTCGCGGTTGACCCGTGAACAACTTGCAGCCATGCGGCCCGCAGTTGTCCGTCTGACCGCCTCTTATTTGGTGTTGCTTGAAAGGCTCAAGGCGCAGCAGCTGCGCATGGCTGGATCGGCGGGCGCTGTCTAATCCAAGGAATTCTGAATGTCGGTTAAATATCTGTTCAAAGAAAGGCTGGAGGCACTCTGGAATTTCGGCTTGAAGCCCGAAAAGTCGGGGGATTCGTCGCCAGAGTCTGAAAATCTTGATGTCAATAATTCGAAGACAGTAGAAGGTGTCATACGGGGGGCTTTCCCCTTGCTCAAGCGTGCAGCGCTGCTGTCCATTTTTGTAAACTTGGTGGCTCTGTTTCCCGCGATTTTTTCACTGCAGGTCTATGACCGGGTTATCTATCGATCTGGATTGAATACCCTGACTGCCTTGCTCATCGGTATGGGCATTATTTTGGCAGCAGACCTGATACTCCGCTCATTCCGGGCCCGGGTATTGCGCGTGGCCGCTGTAAAGATTGACGGCCAGATCGCCAGCCGCCTGATGAACAAGATTTTGTCCATCCCTCTGCGACAGCTTGAAGCGCGCTCCACTGCATCGTGGTATTCGCTGTTCAAGGACGTCGATACAGTGCGCGTAGTCTGGAGTGGCGCTGTGGCCATGACCATCCTGGATTTGCCTTTTGCGATTCTCGCGATTGGTCTGATTGCGACCATCGCATTGCCAGTATTGCCCGTTGTGTTGATCGGTTTGGCCTGCCTGGCTGCATTGTCCTGGTACAGCGCTGGCGAATTCCGCAAGCGTCGTGTTGAAGAGTTTTCACGCGCCCGTCGCAGAGATGAGGTACTTGCTGAGGTTTGCCGCGGCCGCGAAGCCATTAAAAGCCTGGTGCAAGATGAGTCGGCGAAGCGGGCCTGGGTGTCGAGTTACAACTCGTGGGTGCAGGAGTCGTTCCAGAAGAATGGCGAAATGGAAGACCAGCGCGAACTGTCTGTGTCCATCATGCTGTGTGTCAACGTGGCTATTACCGCAGTGGGTGCATTTGCTGTCATCAACCAATGGATGACTGTGGGCGGTTTGATCGCTTCAAACATGCTGGCTGCCAAGGCGATTGGACCTTTGGCTGCGCTGACTGGTCATTGGCGTTCAATTGCCCATTCGCGTGAAGCAGCTGACCGCTTGAACAAGGTGTTTGGCTCGGATGAAGAGAAACAGCACACGGGTCTGAGTTTGCCCATGCCTTCAGGTGCGCTGCGACTGGAAAACGTAAGTTACCAACACGTGGGTGCCCAAAAAGAAGTTGTAAAAAGCGTGTCCGCTCAAATTGGTCCCCGTGGTATTTATGGCTTGGCTGGAGACAACGGTGCCGGCAAATCCACCTTGCTGAAATTGCTTCGTGGATTGTATGAGCCACAGTCTGGCCGGGTGTTGCTGGACGAATATGACCTGTCACAGTTTTCAAGACAGGAGTTGGCAAAGTGGATTGGATTTTTACCTCAGACTTCCCAGTTGTTCGAGGGCACGATTGTTGAAAACCTGCGCCGTTCCAACCCGGATGCGAGCGACGAGCAAATTCTTCTGGCGGCCAAGCGATCAGGTGCGCATGAATTCATTGCGAAAATGCCTGATGGATACATGACCCAAGTTGGAGAAGGTGGCAATCGCTTGTCGGGCGGTCAGCGTCGCCGGGTCGCAATTACGCAAGCCTTTTTGTCAGATGCACCCGTGTTGTTGATGGATGAGCCCACCAATGATTTGGACTTCGCTGCTGAAACCCATTTGATGGCAGTGTTCAAGAGCCTGGCCACCGTGAAGACCATCATCATGGTGACGCATTCTGTTCGCTTGATGTCGATTTGCGACAAGATCATTTACCTGGACAAGACGTCGAAGCTGCATGTGGGCGCCACGCCAGAAATGCTCAAACTGCTGTATGGCATTTCTGTGCCCAAGGCAGTTCCGGCAGCGCCCAAAGCGGCCGCTCAAGTCGGCAACGACGCCATCAAAGGCACACTGGGCAATGATGCTGCAGAAATTGAAACCAATTCGGACGCTGGCGGAAAAGCTGCGCAGGCCTGATGAGTGAAGGTAGAGAAATCATGAAGTCCAACAACGCATTGGCTGAGGTCGGGAAAAAAGACCTCAAACCCTACGAGATGCCCACGCTGTATAAACCCAGTGGCGGCGGTTTTGACACCAAGAGCCGAGTTGCCTTGGGTTTTATTGCGGTCTCTTTGTTTGCCTCCCTGTTTATTCGGGTGGATCAGGTTGTTACAGCTCCCGGTAAAGTCATTCCTTCAACCCGTGTAAAGACCATCCAGCATCTGGAAGGTGGCATTGTCCAAGAGCTGGGCGTGAAAGAGGGCGATGTGGTCAAGGAAGGCGCCATGCTTGTGCAGCTAGACCTGGCTACATCCGGCATTAACATCGAGGAATTGCAAAGTCGTCGCGCCGCGCTTGAGATGAGTCGCGCAAGACTATTGGCGGAAGCCTCTGGTAAAACACCTGAGTATCCCAAAGAAATCATTGCCGATTACCCTGACTTGTATCGCACGGAACAATCGACTTACTTTGCACGAGTCACGGAGCTTCAAGGCATTCTCGGCGTGAACGACAGCCAGATGCAAGGTAACCAAGGCAAGGTAGGCGAATTGCAGGCCAAGTTGGATGGGTTGGAGAACCGCGCTGTTACTACGTTGCGTGAACTCGAGATCACCCGAGAGCTTGTTCGCGAGAAACTTGTTTCACAACTTGAGTACTTGACCAAGAAGCGCGATTACGACAGCCTCACCGCTGAAATTGCCTCCATGCGGCAAACGATCTCTTCTGCACAGGCCTCTGTTGGAGAACGCAGAGCTCGCCGGGTTGAAGAAGAAGGGAAGTTTCGTCGCCGCGCCGCAGACGAACTCACCACACTGGAACGACAGCTCGCCAGTTTGAAAGACGAAATCAACCGGGCCAGTGACCAACGGGATCGCGCAGTTATTCGCTCTCCAATTGATGGTGTGGTGAAAAACCTGAAGTTACAGGCTGTTGGCAACGTGGTTCGTCAAGGCGAACCCATCATGGAAGTGGTGCCGGTGGATGAAATTCTGGTGGTTGAAACACGCCTTTCACCTGCTGACCGCGGCTATGTAACTCTGGATCAACCTTCTGAGGTCAAAGTCTCTGCCTACGATTTCCTGAGATATGGCACATTGTCCGGAAAAGTAACCCAGATTGCAGCCGATACCGATCCAGGCACTGAAGAAACCGGTCCTCATTACCGCTTGATTGTCAGCACTGACAAGGCTTTCTTTGGTACGCCAGAGGCACCTCTGCGTATATCTCCCGGTATGACAGCAGACGTGGACATCAATGTCGGTTCTCAACCCTTTATTTATTATTTGTTAAAGCCCGTATTGAAGCTGAAGCAAGAAGCCTTCAGAGAACCTTAAAGTAACCATGACAACACTACTGGACAAGTATGAGCGGGTCCGCTGGACCCGAAATGCACTTTGCATGCTGATCGCGAGTGTAATCGCCTTGCCTGCTGGAGCTCAACAAGCAGTACCTTTGAATCCCGCGATTGGCAACGACAACAATGATTTCCGGGCGCGCAGAATTGAGCCTGCTGAAGCAGCCCGCATGTCAAAAGAAGAATTGAGCAAGGTCCGGTTTCTCAACATGTTGCGTACCAACCCGGAAATTGTCACATCGCGAATCAACGTGAACGCTTCGCAATTCATCGAAGACGGTGCACGAGCAGCCTACTTTCCGAGAATCGCAGTCGGTGCGAACGCAAGTTCAAGTTCCACGGTAACCAACCGGCAGTCTACTGACATCACCGTGACGCAGCCTTTGTACACAGCGGGTCGCATTTCGGCCCGCATCAAGGCTGCCGAAACAGACGGCACCATCGCGGATGGGCAGTTTGTTCAAACCATCCAGAATGTGGTGCTGGAGAGTTTTCTGGCCAGCAGTACCTTGTCCCGAAATGCCTTGCTTGTTGAAGCTTCAAGGGCTGCAGAAGCAGCAGTGGCCCAGTTGCTGGCACTTGAAGAGCGTCGCGTGGAACTGGGTGGCAGTGGCATAACAGACGCACAGTTTGCCAAAGCGCGACTGGCCGTTACACGGGATCGACTGGTCAATTTTGAAGGCCAGTTTGAAGAGGCGCGCGCCACTTATTTCCGATATTTTGGTGTGTATCCCGAGGGATACAACGTACCTGAACTGGAAATCGACCGTGCGATGCTCCCACCCCGTGTTGATGATGCAGTCACCAAGGCCCTGTTTTCAAATCCTGAAATTCGGGTTGCTGAAAGTCAGATTGTTAAGGCACGGCACAATTTCACTGCTGAAGACGCAAGTCTTTACCCTTCATTGAACCTTGTGGGTATCCAGCAGTTTTTTGGTGAGCCTGATCCATTTACCGGTGACAAAACCGACAGTTCAGTGAACTTGCGGTTGCAATACAACGCTTTCTCTGGTGGGGAGCAGGTTGCCCGAATCAACCAGGCGGCGGCGACCATTGATACGCGCCGTGCGCAATTGGCTGCAGCGCGTCTACGTACCGAAGAAAGTGTGAGGTTTCAGTGGGGAAAATGGACTGCCGGGCAGTCTCGTTCGGTGACCTTGCGTGGCGCTTATGCAGATTCCCTGCAGGTTTTCAAGAATAGAAAGCGCTTGCGTGATTTTGGTCGTGAAACCGTCATTGTGATGCTGGACGCACAGGTCGAGTATTTCAACGTGTTGATCGCCTACATCAATGCGGTGTTTGATGCTCGTGACGCAAGTTTCAGGCTGATGCATGCCATGGGGTTGATGATGCCCACCCCGGGCGCAGAAGGGGACTGGTACCAGTTGTTTTTCTCCAAGCTGCCCGAGCGTGATCGATTGGAAAGCAGCTTGAAAGACACTGCTGATATTGCCAGCAGCCCTGCGGATCAGAAAATCGCCGAGAAGTTGGGACTTGATGTCAGTCAGACTGAGATCAACAAGGCGGCTGGTTTTGTACTGACGCCTGCACAACGTTTGCAGATTGAAAAGGAATCCGCAAAAAGTCGTGTGCAGGCCAGTGAAGCTGAGAAACAACTTCGACCGGCACTGAAACCTGCGCCCGTACTGGACCCACGTTTCTATCGGTAAATTCTTGATTTTTGTCGGTAAATTGCCCACACTGTTTGAACAGATGCGATTTTTGCCCTCATTTCACCGGTTTGCAGGAAATGATTCCTGCGAAACTGGCTTGAACAGGGTATTCCCAAGGGGATTGCAAACATGGGCAACGATAGCCAAAACACCAAGTTTAGTGCCGAGGATTGGGCGATAGAACTGGCAGAGCAGGGCTTTTCCAACCCTGCTGCGGATAATATGCAGTTTTTGCAGTCCACTTTGAATTCAACTGGATCCGAATCGGTTGGAGCAGCAAGTTCAGGCTACTTCAGTACGTCAGCCAAGTCTTTACCGAACACTTCACACCCTTTCGGAAATTCTTTTTCTGGTCTGGCTCCTGCTTATTCAGGTGCTGGTTTGCTGGGTGCCGTTGCAGTGACTGACATGGCTGGCCTCGGCAGCGCCATGGCCATGGCTGCACAGGTGGCCACAGCGGCTCCAGTGACTTTTGGAAAAAATGCAGTCGGTGATTCGGCGTTGCTGTCGTCGGTTGGTGACAAGGCAAACATGCTCATTGATCCACTCGATTTGCAAGACAGCCTGCCGCTCACTCAAGCTGCAATGGACTCAAACAGCAATTCTCCTGTATCGAACTGGATGGACACCAATGCTGTTTTTTTTGGTTTCAACAGCCTTTCCGATGCGCCGGACTCAACTGATGCTTTGATGAGCTTGATTGCTGCTCTAGGGCAAAATCCCAGCCCCGAAAATTTGCAGGCTGCGATCGATGCTGTTTCAGACCAGATTGCATTGCTGAACTCCACATTTGACCCGGTTTTTGAAGGATTGGATGGCGAGATCCAAAGCCAGATTGCGGCACAAGAGGGTTTGTCCAGCACCGACCTTGGTGTGTCAATTTTTGACGATGCTGGTTCTGTGTCTTCTACATTGAGCGATTTGATCGGCTCGATTGACGTAGCGAACAATCCGCAATTGAGCAGTTTGCTGAATATGGATTCGACTTTCGACAACATTTCTACTTTGGTCGGTTCCTTGCCCGACCTGGACTTGAGCCCGGTAATCAACCCCATCACTGACATCGTGGGTGGAATCACCGATCCAATTACTGACATCGTGGGTGGAATCACCGATCCAATTACGGACATCGTGGGTGGAGTCACCGATCCAATTACGGACATCGTGGGTGGAGTCACCGATCCAATTACGGACATCGTGGGTGGAATCACCGATCCAATTACGGACATCGTGGGTGGAATCACCGATCCAATTACGGACATCGTGGGTGGAATCACAGATCCAATTACGGACATCGTCGGTGGAGTCACCGATCCAATTACGGACATCGTGGGCGGAGTCACCGATCCAATTACGGACATCGTGGGTGGAATCACAGATCCAATCACCGAGCCAGTGATTGATATTGTCGATGGCTTGTTGCCAGACCTCGGCTTGTTATCCGGATTGAGTACTGGCGGGGAAAGTGCGGACGGCAATGACCTGTTGGGCTTGTCCAACAGTGGTATTTCCTCGACCGCGGGGACAGAAGGCGGGGCGCTGGACGGTCTGTTGGGGGCTCTAGATCCGAATAAGTAACACCTGTCGGTCCAAGGATTGCGTAAATTTGAATCCAATTTGAATGGTGTTTCGTATAAAATAGTAATTACACCATTCAATTTCGAATCCATGTCCGACTACGCCATTCGACTTTCAGCAAGCACACAGCCAGACTCCCTGGTTTCTGGGGTGTTTGAGACTGGCAATGGAGCGACAATCCAGTTTTTTGACCGCTCCGAATCGTCGTTCGGCGGCAATAGAATTCAGTTGAATTGTCTCGATGGCACCAATAATCTCGACTCTGCCACTGATTCTGCACGTTTCGGTGACTTTCTCTGCATTTCCAACGCTTGCGTGAGCGATCCCGGTGTATTCGAAAGCCTGGCCAGTATTGCCAGTGTGGACCCCGGTTTGTTGGCTTATTCCCAATCAGTGCCCATGATGGACAATATGAATATCGAATCTGGTCTACAAGCCTTGAATCATGAGCTGATTAATAGCTTGCCCAGGTTACAACTGGCTTTGAACGGTGGGTTGGCCCATGATGAGTTGTCACAACTGATTCAGGATATCCAAGCTCAGGTTTTGGAGTTGAATTCGATCAATCATGATTTATTCGGGGATTTGTCTGCCGACGTTAACCTGACTGTGGCTGAGCTTGAAATGCAAGATGTGCAGACGTTGCTTGAGGCAATGCAGACTGACAGCGGCACTCTCTTTGATTCTGGTTTGACAGGTTTTGGCAATTCCCTGGCACTGGAAGCCACCCTGGATGGATTGTTTACATCGCCTGAAGCCTTCCCGTTGACGCTTGATTTTTCCAATCCGGATGGCATTCAGGAAGCGTCGGAGCTTTTCGCATCGGCCAGTGCGGGTACGTCCATTAGTTCTTCAGCCTTGGGCGCTGATGCAGATAACAGTTTCCCAGGTTCCACGCCGGGTTCATCTGATTTTTCCTGATCTGATTTTTCAAAGCCGGTCGAACGTGATGACGTGATCAAGTTCCAGCTTGATTCCGATCGGCTCTCCAATTGCATGGTTGTGATGACTGGGTACTAAAGCCAGTACATGTGCACCGCTCTCCAGCATCAACGTATATAAAAAGTCCGCACCACGAAAAGCTTTGCGAACCACTGTGGCTTGCATGGGGCTGGCGTCGTCGTGAATGATGTCATCCGGGCGAATCAACACATCAAATTCATCGTTGTTGGGAAGTTGGTCCTCTGTTAACCGCAAATGTGCCAGTTCAATCTGTAAACCCTGTTCAGTTTTCTTGCCCGGTAAAAAGACACCCTGGCCGATGAAGTCTGCCACCATGCGTGAATTGGGCTGGTGATAAAGGCTGTAGGACGAACCCCATTGCTGTAACTCGCCAGCATGCATTACGCCGATTCGATCGGCCATGCTGAAGGCTTCGTGTTGATCGTGGGTAACAAGAATGGCGCTCATGTTCTCGGCCTTCAAAATCTCCCTGACTTCAAATGTCAGCCGTTCTTTCAGCTCCACATCCAGATTGGAAAATGGCTCGTCCAGCAAGATCAGTGTGGGTTTGGGGGCCAAGGCGCGAGCTAGTGCAACGCGCTGCTGTTGACCGCCAGAAAGCTCATGTGGATAGCGATCCGCCAAAGCCTCCAAGCCGATTAAGGCCAACAGTTCGCCGCTGCGGTGCCGCTTTTCTTGCTCATTGCGTTTGTGGAGGCCAAACTCGATGTTTTTTCTGACCGACAAATGAGGAAACAGCGCGTAATCTTGAAACACGACGCCTACATTGCGTTTTTCCGGGCTGCGAACCCGGCCAGGTTCGCTGGCGCTTTCACCGTTTAAAGCGATGGTGCCTTGGTGAGGCATCAAGAATCCTGCAATTGCGCGCAGCAAAGTTGTTTTTCCACACCCCGATGGTCCAAGAAGACAGGCTATTTCTCCCTGCGCCAGTTCAAAACTGACATTGTGTACGGCCGAAATGCTGCTACCTGAGTAAAGAATACTCAGGTTATTGATGCTTAGTGCGGGTGTTTGCTTCATTTTTTCAGGTGCGCCCGGGTCTGTTTACTACACAGTTCACCTTTGATTTCGGTGGACTGCTTGAACTTAAAGTAAAATCGTTCTCACTTCTATTTTGCCATGCTTGGGCGGTTTGTTTGTTTACTTTGGGGTTGAGAAGTCGCATTTCTGTTGCACTGTTGGCTTTGTTGCTGTTGCTGCCGTTCGTCTACCTGTTTGGTTTGGCTGGTGCTAGCCTGGTCGAGGCTCCGCAGGTATTGACGCACCTTGCAAAGACAATCCTTCCCGACCTGATTCTACAAACTGTGTATTTGTGTGTTGGCGTGGTTGTGTTGACCAGCACCATGGGAGTACTGCCTGCCTGGTGGGTTTCTGCCCACGAATTTCCTGGTCGTAAATGGCTGGAATGGTTGTTGTTGTTGCCCATGGCGATGCCGTCTTATGTCATTGCTTACGCTTATACGGATGCACTTCAGTATTCGGGTTGGCTGGCCAGCAGCTTGCGCGGCGTGTTTGGCTCCGGTTTCAAAATCCCTGAAATTCGTTCCACAACGGGCGCAATTCTTGTACTCAGTTTTGTGTTGTACCCTTACGTTTACATCATGGCACGCACGGCCTTTCTGGGACGAAGCCCATCAATGCTGGACGCGGCTCGTTCGCTTGGCCACAGTGCCACCAGTGCATTCCTGAAGGTCGGTTTGCCGGTCGCCCGGCCAGCTTGGGTGGTGGGTTTGACCCTGGTTTTAATGGAGACCTTGGCCGAATATGGTGCTTTGTCCTATTTCGGTGTGCGTACCTTCACCACTGCAATTTTCAATACCTGGTTAAACCTTGGAGACCGTGACAGCGCGGCTCTGCTGGCCGTGATGTTACTGGTCGTGATGTTGGTACTCATTGCCTCGGAATCAAAGGCGCGGGGCAGGGCGCAGTTTTACACGCAGTCGGGTAAAGGCAGCACCATCGAGCGCAAGCGTTTAAAGGGCGCCCAAGGTTGGTGGGTGGCGGTTTTGTCTGCAATGCCCTTTGTTTTGGGTTTCGTGTTGCCGGTGTTTATCTTGCTCGCCTTGGTGACACATGTAGATACCACCATTGACTGGGCACGCAGTTTTCAGTGGGCCTATCATTCGGCCCTGCTGGGTGGCGTGGCTGCATTGGTTGCCGTGTTTCTCGCTGTGTTTTTAGCGTACGTGAAGCGACAGGCCCAAGTGTGGTGGGTCACCGCAATTTATCGTCTGATTTCTTTAGGCTATGGAGTGCCAGGCGCAATTCTGGCAATTGCTATTTTGTTGCCCTTGGCAACCATTGACCGTTTTACCTATGACATGGGCTGGCAAATTCCCGCCTTGACGGGCAGTGTGCTGGCCCTTGTCTATGCTTACAACGTGCGTTTCACGTCAGCTGCCTTGCAATCTGTGGATTCTGGTTTACAGCAGATCACCCGCCACATTGATGAGTCTGCCCGCGTGCTTGGCCGCACGCCGCGACAGGTTCTCTGGCATGTTCACTTGCCTGTTCTTAAAGGCTCTGTAGCCACTGGCATGCTGCTGGTGATCGTTGACGTGATCAAGGAATTGCCAGCTACCCTGGTGCTTCGACCGTTCGATTTCGATACGTTGGCCGTGGTTTCCTATCAGTTCGCATCGGATGAAAGGTTGACTGAGGCCGCCGTGCCTGCATTGATGATTGTGATGATCGCCCTGATTCCCATCTTGTTGCTGATTCGCCAAGGGGCGAAGCAGGCACGAAGCAACGGCTGAAGTTTCTGTCAAGTTGCCTCGCATGCATCAGCGAAGCCGGGCCAAGCCACTTGTCCCGACGGCATATTCTCGCCATGTCACTTGTCTCGACAGCCTGAACTGCGCACATCAAAGCCTTGCCATGTCACTTGTCTCGACAGCCTGAACGGCGCACATCAAAGCCTTGCCGATGTCACTTGTCCCGACAGCCCCGCCCAAGGTGCAAGTTGTAGCGGTGGCCGTTCCTATTCCACCTTGCAATGGATGCCGCAAACGCTAAAGCGTCTTGCGGAGCCGCTTCGCGCCTAA
>JAIXTE010000038.1 GCA_027484315.1 Burkholderiales bacterium | reverse complement strand
GAAAAGAACCCGCAAGGAATTTCCGGAAGGCATACCTGCCTACGGTGCAGACGCGTTGCGCTTTACTTTTGCCAGCCTGGCCACCCTGGGTCGCAACATCAACTTTGACCAGAAGCGCTGCGACGGTTACCGCAATTTCTGCAACAAGCTGTGGAACGCCACCCGCTTTGTGCTGATGAACACCGAAGGCCAGGATTGCGGCCTGAGTGACCACGATGCAGACGCCTGCACACCAGGCGGTTACCTCGACTTTTCACAAGCCGATCGCTGGATCGTCAGTACCCTGCAACGCGTTGAAGCGGATATTGCCCAAGGCTTCGAGAACTACCGGTTCGATCTGATTGCACAGAGCATTTACCAGTTTGTGTGGGACGAGTACTGCGATTGGTACCTCGAAATTGCCAAGGTACAAATTGCAAACGGCACGCCCGCGCAGCAACGCGCCACACGGCGCACCCTGGTGCGCGTGCTGGAAACCATTTTGCGTTTGGCCCACCCGATTATTCCGTTCATCACGGAAGAGTTGTGGCAAACAGTCAGCGTGGTGGCCGGCCGCCGTGAGGAAGGCCAGCAAGCCAACCTGATGGTTCAAAGCTACCCGATGTGTGTGCCTTCCCGCATTGATGAACAGGCGGAAGCGCATGTGGCCCAATTGAAAGCCACCGTGGACGCCATTCGCGCCCTGCGCGGTGAAATGGGCTTGAGCCCTGCCGAGAAAGCACCCCTGATTGCCAGCTGTGAAGGCAATGCAGAACAACGCGCCTTCCTGGAAAAAACAGGCCCGGTGCTGGCGGCATTGGCCAAGCTGACTGGCGTTGAAGTGGTGGATGCTCTGCCCGCCAATTCCATGGCGCCTGTTCAAATTGTGGGCGAGCTCAAGCTGATGCTGCATGTGGAAGTGGATGTGGAAGCCGAGCGCAGCCGCATTGGCAAGGAAGCAGAAAGAATCCGCATTGAAATTGCCAAGTGCAACGGCAAGCTGGGCAATGCCAGTTTTGTGGACCGCGCCCCTGCGGCGGTTGTGGACCAGGAAAAAGCAAGGCTTGCTGAATTCAGCGCCCTGCTTGAAAAACTGGAAAGCCAGCTAAACAAGTTGGGTTGAACGGGTTAAGCTGAACCGTTGAACCGTTGAACCGAATAAGTATTTCCAGCAAAAAAAGAGCACCCCACGGTGCTCTTTTTTTATGGGGGTTTACTGCCAATCACTATTTGCTGCGACCTTGGGTAAAGAATCAGCAACCTGATGCGCACTTGCCCTTGCTGTCAAAACTCATGGTTTTGCCACTCAAGGGCACGTGGACTGGCACCTTGGCGGCTTTGATAAACTGTTCGGTTTTAGTACCTGCAATCACCTTGCCGTTTTCGGTAGCCACTTCATTGGCATGGGATGCAATCACCGCCTTGGGCTTGACCAACTCATTGATGACATAAGCGGCCTCACGAGGGCCGGTGGTAAACGTATCTCCAATGTTCATTACGGCCAAATGGGGTTTGTAATACTCACCCACAACTGCTTTTTGTTCGCTGGTCATGCCGGTGTCACCACTTAGGTACACCACCAGGCCGTTGCTGAACTTCACTACGTAACCAGTAGCAGGACCTGCCTCGGCGGTAATGCCCGCTTCTTTCATCAGTTCACCGAGTCGCTGCCCCACGAAATCGCCTGAAATGCCGTTGCTGTGCGCCGCGGGCACGGTGGTAATACCCACACCACCCAAGTTGTGCATGGCACCAAAACGCACCAGCACCGAATTTTTGTCATCGCCACCAGCCTGCTTCAGTTTGTTGGCCAGAAATGAGGGCATTTCACTGCCAGTGACAATTTTCGCGCCGGTTTTGACTGCAATGTTCACGCTGTTTGAGTTGGGCAGTGCACTGACGGAAATATCCGGTTTGTCGCAACTTCCCGCATTCGGAACAGGGTTGTGCCGATCCCCCAAATGGTCCCCGTGCATGTGGCTCACCAAAACCACATCAACTTTGCCCAGGCGCGGGTCATCAGCGCCGGCCACGGTGCGGCCTGCATCGTACAAAATCCGGGTGCCATTCGGGTCTTCAAAGATCATGGCGCGGTCGAACCGGCAAAACTCGCCTGCCTGGCCACCCAGTGGGGTGATCTTGACCAGATTTTGCGTTTGGGAATGAGCGGAAAGTGGAACCAGCGCAATCAAGGTGATCGCGGAGAACAAGGAACGGATTGTCATACTGCACCTGCTTACATCAAGGTTGATACACGTCAAAAACTTTGTTGAGCAAAGTGATTTCACCCGCCTTTTCAAGCTCGGCTTTCACTTTGGCATATTCAAAAATCAGGTCTGCCGCGCCAATGCCCAGGGATTTCCATGGGCGGTATAGACGATGATCAAGCAAAGTGTACGCGATAGATTCAGCGCTCAATACTGCCTGGGGTTTTGTGGCCAACCCAACCATGGACCATTGCTTGAACAATATTTCGTCAGTTGTTTCAGACACCAGAAGACGAATGTCGGAATGGCGGGAGTCTATGACGATTTTGCGGTAAATGGCCGCCACAGATTCCTTGGAGCCTTCCAGACACTGCATGAACTCCACACCGTTGCTCAACAACAATCCCTGCACACCCATCTCCCTGTTCTTTTGGGCAGCTTGATTACACAAGTGCTCAAAAGCATCCCGGTCGAAACCTGGCGTTTGAACTGAAGTGTAAATTAGGCGAAGCATACAGGCCTCAAGATGACGGTATACCAATGATAGGACGATCATCATCCTATAGGACTAACCAGAACGGGGTAGATTATTTTGCCGACACAACACCCTCGCCGTGCGGTGCATTTTGTTGCGCGAAAGAAACTCACGCCACTCTTCAACCCGCGTGGGCAGGGGCTGAGCCTTCTGTTGATACACCGTTGGATTCTGGGGCTTGTAAGTATTTAACCCACACATCATGACCCAAACTGTTTGCTCAAGGCAAGCCTGTGTGTTGCTCAGGGGCTTGGTCAATTCCTCGCAAAGCTCGTCTGGGCTGTAACGCACCACACCCAGTTTCAACAGTTGTTTTCGGGGAAAGTCTTTCAGATTCCACGTAATCAAACCAACAGGCTGTTGCAACTGGTGCCGCAAGGCCAGGGCAGATGCTGCTACATGGCGGTCTTTCTCCTCGACCGTCGACACATCCGCCAGGTAAGGCAAGTGGTTCTGCGGCAGCAGTTCGGCATTCAAACGCTGTGGCAACGTCAGGCGGTCGGCTTCGGCGTCGTCCGGGTGCAAACGGCCCAAGCGCTGCAAATTGCGATAGCACTCGTTTTCAATGTGGGGGGTCCAGTAAAGCCGGGCTTGGTGATTTTGGGCCATCACCACCATCAACCAGCGAGTCCATTCAGAGAACAACACATTGGCGTCGAGTAGCCAATGTTTGGGCACCTCTGGTTTGCCAAGGACAATACTCATGAGGCGCCTACTAAAACTTAACGACGTTTCATGTAAAAAATGAATGCACCGGATTGATCGGCTTGGTCGACCAGCTCATTGCCCGTCTGCTTGGCAAACATGGCAAAGTCGCGGACTGAGCCTGGGTCGGTGGACGTGACTTTCAGCACCTGCCCGCTTTGCATTTCGGCCAGTGCCTTTTTGGTACGCAGAATGGGCAGCGGGCAGTTCAATCCGCTGGCATCAACTTCACGGTCAAAATTCATGTCTCTATGCTCCTTGGTTACTGCTTATCATTAATACAATTATTTTAATTCAATCCAGTTGACAGGCAACTGACGGGCCTGCAGCCAATCTGCCATCGCCAAGCCAGTGCCCATGCGCCAGGGGCGCAAATCAGCAGGCTCCACCAGCTTGTAGTCGGCCAGTTCCTCGGAAAGGCTGACCTGACCCACAGCTTTGATGTGATAGCAAATAATCACTTCATTTTTCATGGGAAACGGGTACACACCAATCAGGCTGCTTTCGACTGCATCCAGGTTTGTTTCCTCTTTCAGTTCGCGAATGGCACCTTCTTGCGGTGTTTCATTGCGTTCCAGAAAACCGGTGATCAAGGCAAAAAAGTGAGCGGGCCAAGCTGCATTGCGGGCCAACAGCACTTTGCCATCATATTCCACCAAGGCAGCAACCACGGGTACCGGGTTGCCCCACTGAACAAAACCACAGTTTTCCCCACCACAGGCCATCCGTGTCTGACCGGAATGTTGCAACTCATGCAACGGCGTGGCGCACATGGGACAGTACTGGTAAACGGTTTTGCTCATGGTGCGCCCTGCTGCGGTTTGTTTGTTGTTACTTGCTCTTCACCCAATCCACCACGCTTGCCAGTGCTGCATCCAGGTTGGCGGGGTCTGTGCCACCCGCCTGCGCCATGTCGGGTCGACCACCACCCTTGCCACCCACTTGCTGGGCCACAAAGTTGACCAGGTCGCCTGCTTTCACTTTGGCTGTGGCGTCTTTGCTGACGGAGGCAATCAAACTGACCTTGCCTTCCAGCACCGTGGCCAGCACCAAGGCTGCATTGCCCAGTTTGTCTCGAAGTTTATCTGCCGCTTCACGAAGCTGCTTCACATCTGCACCTTCCAGCTTGGCAGCCAGCACTTTCACACCGCCCACGTCAACAGCCTGGCTGGCCAGGTCGTCACCTTGAGATGCGGCCAGCTTGCTTTTCAGGCGGTCCAGCTCTTTTTCCAGGCTTTTCACCTGGTCCATGATCTGCCCAATTTTGGCCGTGGCTTCAGCCGCCGGTACGCGCAGGCTTTGTGCAATGGCGTCTACCTGGGCTTGCGCTTTTTGGGCAAATTCCATGGCGCCCAGGCCGGTGGTGGCTTCAACGCGGCGAATGCCGGCTGCCACACCGCTTTCACTGGTGATCTTGAACAGGCCGATGTCGCCTGTGCGCTGCACGTGCGTACCGCCACACAGTTCACGCGAGCTACCAATGTCCAACACACGCACGGTGTCGCCGTATTTCTCGCCGAACAACATCATGGCGCCTGCATTTTTCGCGCTTTCAATGTCCATGACGCGCGCCTGTGTTTCTGCATTGGCCAGAATTTCTTCGTTCACAATGCGTTCCACCTGGGCAATTTGCTCGGGTGTCATTGCGCTGTGGTGGGCAAAGTCGAAACGGGTTTTGTCGGCGTCCACCAGTGAGCCTTTCTGGCTGACGTGATCGCCAAGCACTTCACGCAAGGCCTTGTGCATCAGGTGGGTGGCGCTGTGGTTGCGAATGGTGCGGTTGCGGTGGTGCTGGTTAACCTGCGCGCCCACGGCGTCGCCCACTTTCAGTTCCCCAGTCACCAGTTCACCGTGATGACCAAATACACTGGCCTGAATCTTCAGGGTATCAGCGACCTGGAACAAGGTTGAGCCGCTGGAAATATCGCCCTGATCACCCACCTGGCCACCGCTTTCGGCATAAAAAGGCGTTTGGTCCAGAACCACAACACCTTCCTGCCCCGCTGAAATGCTGTTGACCGACGTACCGTCCACGTAAATGGCGGTGATGGTTGCGTTGGCCACCTGAAGCTGGTCGTAACCCTTGAATTCCGTGGCCACGCCAGTGTAAGCAAGGTCAGCATCCATCTTGAACTTGCCGGCCGCACGGGCCTGCTGCTTTTGTTTGTTCATGGCTGCGTCGAAGGCGGCTTCGTCCACGCTCATTTCGCGCTCGCGACACACGTCGGCCGTCAAATCCAGCGGGAAACCGTAGGTGTCGTGCAGCTTGAATGCGGTGTCGCCATCGAGTGTGCCTCCCGCTGGCAAAGCACCCAAAGCGGAATCCAGAATGGACATGCCGTTTTCAATCGTCTCGAAAAAACGCTCTTCCTCGGCTTTCAAAATGCTTTGCACTTGCGCGGCTGCTTTGGCCAACTCAGGATAGGCTTCGCCCATTTCCGCAACCAGGTCGCCCACCATGGCGTTGAAAAACGGCTTGCGGCAACCCAGCTTGTAACCATGGCGAATTGCCCGGCGAATGATTCGGCGCAGCACGTAGCCACGGCCTTCATTGCCGGGAATGACCCCATCAACCACCAGGAAAGAACAGGCGCGAATGTGGTCGGCAATGACGCGGAGGGAATTGTTGCCCAGTTCGACCAGGTTGCCCTGAGCAGTGATTTCGCGGGCAGCTGCCTTGATCAGTGCCTGGAACAGGTCAATTTCATAGTTGCTGTGCACATGTTGCAACACGGCTGCAATGCGCTCCAGGCCCATGCCTGTGTCCACGCAAGGCTTGGGCAAGGGGTGCAACACGCCGTCGGCACTGCGATCAAACTGCATGAAAACCAGGTTCCACACCTCGATGTAGCGGTCGCCATCTTCTTCGGGGCTTCCGGGTGGACCACCCCACACATCGGGGCCGTGGTCGTAAAAAATTTCGGTACAGGGGCCGCAGGGGCCGGTGTCGGCCATTTGCCAGAAGTTGTCGGATGCGTAGCGCGCACCCTTGTTGTCGCCAATGCGGATGATGCGCTCAACGGGCACGCCCACCTGCTTGTTCCAGATGTTGTAGGCCTCATCGTCTTCCTGGTACACAGTGACGTACAGCTTTTCTGCGGGCAGGCCATAAACCTTGGTCAGCAATTCCCAGGCGTACTGAATGGCGTTTTCCTTGAAGTAGTCGCCAAAGCTGAAATTGCCCAGCATTTCAAAGAAAGTGTGGTGACGTGCGGTGTAGCCCACATTCTCGAGATCGTTGTGCTTGCCGCCTGCGCGAACCGAGCGCTGGCTGGACGTGGCGCGGGTGTAGGGGCGCTTGTCCTTGCCAGTGAATACATCCTTGAACTGCACCATACCGCTGTTGGTGAACAACAAGGTGGGGTCGTTGCCGGGCACAAGACTGCTGGAAGGCACAATGGTGTGACCCTTGCTGGCAAAGAATTCAAGAAACTTTTCGCGGATGTCAGCGACTTTCATGTTGGGGCTACCTTCCTGATTAAAGCGGAATCTGGTTTTTGGTCTAACCTTCGATTATAAGGCGAGTGGCTCAAAAAGAGTGACTTGCAAAGTCCATTCGATCGGTGAAAAGCCCTTTTACACCCAAGGCTTGCAGCATCTTGGCCCGCTCCAGGTCGTTCACCGTGTAAACCCGAACCACCCGCCCGGTGGTGTGGATGCGTCGCAGGGCAGTGGGATCTGCGCCGCTGTAGTGCAAGTGAATGGCACTGACCTGCAGGGCGTCCGCATGCAAAGCCCAGTTGTCGGGCAATTGTTCATACAACAATGCCAGATCGAAACCTTTCAAGGGCAACAGGCTGGCGTGGTAAAAACTGGAGAATACCCAATTTTGTTGAATGTGGGTTTGCTGCTCGACGGGCAACTGCTCAAGGGCTGCCAGTACAGCACGGCCTAAAGCGATGGCATTGGCGGGGTTGTTTGCTTTCAATTCCACATTGGCCTGCAGGCCGTTTTGCAAACAAAAAGCAAGTGTGTCGGCCAGACTGGGGATGGCTTCACCCTTCACATCGAAATGGCGCAGGTCACGCGCGCGAAGGCTGTTAAACGGTGTAAGTGGGTCAGTACCTGCCATGGCAGGGTCGACGGACCGTGCACAGCGCCCCATCACCCAGTCATGGTGAATCATGGGCACGCCATCGGCGGTCAGCATGACATCAAACTCAACTGCCTTGAAACCGGCATTCAATGCAATTTCAAACCCTTTGAGGGTATTTTCCAGTTCGCCTTTCCCGCTGCCACGGTGGGCCCACCATTGAATTGCCATGTTGCCTCTGTTGTATTGAATGTTTGGGAATTGTATGAAATTTAAAGCCACCCGACCATGAAACTTGCAGGCCTGTTGGCAAAACCGGCGCGGCCGTGTTAAACAAGGGCACGATTACCCATTCAACACAAGCAGTCGAGGAGACAAATAAAAATGATCAAGGTCAGTGTGATGTACCCCAACGCAGAAGGCGTTTCTTTCAACCACGACTATTACAAAACCACGCACATGCCACTGGTTAAAAGCAAGATGGGAAGCGCCCTGCGCTACTACACCGTAGACAAAGGCCTGGCTGGCGGCGCGGGTGATGCCCCGGCATTTGTGGCCATGGGTCACTTGGTCGTTGATTCAGTGGAGGCATTTCAGGCTGCATTCGGACCGCACGCGCAGGAAATCATGGCGGACATCCCCAACTACACCAATTCCAGCCCGGTGATCGTGATCAGTGAAATCACCGTTGAAAAGTCCTGACCCAGTCAGGAGGCAGTTTTCGGAAACTTCGCAATAATTCGGTCGAACTGACTGGCGAATGTTTTGCGGTCCGCCTGGCTGTAAGCGGGTGGGCCGCCCGTGTCAATGCCGCTTGCGCGCATGGTGTCCATGAAATCGCGCATGGTGTGCAAGGCCTTGATGTTCTCGGCGCTGAACAATTCTCCCCGCGGGCTTAAAACCTGCGCTCCCTTGTCCACCAACTGCGCAGCCAGTGGAATGTCACTGGTGATCACCAGATTACCCGCTTCCACACGGCGCACAATTTCATCGTCGGCCTCATCGAAACCACGCGGTACTTGCAGCAGCTTGATGAAGCGCGAGGGCGGCGTGCGAATGTACTGGTTGGCCACCAGCGTGGTTTCAATGCCGGTGCGGTCGGCTGCGCGAAAAATGATTTCCTTCACGGCGACGGGGCATGCATCTGCGTCAACCCAGATTTTCATGGTGTGGGAGTATCCCAAGAAATCTCAATTTTTCGATGCTGCAAAACACAGTCCCTCAGATAGAGATTAATCAGGCTTTGATAGGGCACGCCTGCCTCTTCGGCCATGGATTTGAAATACTCAATCACTTCTTCGCTCAATCTCATGGTGACTGGCTTTTTTAGCTTGCCAGCATAGGGATTTTTCATGAACTTCATCTTTGATAAATCATATTCTTTCTTCATCATCAAATTCCCGAATAAAACACTGCTTCACCCTCGGGGTGATCGTCATCAAAAAACTGAAAAGCAAAATCATCATAAAAGACCGATCTTGCTTCTTCAAAGGTGACGCGGTGCTTTCGACGGTTTATATCCGCTTTCGCGCAATCCCACTCAAATTTAATCATAAATACAATGTATGTACAAATTTAAAATAACTCACACCCTATCCGAAATTTGTTCTGGGGTAGAAATCACTGGGTATAGCGCATCACCCGCAACACACGTACCCAAAACCTAGGGATCATCCGAAGCGCAATACTCGGGTGAATCAGCTACAGTCTGCCTGACAACAAATACTTTTCAGGTGATTCATATGGGTTTCAAAGTTGCTTTTCTGGGTCTCGGTGTCATGGGTTATCCAATGGCAGGTCATTTGGTCAAAGCGGGTCACGAGGTGACCGTGTACAACCGCAGCGCGGCCAAGGCAGAAAAGTGGGTAGCACAGCACGGCGGCAAATCTGCAGCCACACCTGAAAAAGCCGCGGCGGGCCAGGACTTTGTATTTGCCTGCGTTGGCAATGACGACGACCTGCGCCAGATTTGCACGGGCATCAACGGTGCTTTTCACGGCATGAAACCCGGTGCAGTATTCATCGACCACACCACGGCCAGCGCAAAAATTGCTCGTGAATTGTTTGATCAAGCCAAAGATGCAGGCTTCGGCTTTATCGATGCGCCTGTATCAGGCGGACAGGCGGGTGCCGAGAACGGCCAACTGACAGTGATGTGTGGTGGCACCCATGGCGACTTCGAGCAGTCCAAAGATGTGATTGCAGCTTTTGCGAAAGCCGTGACCTTAATGGGTGAATCGGGTAGCGGCCAGCTGACCAAAATGGTGAACCAGGTGTGTATCGCCGGTTTGCTGCAAGGTTTGTCTGAAGCACTGAAGTTTGGCATGAATGCCGGGCTGGACGTGAACAAGGCACTGGACGTGATTGGCAAGGGTGCTGCGCAAAGCTGGCAAATGGACAACCGCGGCAAAACCATGGTGGAAGGCAAATTTGATTTCGGCTTCGCTGTGGACTGGATGCGCAAAGACCTGAGCCTGGTGCTTGAAGAGGCCCGCCGCAATGGTTCTCAGTTGCCCGTGACTGCCTTGGTGGACCAGTTTTATGCTGAAGTGCAAGGCATGGGTGGTCAGCGCTGGGATACTTCCAGCCTCATCAAACGTTTGTAAAAGCACGCCCAAGCCTTGAGCCGAACGCGCGCTTTACTGGAACGATCACCCACGGCCTGGGGCGTGGGTTTGGCGCTCTTGGGCGCCATCTTTTTTTCAGGCAAGGCCATTGTGGTCAAGCTGGCGTATGCCTACCCTGTGGATGCGTCCACCCTGTTGGCCATGCGCATGTTGCTCTCCTTACCGCTGTTTTTGGGCGCACTGGTGTTCACCATGCTGCGCGAAAAAAATGCAGTGAAAATGACGGCGAAAGATTATGGTCTGATCACGCTGGCGGGCCTGCTTGGCTACTACCTCGCCAGCCTGTTTGACTTCATGGGCTTGCAATACATTACTGCTGGCCTTGAACGGCTGATTCTGTTCACCTACCCGTCGATCGTGCTTCTGATTTCCTGTGCAATCAGACAACGCTGGCCCGAACCTTGGCAACTCATGTGCATGGCCTTGAGTTATGTTGGGCTTGCGGTGGTGTACGGCCACGAAACCGTGTTGATTGGTGACAACACCGCGCTTGGCGTTCTGCTGGTTTTCGTGTCAGCAGTTTGCTATGCCAGCTACCTGATTGTGGGCGAGCGTTTGCTCAAACGACTAGGCACCATTCGCGTAACAGCCATGGCCACACTGGTTTCCGCCACCGCCATTCTGGTACAGATCAACGTGCAGCAGCCCATGAGTATTATTCTTGAACAACCCTTGCCGGTGTGGGGGTGGTCGCTGGTGAATGCGGTGTTCTGCACCTTTGTACCTGTGTTTGCAGTCATGACCGCCATCAGTTTGATTGGTGCACCCCGCGTGTCGCAACTGGGCATGATTGGCCCCATTGCAACGATTGCGCTGGGCACCTGGATTTTGAAAGAACCATTTACCATTTGG
Source organism: Burkholderiales bacterium (assembly GCA_027484315.1). GTDB lineage: Bacteria > Pseudomonadota > Gammaproteobacteria > Burkholderiales > Burkholderiaceae_B > Limnobacter. Next base: position 33,028 of record JAIXTE010000038.1, on the reverse strand, counting down.
CATGCCGCGGGCACCGCGCTGGTTATTCTGGGCGTGGCCTTGCTGAGCATGAAAAAGACTAAAGAAGGAGTTACACCATGAGCACCACACCCGGAAAAATTGTCCGCTTTCACACCACTGGTACGCCCGACGTATTGCAGTTGGAAGACATGGAAGTGGGCCAACCCAAGGCAGGGGAAGTGCAGGTGGAACACAAGGCCATCGGCCTTAACTTCATTGAGGTGTACTGGCGCACAGGTGTTTATCCAATACCCCTGCCCTGCTGCCCCGGCAGCGAAGGTGCGGGCGTTGTACGTGCAGTCGGCGAAGGCGTGACTGAATTCAAGCCGGGCGATCGAGTGGCCTATGGTTCCGGCCCAGTAGGATCTTACTGCACCGTGCGAAACATGCCGGCGCACCCACTGGTGAAAATTCCGGACGCTATTGATTATGAAACAGCTGCAGCAATGATGTTGAAAGGTTTCACAGCACAATATTTGCTGCGACGCGTGTACAAGGTGCAGGCCGGTGAAACCATTTTGTTTCATGCCGCAGCGGGTGGTGTTGGCAGCATTGTGACCCAGTGGGCCAAGTCCTTGGGTGTGCGGGTGATTGGGACGGTTTCGACTAGGGAAAAGGCCGAAGTTGCGAAAGAGAATGGCTGCGAAGAAGTAATTATTACAAGTGAAGAAAATATTGTTAGTCGCGTTAAGGAATTGACCGATGGCAAAGGCGTACCTGTGGTGTATGACGGCGTGGGCAAAGCCACTTTTATTGACTCATTGGATTGCCTGAAACCCCGCGGAATGATGGTCAGCTTTGGCAACGCCAGCGGCAAGGTTGACCCTGTTCCGCTGAACTGGCTGGCCGAGCGCGGATCACTGGTGTTGACCCGCCCCACAGTTGCATCTTTCACGGTGGACAAAGCCGAAATGCTGGAAAGTGCAGCAGAAATGTTTGGTGTGGTGGCCAGTGGTGCAGTGAAAATACAGATCAACCAGCGGTTTGCCTTGGCTGATGTGGTGAAGGCACACACCGAACTGGAAGGGCGACGCACGACGGGGTGCACTGTGCTGATTCCCTGACAGTGCGGGAGTTAATCCAGCGCCGTTTGCTTCATGCCCATTCGGCGCGAACTCGAGCCGCCAGTCTCGTTCTTTGCCCATTCGGCGCGCATTCCAATCGCCCGCCTGAAAACCTGTTGATCCCTTTTTGACCGCAACCCACTGCTCACAGAAGCCCGGCAAAACCCATGGCCGGGCTTCTGTGTTGCCCGCTGGGCACACGCAGTAGACTGGGTCAAACGGGCAGGTTTTCTTGAATGGCGGAGCGATCGGAATGTCGCTGCCGAGTGGGCTGGAACCCGACGGTGATTCATCGCGCGGTGAGCAGACGCGGCCACCAAGTTGAGCTGCTCGCGAGAGGCCTGCGCCGGTTGCCTGCCACCGCAGCGGATTGACAACTCGCTGAGTGCTGATGAACTGGCGCGGGTCAGGCCATCCCGGCAGTGTGCTTGCCCATGCCGCACTTTCAGGAAAACCGCCCCGTTTGAACAAGGCGTGAATGTTCGCGCAACGCGCGACACCCAGGACCGACCGCGCTTTTTTGTCGGTCTGGGTGAATTCAAAGCCTTCGTTCAACAAGGGATCAGCGGTTTTCAGTGCGGTATGGGCAAGCCACATCGGGATGACCAGACAACCGCCGGCAGACGCCTTACGGAGTGGGCAAGTCACGCCGGGGTGGCCAGCCTAACGAGCCTTTTTCACCGTGTAGATTTTCAGCGGCGCACCGTGCAACTGTTCTGCCTCCCGCACCCTGTCGATGAAATGCCTCGACACCACGTGGTCTTTGGACAGCCACATGAACCCGTCAGGGCCCGCAAAATCACGTGACAGCACCATGCCCTCGCACAGGTCTTCGCCGTGCAAAATTTTTTCGTGGGCTTTCTCTGCTGCACGCAGTTTTTCAAGCGCGGCCGGCAACACGGCAATAACCTTGGGGTCGTAGCGCTTGCCGGAAGCACCCATCAAAAATGCCTGCGCCTCGTGCTCATCAAACTCTTTGGTGGCCAACCAGCCCAGTTGCAATTCATCGTAATCTTCGGCCACAGCCAGAATTCTGGCTCCCAATGGAATTTTCTCGGCCGCCAATCCGTCAGGAAAGCCCTGCCCATCGTAACGCTCGTGGTGATGCCGAATGATATGGGACACATGCGCCATCTCTGCCAACCCATGAAAAACCGATTCCGCCTTCATCGGATGTTTCATCAATGCCACGCGGGGCTCTCCCTTCAGCTCCACCACGGGTTTGAACAAGGTGTTGTCATTCAACCCAAGCTTGCCAATGTCATGCAACAGTGCAGCCACATAAATGTCTTGCAGGGCTGCATCTGTGGCGTGCATTTCCTTGGCAATCAGCCTGGCCAGTTCGGCCACATGGCGACCATGCGCTGCAAGCTGGGGGGAACGCAACTCGATCAGGATTGAAAACGCCTTCACTGCGGCCAGGTATTGCATGCGAATATCCCGTTGAGCCTGCTCCAGCATCAACTGGATCTGTTGGGTTTCCAGGCGTTGTGAATCCAGTTGCTGAGTCAGACTGGAATTGTCGCTTTTCAATGACTCATTCTCTACACGTAGTTTTTCAGCCAAAGCCAGCGCATCCGCCAATTGCCGTCGCTGCTCTTCACACTGTCTCTTCTCGTTGCTGCTGTCGTCTTCTTGCATCTCAGGTTTGGCCTTGCAAAGGTTGAGGCAATTTCCCCCACGAATCATCAGCATTGGCCTGCCGGTTCTGAAATGCATCCCCTTGTCAGGTAGGCGACATAAGGCTGAATCTGATTCGCTGCCCTGAAAGTACCTTTTAAAAGAAACACATGAGTCACAACGACCACAGGAAGAAGAGACATGAGACAAGTACTTCTCGGCACATTGCTGTTGTGCGCAGCATTGGCAGGCTGCAATTCGGATGCCGAACTGGCTGGCAACCCCACAGGAACGCCGACCAACCCAGCGGAGGTGGAAGAGAGTCCGACGGCCTTCAACATCGCCAACCAGTGCGTGGCCATTCAATCGTTGGGGAACAACAAGTTCGTCAGCATGAACAGCGACGGCAGTTACGGGGTCAGCCAGGCCACTGCGGTCAATGCAAGTCCGTTCTACCTAAAGCCGACGGCCTTGGGCAAGTACATGATCTACAACCGCGACAAAGCCATGATGCGCGCTGTTGGCAGCACTGCAGGCACGCCCGTATCAAGCGGCACCGCCTTTTCAGACGCAATTGAATGGTCGGTACTGGAAGACGAAAAAGGTCGCGCCGGCTTTTCGCTCACCAATTCCGGCAATAACATGAAACTGGCTTTGTTAGGCTTCAGCAATGGCTTGGGTACCGTTGAAAGCAGCGGCAACAGCGAGGAAACCCTGTTCCAGTTCGTCAAATCAACGGGCTGTGCCGAATTTCCGGAGATTGCCACCAACACCCAAGGTCGTACCTTTGCAGGCGCGGGCCTGACCAATGCAGTGAAAGGTTTTGCAGACGTACACAACCACATTACCGCCACCACATTCTTGGGTGGCGCCCACCACGGCACCCCTCACCACAGGTTCGGTGTGACACAGGCCCTGGGCAGTTGCGAAGCCAACCATGGCCCTATGGGTAGGTTGGACCTGGTGGACAACCTGTTCAAATTCTCGCCCCAAGCCACCCACGACACACAGGGTTGGCCCACCTTCCGCACCTGGCCTGCAGCCGATGCCCTGACCCATGAAGGGCTTTACTACAAGTGGCTGGAACGTGCCTGGCAAGCGGGGCTTCGCATCTTTGTGACCAACCTGGTGGAAAATGAAACTCTGTGTAATGTAGTCAAGGTCAGCAAGGGCATGCCCCTTCAAAACTGCAATGAAATGGAAAGTGCAGTCGCTCAAATTGACTACATCAAACAACTGGAAAGCTACATTGATGCGCAGGAAGGGGGGCCAGGCAAAGGCTGGTTTCGAATCGTGACCAGCCCCAAAGAGGCACGCAAAGTCATCAACGAGGGCAAACTGGCCGTGGTGTTGGGCATTGAAATTTCGCATCTGTTCAACTGCGGCATCAAGTTGGGCCAGAACCTGTGCGATGAAGCGGAAATCGACAAACAACTGGATCGCCTTCATGCCTTGGGGGTACGCCAGATGTTCCCCATTCATGAATTTGACAACGCCTTCGGCGGAAACGGCATTTTCGACGGCGCGGTGTTGAACGTAGGCAACTTTCTGGACACTGGTGCATTCTGGCAAACCTACGATTGCCCCGGTGGCGACAACAATTACGCCGATTACATTCTTCGCCAGCCAGGTGCTGTCATGACCTCAGTACCCGGCCTGGGCAATGATCCCGTGACCCAGGCATTGATCGCCAACAACCCGGGCGTTGCGCCAATTTACCCCACTGGCGAAAACCAGCGCCAATGCAATCGGCGTGGTCTGACAGAACTGGGCAAATACGCATTCAAACGCCTGATGGAAAAAGGGGTGATTATTGAAGTGGATCACATGGAACTGAGCATCAAGGGCGATTTGATCAACATGGCCGACCGCCAAATGCCGAAGTATCCTTTGGTTTCAACCCACGGCGCGCACGGCGGCATTACACGCGAACAGGGTCGCAAAATTCTGGCGGCGGGCGGCATCATTTACCCCTACCAAGGCAATGCAAAAAGCTGGACTGAAGACCTGAAAGTGATTGCCCCCTTGAAAAGCCAGCAATTCGATTTCGCAATGGGCTTTGGTGCAGATACCAACGGCCTGGGTGCCCAAGCTGGCCCTCGCGGTGCAGACAGGCCGCAGATCAGCTACCCGTTCACCCTGTTCCAAGGTCCTGATTGGGCTGGTGTGTTCAACACGAATGTGACACCCGTCAAATTCGACAAACAGACCAGCGGTGAGCGTGTGTTTGATGCCAATACCGAGGGGCAGGCGCACTATGGCCTGAAGGCCGATTGGGTTGAGGAGTTGCGTCTGGAAGGTGGCAATGAAGCCCTGAAAGCGCTATACAATTCCGCCGAGGTGTATATTCAAATGTGGGAAAGAACCACCGCCAAGCGAACTCAAATCAATCCATGAACAAACGTGCACTAGTTTATCTGGGCCTGGCCAGCGCTACGCTGGCTGGGGCTTATCTTTATGTTCAAACCACAGGGATGAACCCGCCCGAGCGACCACAGGCAAATCAGGAAGACGCTGCCCAAGCGCTGGACTCCCTGTCCATAGTTGATGGTGCGCTGACCACGGGTTCGTACAACACCACGGTTCAGAAAGGCCAGCGTATCCAGTTTCTGGTACACAGCAATGAAACCGATTCCCTGATCGTGGAAGGCCTGGATGCGCGGGTACCCTTGCCCGGCAACGAAACCACACTCGTCAGCATCAAGGCCAGCGAGCCCGGTACCCACACCATTCTGCTTGATTTGGCTGGTACAAGCATCGGCACCATTGAAGTGCTGAACAAATAGGGGGACACCATGGCCTTGGTGCTGCTGCTCAGCCTGGCGGCTTTTGTCACGTCCAGCATCACAGCGGCCATGGGCGTGGGGGGCGGTGTGGTGCTGTTGGCCATCATGGCGCAATTCGTACCCCCTGCCTTGCTGATACCCCTTCACGGTGCAGCACAACTGATGTCCAACACCAACCGGGTCTTTGTACAACACAGGCACATCAACTGGGCGTATGTCAGGCCATTTTTTCTCGGCTCCATTCTGGGCGGTGCTGCCATCACGCCACTGGCTTTGTACATGCCAGTGGCCTTGGGGCAAGTGCTGCTCGGGCTGTTCATTTTACTGGCCACCTGGAAGGCAGACTGGTTGAAACTGAGCAACTGGCACCCTGCCCTATCCGGTGGCAGCACCACGGGCTTGAGCCTGATCCTGGGCGCAACTGGGCCCTTGGTCATGTCCGTTCTGCCAAAATCCGAATGGCAGCGTGAAACCGTCGTGGCCACACACGGCATGGCCATGACCATTCAACATGGCATCAAGATCATTGCATTCACCAGCCTCAGTGTCAGTATTCTGGACTATTGGCCCATGCTGCTGGGCATCGGCCTGGCCACACTGGCGGGCAACATTGTCGGTGCGCGCCTGTTGTCAACAATTCCTGAATCAAAATTCAAAATGGTGCTCAACATCCTGCTTACCCTACTTGCCTTGAGGCTTTGCTGGCAAGGGCTCTCCTCCCTGCCGGTCTAACAACTAACCAGTTTGGGTTCCCTTCCAGCAGGGATGTGAACACCGCCCTGAATCGACACAATTGAATTCAACCAATTGTTCGTATTTCTCAGGGGAACTTCATGCCGGTCAAGTCCATTCTCAACTCGCTCACCTTGCCAAATAAATGTGCGCTGATCGCACTGCCTTTGTTATTGGCTTTCGGCTTCCTGTTTCAACAGATGTACTCGCAAATCAGCACACTGATTGCGTCATCTGACAACGAACTTCAAGGCGCAGTTTTTCTGGAAAAGCTCAACCCCGTGATACAGGAGATACTGCAAAACCGGGCGCAGAAACAAAACGACTCAATCGACGCCACCATCAAGGCCCTGAACGACCTCAAAGCTGGTGTACCTGAACACTGGCCCAACACCAAAGCCAACCTCGAGAAACTGGTTTCACTTTTGCCGCAAGCCCTGGCACCCAATGCAACAGAAAGCCAAAGCGTGGCCCTGGGAAACCACACGGTGACGCTGGTGCGCCAAATGGCCGATGAAAGCGAGTTGACCCTGGACCCCTACCTGCCAAGCTATTACATGATGAGCCCCATGGCATTCCAATTGCCGGGTGCCATTGAATACATCGCCGAACTGGAAGGCAAACTGCGCTTTCAAGACACAGATGTAGGCGGCACCCTGAGCTTCGCACGTTCGCGGCTGGGCACGCTGAACCGGGCGCTGGATGAGGTTCGCGAAGCCACACAAAAATCGGCGGCTGCTGGCGGTGACATCAAGGCGGAAACCACACAGCACCTGGATGACATTTACCAGAACCTGGAAGGCGTGGCCAAATGGGTGCAAGGTGAATCCGCAAAAGACCTGAACTACGAAAGCATCAGCGGCTCACCGGAAGCCATTCGCCAACTGAACGTGGCCTTCAATAGCGCGTTTGCCTTGAGCCGCGGTTTGAACCGTACCCTGCAGGAAAACCTCCGGGTTCGTATTGACAACATGCAAATTGACTTGATCACTTCTGGCGCAGGCTCTGCCGCTGTACTGCTGCTCGCTTTCGCACTGGGTTTCGTGGTGTTTCGGGATGTGAATGCCGAAATTGCACAAATTCTGGCCCACGCAAAAATAATTGGCATGGGAGACCTGTCCAAGCCAATCGACAGCCCGGGCAGCAACGAAACCAGCAAAATTCGGGCAGCACTTGAGAACATTCGCCAAAAACAGACCGGGCTGGTGGGGGAAATAGTCGATGCGTCTTCGCGCATGGCAGACACAATCGGCACACTGGTAACGGCTGCATCACAAGTCAAAACCAGTGTGCAGGAGCAAACCGATTCAGCCTCCGCCGTGGCCGCTTCCGTGGAGGAACTGACTGTGTCAATCGGGCAGGTTCACACCCACGCCAACCAGGCATTGAGTTTGTCCAATCAGGCCGGGCAGTCCTCGGGCGAAGGTCGGGAAAGCGTGAAACAGGCGCGAATGGCCATGGAGGAAATCAGTGCCGCATCGGGGACACTGGCGCAAAGCATCAACAACCTGGGTCTTCAGTCTGACAATATTTCCAGCATCATCCAGGTCATTCATGCCATCGCCGACCAAACCAATTTGCTGGCCCTGAATGCCGCCATTGAAGCTGCACGCGCGGGTGAACAGGGCCGGGGATTTGCCGTGGTGGCCGATGAAGTACGCAAGCTGGCTGAAAAAACAGCAGAATCCACGAAAAGCATTTCAGTACTGATTTCCGGCATTCAAAGTGAAACAAGGTCGGCTGTCGAACAGGTTCATGGCTGGACCGAGATGATCCAGTCTGGGCAACGTTCATCGCTAGGCGCCGACCACCAGATGCAGGCCATCAGCCACCACACCGTGGATGCTGAACGGGCTGTGAATGAAATCACCGAGGCACTGAAAGAACAAAGCTCCGCCTCAACCCTGATTGCGCAGCAGGTGGAAAAAATTGCCCGCATGACTGAAGAAAGTCAGGGTGTGGCCCATGAAGTGAACAACGTCATTGATGAACTGCAGGGACTTTCCCGCCAAATGGACACTGTCATGGGCAAATTCAAACTGGCGCAGCACAGCTGATTGTCAGATGCGCTCGATCCTCACCTTCTCCTGAAGCAGGATCGAGCTCAGAAACGTTGCAAAGGCCGAATACAACAGCGACGCCAGAACCGCCCACCAAAAGCCGGTCACGGTGAATCCATCGAGAATCGAGCCCACCCAGTAAAACATCAGGCCGTTCAACACAAAGTAGAAAAGCCCCAGTGTGACTATGGTCAACGGCAGGGTCAAAATCAGCAACACCGGCTTCACCACCGTGTTCACCAACCCCAGAATCAGGGCAGCCCAGAGCGCGGCCCAAAAGCCCTCCACCAGCACACCCGGTAGCAGGTAAGCCACTCCCATCAAGGCCAACGCATGCAATAACCAGCTCAGCAAGAGTTTCAAATCGGTTCCCTCCTAGTTGTGAAAACAAGTGATGTACAATCGAATCGCTTTGGCCATCAACCGGTGTCAAGCTAACACATTTACAAACCCGCACTACCGAATCAAGAGAATTTCAGGATGGATGTCAGCCAACGCCTTGTGTCACGCACCTGCCCCTTCTGCAAAGCCAGTGCGGAGGATGCAACAGTCCTCAGCTACGGCAACGATGAATGGCCGATGGTGGAATGCAAAGGCTGCAAATTCGTCTACCTGAAACGCGCCCCGGTCTATGAACGGCTAAGTGAAGAATTTGCCTGGGAAAAAACTTCGGAAACCGAGCGACAGGTGCGTGAAGAACGCGAGCCCGTCAAACAGGGTTTGAGCCGGGCATTCAAACATTTCCGCCAGAAAGTTCTGAAGCGCAACAAGCTGCCAGAGTTGATCGCCAAATACATCCCCGGTGGCCGAGTGCTTGACATTGGCTGTGCAGCCGGTGGCTTGCTGGCCACCTTGCCTGCCCAATACCAACCGTATGGCATTGAAGTGTCCAAGGCACTGGCGCAAGCGGCCAGTGAAGTGGTGGAACCGCGTGGTGGCAGCATCATGCACGACAACGCACTCAACGGCATTCACAAACTGCCGCAAGGCCATTTTGCCGGTGTGCTGATGAGCGCCTTTCTTGAACATGAAGTAGAGCCTGATGGCCTGCTCAAGGGTGTGGCCCGTGTGCTTCAACCTGGTGGTGTGGTTATCATCAAGGTGCCCAATTACGGTTCCTGGAACCGCAAGGTTCGCGCCGAAAAATGGTGCGGCTTTCGCCTGCCCGACCATGTGAATTACTTCACACCTGAAAACCTGGAAGCATTGATTGTCCGCAACGGCCTGAAAGTGGTGCAATTTGGGCTGGCTGACCGACAACCCACCAGCGACAACATGTGGATCGTGGCGGCACGCTAGCCAACCGCTTACCCAAACTGTTTACACGGAAACAGGCTTGATCAACTTGTTCAACAAAAACATCAAGTCTTCAGGCTGCAACGGTTTGTGAAGCACGGCGTTCATGCCGGCTTCCAAGGCGCGCTTTTCATCCTCAATGCTGACCTCGCCCGTCAAGCCAATCACTGGCAAATCTGCATTGAAGGACTGCTTTCGCAACTCACGGGTGGCCTCAAGCCCATCCATCAATGGCATTTGTATATCCATCACCACAGCATCAAACCCATGGCCAAATTGCAAGAGAAAGGACAAAGCCTCCAGGCCATTCTTTGCCTTGGTGATGTTGGCTTGCTTGCGGCTTAAAATGCCATCCAGCACTTTCAAGTTCAATTCACTGTCGTCCACGATCAGCAAATTCAGCTTGCTGGCAGTAGTTGCTGCGAACCCGGTGCGAATAGGCGGGTTGGGGCTCATGCTATTGAAAGCATCTTTAAGCTGCAGGGGTGTGAGCGGCTTGACATAAATAGCACTGAATATTTCGCTGATCCCCTTGTCCAGCAAGCGCCGGGTGCCTTCGCCACCCAACATCACTGCGCAAGGCAGGCCACGCAAGCCCATGGATTTCACGAAATCTATCCAAACTAACCGATCAATGCTTGTCCGGGGAAAATCGAGAATGACTCCTGCGGCCTTGCCACCACACTCAAACCAGTGAACGGCCTCTTCAAGACTGTCCACACAGGCAACCCGACGACCCACCAGCCCTCCAGATTGTGACAAGGCTTGGGCTTGCAAGGGGTTGCCAGTTACAAGCAAAAACGCCTCGGGCTGCTCCGGTTCGGGCAAATTCTCCATGTTGGCCTCTGGCAACTTGAATTCGAGTTCAGCCCAGAACGTGCTGCCATGTCCCAGTTCACTGGAAAATCCCATGGTGCCCTGCATCAATTCAACCAGATTTTTAACCAGATTCAAGCCAAGGCCAGAACCTCCGAATTCCCGCGCCACTGACGTATCTGCTTGGTAAAACTGTTGAAACAGATTCGCCTGTCCTTGAGGAGAAATGCCCACACCAGTGTCTTGAACCTCAACCCGGAGTCGGCATGCCCCGGAAGGCGCAGGCACAGTTTCAATAGAAAGGTGTACATGACCAAACTGAGTGAATTTGATGGCATTGCCCACCAGATTGACCACAATCTGGCGCAATCGAAGCTCGTCCCCCACCAAGGTAGGCGGCAAGGCGGATGTCGGTGTAATGATCAACTCCACCGGCTTGCTGGCGGCTGCACCCGTCATGATGCCAGCCACCTTGTCCACAAACTCAAGCACGGAAAATGCACGGTGTTCAAGTTCCATGCTGCCCGACTCAATTTTGGAAATATCGAGCACATCGCTGACCAGATCAATCAAATTGCGAGAAGTTTTTTCCAGACTGTCCAGCAGCAGCTTCTGGTTGGAAGACACCGCCGTGTCCTTCAGCAGGTAGGTTAAACCCACAATGCCATTCAACGGCGTGCGGATCTCGTGACTCATGCTGGAAAGAAACTCGGTTTTCGCCTTGCTTGCATTTTCTACACGCGCGTTGGCAACACGCAAACGCTTGTTCTTGTGGGCCAGGCTTTGAGTCATCTGATTCACGGCACGCGCCACATCACCAATCTCGTCCTCGGAGGTGACATCGCACACGGCATCTTCATTGCCATTTCGGATGGCCTCAGCAGTGCGCTTCAGGCGAATCAAAGGGTTCAACACACCACCCCGTATCAAAGTAACCAGCAAGGCAATCACCACCACAAAACTTCCCAAGCCAAGTGCCCCGAGCAAAGTCAGCCCTTGAAGATAGCTTGTTTGGTCTTTGTTCACTTGAGCGGCCCATTGATAACCCAGCTCGGAAATGAGTTGGGTTTCGGCGATCAGACGCTCGATAATCAATGCCTGCCGCCGCCGGGTGAAATCTGTCTCGGCACCCACCAAAAGATTGCCGTTGACGAGTTCCTCAAAAATCGGTTTCAGTTCAGCAAGGCTGCTCTGAATATCAGCGAGCTCCTGTGGCTTCACCCCGGAGGTTGTGGGGGCTTTGAGAACCCTCTCGAGCTCATCCCGGGTTTGACCCCACGCATCCCGAACGGAAGGTGACTGAAACAGGACATACTCCTGAGTCAATACCAGCAGGTTGGAAGACAAGTGGGTGATCGATTGGGCTTTCTCGGTACGCTTTAACCCTCTGAACTGTTCACTGATGATGAACATGTTCCCGAGCACGAGTACCACGGCACACACCATGGTACACAGCACTGCCCAATTGATCTTTGTAGAGACGCGCACTGGGTTCAACCTTTACGGAAGCGATACTGCACCGGGGTCTGCCTTCTTCAATAGTCCAGGATATACATAGGAATTGTAATTTGGCTGGGTCAAAACCGAGTCCACATGCCCTTCCCGCACGGCCCAGCGAGCCTGCCCCTCCATGGTACGCGTCAAGGAACGGTTCACACTGAGATTGTAACGGTAATCGTTGAATATGGAATTCACAATTGCCATGGGAATATCAAAACGTTCAGCAAGCAAGGTCTTGGCCTTGCCCGGGTTCTTGTTGATGAACTCGGTACTGTCCTTCAGAGCCAGCAAAATCATCTCCAGATCACGGGGACGGGTCTTGATGACTGGTTTCATGGCGATCAGGTTAAATGTTTCCGTGTACAACTTCGGGGTGGGAACCAACCGTACTTCGGAAGCCAGCTCACGCTGAATGCGCGAGGCGTAGGGCTCCCAAATGCAGACGGCGTCCACTTCGGCTTTGGCCAAGGCTTGCAATGCGGTTTCGGGGGTAATAGCGACAGGTGTCACAGTTGATGGGTCGACGCCACTGTATACCAATACCGAGTCAAGTACATATTGGCTCGCTGTACCCTTTACATACCCCAGTTTTTTGCCTTCAAGCTCCGAAGGTTGGGATACATTCATCTTTCTTCTGGCCAGAACCTTCACATCATTGGAAGTACTGACAAAGCTGGTCAAAATGGCAAAATCGGATCGCTCGAAACTGTTGAACACCACCGGCAATTCGGTGGCAGTGGCCAGGTCTGTTTGACCAGCCAGCATGTTTTTCATGCAACGGTTGCCACCGACACACTTGACCAAAGCAACATCAACACCACGCTTCTTGAAAAGTCCTTCAGCTTGGGCAACATAAAGCGGCAAAGACAAAATAGTTTCTGACACCCCGATCCGCAACGGTTGGGCGTGCAAAAGATTGCTGGTAAACAGCAAGAAAAGCAAAACGTGAATTCGACGCATCCCGCTTCCTGACAACATGACCTTACCTCAAAAGTGTTAGGCAATGTTACAGGATGAAAGTACCAAGAAGCGCTTTAAAAAGCCACCACTTCCTGTCTATCTTATGGTTCGAGAACAGCAATATGCAGGCAAGCGGGCACAAGGAGATGCCGCAATGCGACAGCCCCTTGATTATTGATGGCATTTAGAATGCGAAAGTGGCAGTCAAGTTCAGACCGTCGGCCTCAACGTTGTTTTTGTCGTAAAGCATTTCATAGCCTGCACGAATATTCACGCTGCCTGCGGTGTACATCACGCCTCCGCCATAGCTCAAGCCGCCTTCATCGTCGTCTACATTGAAACCCGGGCCACTGATACTGGTATCAAAAAAACCATAACCCACAGTACCGTACAAGGAAAACTGGTTATTCAACGGCAGTTTGCCCAGCAGGTTGGCACCAATGTAAGAATCAATTTCTCCACGAAACGCACCTGAGGATTCTTCGTCCACACCCGTCATCAAACGACCTTCCACGGCCAGGTTGGGGCTTAGCTCGTAGCCCGCTACAACACCCAGGGTGTCAATGTCCAATTGAGAACCGCCAATGCGACTATCGGAAATACCGAGGTTGTTGTAAGTGGCGCCCAAATAAGGGCCTTCGGCGAAAGCCGGGCTTGCAAAGGCAGCTGCAAGTGCGGCGAGAGAGATTAGTTTTTTCATGGCTGACATCCTATGTTTGTTTTGAATACTGTGCGCCCTCTTGGGGAGAGCGCACAATCTCTAACGCGACAGGAATGCCTGGGGATTACACAGACCAGACTTTCGGTTCAGATCAGGCAGCCACAGCCTGTGCTTTGCTGCGCTTCAATGATGGCAGGCTGTACTTGAATGCACGACCAACAACGGTTGAAAACTGCTTCACGATCGACGCCTTGTTGTAGTGCTGACCGTAGCGCTTGCAGATTTCCTGCACTTCGACCGACATCTCCGCATAGCGGTGGGCTGGTACTTCCGGGAACAGGTGGTGCTCGATCTGGTGGCTCAAGTTGCCGGACATGATGTGGAACAGCTTGCCACCGGTCAGGTTTGATGAACCTTTCAATTGACGGAGGTACCAGTGCGCCTGTGTTTCGTTTTCGGTGATTGACTTGTCAAACACTTCGGAATCCGCTGTGAAGTGGCCGCAGAAAATGATGGCGAAAGTCCAGTAATTGCGAATGATGTTGGCCAGGAAGTTACCGGCCAGCACAGGCAGGAAAAACGGACCTGCCAGCAGCGGGAAAAACACATAGTCTTTCGCAATCTGGCGACCAGCCTTCTTGAAGGTTGGAATGGCACGGTCTTTGGTTTCCTTCAGGGTTTTCTCGCCGCTGATCACTTTTTCAAGTTCCAGGGTTTGCAAAGCCAGCAGGTTTTCAAAGAAAGTAGCGAGCAAGGCCATCATTGGCACGTTGGCCAGGAAGCGTGGCTCCCATTTCTGTTCAGGGAACAGGCGCAACACACCGTAGCCAATGTCATGGTCCTCACCCAACACATTGGTGAAGGTGTGGTGACGGTAGTTGTGGCTGTAGCGCCAGTTGTCGCTGGTGCACCAGGTGTCCCACTCGTATGTTTGACCCATCAGGCGCTTGTTCTGCATGAAGTCGTATTGACCGTGCATCACGTTGTGGCCCAATTCCATGTTTTCCAGAATCTTGGAAACACCCAAGGTCATGGTACCCAACACGAATGCGGGCGGAAAAATGCCAGCCATCAACATGGCGCGGCCAGCCACTTCGGTGTAGCGCACGGCTTTTTCAATCTTGGTGATGTACTTGGCATCGCGTTCGCCCACATCGGCCAAATGCTTCTGGCGGATTGCTTCAATTTCAGCACCAAACTGTTCCAGTTCGGCGGGGCTCAATTTGCGGTCTGCTTTTCTCATGGTGTTGCTCCGAATATTTTTAGAATTGGGTCTTACAGGTCCAGTGTTACCGGGCCTTGGGCGGCGTTGATACACAAACGCAGCGCCGAGTTGTTGGTTCCGCAGACCGATTTGTTCTGCATGTTCTGTGTGGTGCCGGTGATTTTTTCGCAGGAACAGGTGTTGCAAATGCCCATGCCACAACCGTGGGGTGGGTTAATGCCCTGCTCTTGCAATGCCTTCAGCAAGGGCTTGTTGTTGCTCACTTCCAGGATGCGGTTGCTCTTGGTCAGCGTCACGGTGAAGGTTTTCACTTCGGCACTTTCATCAATGCTCAAGGCCATCGGTGTGAAAGACTCGGCGTGGAAGCTCTTGGGTGTGTCGCCCAGAATGCCGCGCAGTGCGGTCATGAAACCGTCCGGGCCACAGGCGTACACATCGGTGTTGTCCAGGGCACCTGCCACTGCAGCAAACTGTTCCTTGCTGGGGCGGCCAGCCAAATCACCTTCAGCCGTGTTGGCACCGCTTTCCAGCAGGCGCACATACTTGAAGTGTTCATTGGTCTTTGCTTTAAATACTGTGTCAAACAACACGTCTTCCGGATTGCGCGCCCAGCTCATCAGCGTGACATCTGCTGGCCAGCCCTGGGCTTCCAGGGTTTCAATCAGGCTGATCATGGGGGTAATGCCGCTGCCTGCTGCCAACAACAGCATGGCGGGGCGTTGGGATGTCAGTTCAGGTTGGGTGTGGGACAAAGTCATGTCGCCGAACACATCGCCCAGCTCCACGATTGTGCCCACTTCAAGCTGGTTCACCGCGAAGCGCGAAACCAGGCCGGTTGGCGTTTGCTTGATGGTCAGGCGAACCAGGCCATCGGCTGTTGGGGCATTGCTGAAACTGTATGAACGGGTGTGCACCACGTCATCAATGGTCACGCTCAGGTTCACGTGCTGGCCAGCTTCAAAGCCTTTGAACAAGGCGTTTGGCTTTAGCCACAGGCTGACTGCATCGGCGGTTTCACGGTCAATGCGAACCACTTCAGCCAGGCACCGATCGATGGACTGGGTGCTGCCAGCTTGTTCAAGCCAGAAGTTGACGAATTCCTGGCCCAAAATTTTGGAGAGTCCGCGTACTACTTTGTTGCTTAACTGGCTGTTGGTTCTCATGGCTTTTCCGCATTAGTGAACATGTGTGCACTAATTTAACCAAACCACGCTGTTTTTGGCAACTTATTTTGGGTAAAAAACTAGAATAAAGTGTCGGTAGAGTACAACTGTACACTCAATTATAATTTCAAACTATTGATTTTAAACAACTATTTTTAAAGAAAAGTATTTGGAATTTTTAGTGAACACTTTGAATAAAAAAAACCCTAATTGACAATAACCGTCACGGTTATACCATCTGAATAGCTGCCCGGTCGAACAAACTGCCTGGCCGGCACATGCAACCAGCTGGGCAAATTCACCTGGGTAGTTCCTGACAGGCAAGCCCCCAGCAAAGCAGCCAGGCAATTCAGCGTTCCACTTTGCACACTGGTGCCCCCTGTACCGTTGCCAAGCAATGTAGAACTTGCGCTGCTGGTTTGGCGCAGGGTGTAAGCAAGAACGGAAGTGGGCACGGTGGCATGCCGCATGGACCGACTGGCCACATTGCCGGAACTGCCTGCGCCATAGCTGACGGTGTAGCTGAAGGAGCCCACAAGGGTCAGCACCGAAGAACAATTGATGTTCAGGTTGGCCGCCTGGGTTTGTGCAGGTGCAACCACGGTGTAGCTCAACCCCGGCATGGACGTCAAAGTGAAGTTGCAGCCACCCACCACGGTTACAGCCCAGCTGTTCTGGGCTGCAAGGCTTGCAACCAGAGCCAAGAGGGCATTCAGAAGGAAGCGATGTGCTGGCCTCATTGTTTGGGCACCACCTTGTAAATGCCGGGCAATGCAGGCGAAATTGTCAGACGCAGGGAGGGCAGCTCGGAGTCCATGCTGACCGACTCGGGGTTCACAAGAATGTGATTGATTTGCCCCACCATGGCGCCTGCATTCAGGCCACTGGTACTCAAGAGGCCGTTGATGCGGGTTTGTACCGCGGTGAAGCCCTGCTCGGTGGCAGGCATTACCTCATCCATGGCAATCAGCACCTCACCGGGGCGGCTGGGGTCGTTGGGCAAAAAGCCCATCAACCGGGGCTTGCTGCCATAGTCCACACCTACAATGCCGGAAAAGCCAGCCAGCACATTGCCCTTGTTGTCGTACTGCCCCTCCAGCGACACGTGGTCCAAGTCATGCCGGGTGCGCACAAAACTCAAACCTTCCGACACCAAGGCATAACTGTCACGGGTTTGCACAAAGCCGTTCACACTGCGACTTTCCATGGCCTGACCTTGTGCCGCCCTGTCCATTTTCGAAAGCGCCAGCCCCCCCATAACCGGCTGGCGGCCATAACGGGAAGAAAAAGGCGACAACCCAAGCGCAAAGTTGATATTGGCACCGCAAAAATTGCTGTCCGCACCCGTGGCATCCACGCCGAATTTGCAATAAGTGCTGAGATAAGCCCCTTGGGCATCGCCCAGCCGGAAAGATTTTGACAGCGTCACTTCGTATTCCGGCCCCTCAAGGGCCTTGGCATAGCCCAGGCGCAGGCCCTGCAGCGCGTTGGGCAAAGCAAGCCGGGAGCCCTGCAAACTCTGGTACGGCTCAAAACTGGCGCCAACGCGCACGGGCCCCGTGGCCCGTTCGGCATAGAACAGGCTCGCATTGCGGGCATAACCCGCCCGCTGTATGCCGGGGCCGTAAGCCGTGCGGCCCTGGTAACCAGCACTGAGAAATCCCCCAGCCACATAACTACGCGCAGCAAAAGCAGTTTCAAGCTGCTCCAGCTGCAGGGCTTGACCGTTGATGCTTCGCACTGACATGGCACTGTCCGGGTTCATGTTGACCCGCACACCGCCTTGCAAGGTCAACTGGTCGGTAATGCCCTGCTCTATCTGTGCCTGCGCAGCCCAATACTGCAAACGCATGTCGTGGTAAACACTTGCCGAGCCTTGCCATTTGCCCTTGGGCAGCAGCGACTGGCTGAAAAAAACATTGCGGCTAGCCTGCACCAACTCGCCTTTTTCATTCCGGTAAATGACGGTGACCTGGTTGTTGCCTTCGAACAGCGGCACATTGAACACCGACACCTCGCCGGGGCGGACAGGCAACACCGAACGTGCCTCATTGTTGACCAGCACCGTGAGGTCAGTGTCGTTGACCAGTCGGCCATTGAACACCTGCACATTGTTCTGGTTCAAGCCACTGGACTTTCTCCACTCCACCCCTTGCCCCAATGAAGCGGCAAGCGGCCCCGCGTCCATTACCATTTGGCCAACCCGCCATTGGCGGATCGCCAGACTGGTGCTGCTGCCATGGAACTCAGTGGCCAGGCTGTAAAAAACCATGTGCGCCTGTGCAACCGAACCATCTTTGCTGGCCACCATTTGAACACCTGGGCCCTGGTTGGCCACCAGGTTGTAAGCCAGGTTCAAGCCATCGGGGGTAGACAAGAGCTGATAACCCAGCAGGGCAGTTCTGTCGCTGGGCAAGGCATAGCCCTCAAAACTTTTTTTACCAAGTTGCTGTGCCACGCCATTGGCATGTGCAGCAGGGCTGAATTCCATGCGTTCAGGCGCAAAACTGCCACAAATTTCCTCGCCACTTTCAGTGCGCAAGCGGTGGCTGAGTTTTCCGCATTCGGACTGTTCAGCCAGTCGAACCCAAGTGGCGTCCACCGGTTTGGTCACACCATCGGCATAGCGAAGGGAAATCAACTCGTTTTCCAGTACAGGCTTTTCAGCTGCACTGGAAAACAGGGGAACCAGGCACAGGCCCGCGAACATCAGGTTGCGAGGGCACAGGGCGACTAGCCGGGTAGTCACGACAGGTCTGCTTTAAAAAAGCGACTGGGTTGGGTTGGTTTGAAGCTTTACTTTCAAGCCAAGGCGCAAACGGAAATCAAGCTGATTGTCCAGCATGGCCGACTGCTGTGCCCGGGGTTGCTCAACAAAAAAAACCAGCGGATTGGGGGGCAAGGTGTTGGCAGCGCAGGTGTACTGCATGCGCACCACCTGGGTTTGGCCCTGCGCAATGTTCACTTGTTTGGGAGAAACACGCAGGCAGGCACCCAAACCCGCATCTTCAAATTCCACCAGGAAAGTTTTTGGATAATCCGAGGTATTGCTCAACTCCACGTAGCCGTACAGATTTTTGCTGTCCAGCATCACCGAGGTGGGGCTGACAGCCAGGCCAAATGCATAGGCCTGTGGGCTGGCCAGACAGTAAAGCCAAATTATCAGTGCAGAAGCGGCTGCTTTCATGGCGCTTACTCAGGGTTCGGGAAAGGTTACGGTGATCACCACCGTGTCGCTGTAATTGCCTGTTTTGATCGCCCACTGCCCCACCGGAATTTTCCCGGTGACGTTAAAACCCTGTGAAATGCCCGTGCCCGTGAAGCTGACCACACCGGCTGCGCCAGGTGGCTGCCACACCGTGGTGCCATTGGGCTGGTACAGCTCGTAGTTTAAAAACACGGTGGGGTCTGTGGCGTGCTGCAGCCGGCGGGTGGTGCCACTGGCATTCAAGCCATAACCCAGGCCAAGGTCGGCTAAGGTACCGACTGTGCAGCGTACCTGGATGGCTGCGGCCAAGGATGATTCAGCAGTTGGAACATAGCTGCCCAGGTTCAGGCTGACGGAGGTGCTGCCCAATTCACAATAATCAGCCACCACTGCGCTGACATTCAGGCTGCCGGTTGCCGTGGCGGCTTGCGCCAACGCACAGGTCAGGCACAAGCTACCTGCCACTGCGCCCTGCCAGAAAAAAGACTTGGTGTTCATGATGCGGCCACCCTGAAATGTTAACCATAAAGAGTTAATCTCTTCACGACAATTGAATCTCAAAATTGAGAAATCAAAGTCCGGAATACAGGGTAAAAGTGGAGTCTGCTTGCGTTGCCTGTCCTGTTTTTCTATTGGCCCAACAAGGCTTTCTGGTCGTTGATCATGCGGTCTGCCACGACATTCGCATCAATTTTCAGGGCACCGCGGCTTAACTCGCGCCGAATCATCTCCACCTTGTCGGCATCGAACGGCGTTTTGCTGTCAATCAACAGTTTGCCTTGGGGTTTCGAGAACGACACCACCACGCTGGCCCCATCGCGGTCGGCGGCTGTCTTGATCTCAGGGGGGCGGCTGGACACCAGCGGATCTGCTTTCTTGGGGTCGGGGCTTGTGAATGCAATGCTGCTTTTGTCACCAGATATCATGAGAAGACTCGAACAATCATCCAGAGGGGGCACTTGGGTATCAAGCAAGTGAGTTAACACCGATGTGTTAGCACATGCCACACGATACCCGTTTTGCCCAATTGTTTGAATTGGGAAAGGCGTGCATAACCTGTCAGGCTTTGCTGACAGGCTGTAAGGCGCCACCCCCAACACAGTTCCATTTTCCGTAAACCACGCCCTGCGTGCGCCCAATCAGAACAACCAATTCGCCGTCAGGCGTACATGCCTTGGCAATGCAGGGTGAAATGTTTTCCCGAAGGCCTGGTTACCTGCCAGGAAATAATCCTGTGCATATTGAATGTCACTGTTGTCGCGGTCGAACAGATTGAATATGGAGAAATTCAGGCTCAGGTCATTGTTCACTTTGTAATTCACAAACAGGTCGGAATTGATCACGGAATCAGACTTGATGCTGCGGTCTTCAACCAAGGGTGCACTGCCAATGTATTTCAGCTTGTAGCCCACTTTGAAGTCGCCCAGTGTTTGCCCAATCGACACCGCCGCCGATTCTTCGATTGCATTGGGAATACCGTTGTCAGCCACGTTCACAAATCGTGCGTCCACCAGCGTAACAAAGCCATCCGCTTCAAAGCCCGACCGGTTGAAATAACTGGCAATCAATTCAAGGCCGTTGCGCTGGGTGGCACCATTGGGTTCTGTGGTGCCCGCATCGCCCACAAACACCAGTTCAGAATCGCTTTTCACCTGAAACAATGTGGCCGATGCGCTGAGGTTTTTGGCGTCGTTGGTCGACTTCACGCCCACCTCCACACCGCGGGTTTTAACCAGGTAATCCACCGGTGCGGCAGTAAACAGCCCGCGCGGGTCGTTGCTGTGAAAACCACGCCCCACCGAGAAAAACAGTTCGGTGTTGTGCTCAAAAGGCGTGAAGCTGGCGCTGAATTTCGGGCTAAGCAGGGTGTCTTTGCGTGATCCGCTGCGCAATACATTCGGGGTGGCCACATTCTCGTCTGCATCAAACTGGCCATTCAAATCCACATCAAACTGGTCGTAACGCAGACCACCTGTCAGCTTGACCCATGAAAGCGGCAACACCTGCTGGGAAACGAACACACCCAAATTGCGCTGCTCGAAACTGTCTTCATTGCGGGTGGCCAAGCGCTGCCGCGCAATGCTTTCATACAGCCCGGCAGGCTTCACATCGTCAATTCGATAATCAACACCCAAGGCCAGTTGAGACTGAACAAACGACAAGTTGCCAAACACAGTGTGGGTCAATCCCGCACCATAGGTAGTGCGGCTATCAAACTGGTTGAACTGGTCCGACAAAACACCCGGCCTGCCCAGTGGTGCATTGTCTCGCAGACCATAAGTGAAGTCGCTGTACAGGTCGAGCTTGTAGTCGGCCACATAGGCCCTAACCTGGGTAATCGATTGATCCCACACTGCCGTGAAATTGCCCGACAGGGCATGCCGCTGGGTAAAGCCACCTGCGCTTGAATCCAAGCTGCCAAAACGACTCACTACGCCTTGGGCCACTGCATCAACCGGAATGTGATCGGTCGATGTCCAGCGCGATTCATAACCCGAATAATTCAGCTCCAGCTTTTTGCTTGAATCAATTCGATGGTTCAGCTTCAACAGTATGTTGTGCTTGTACTGGTTTTCCTTGATGTCCCAAGGGCCATTGTTGTCAGTCAGCTCAAACGCGTACAGCAAGCTGGTTTGATCCTCATTGAATTTGATCGAATTGGCCAGCAATCCACGGCGATAGCCAAACTCACCAATCGACACCGAGGCCAAGCCGCGTTTTAATTCATTCACATAATCGATGTTCAGTGAGCCTGCGGTGCTGAAGTCGCCATCTTGCGCAAAGTACGGCCCCTTGCGATATTCCACCCGCGAGAGCAACTCGGGAATGATCATGTTGGAATCGGCATAACCCTGACCATGCGCGTGGCCGACGAGGTTCAACGGTGCGCCCAGAAAATTCACTGACAAATCCGTGCCATGGTCGAGGCTGAAGCCACGCAAAAAATACTGGTTGGCCTTGCCCCCGCCCGAATGCTGGGTCACATTCAAACCGGGCACGGCTTCCAGTACATCGGAGGACCGCGCCGGGTTTTGATTGGCCAGTCGTTTTTGGCCCAGCACGCCTTGTGAACTGGTAATGCCACCCAAGGTATGAATGGCATCAATTTCATCCTCAACCACCACATCGTCCAGCTCAAGCCCCTCGAAATGCACACCATGTGCGCCTGCATGGCTGGGCAAAAACAGCGAAACAACGGCAAGGGGCAAACAAGCCAGGCGGAAGGAGTTTGAAAGTGTGGTCATGAAATTTTCTTTAAACGGAAATTAGTCAAAGCACCGCCAATATTACACGCAGCACTACTATATTTATTTTCTGTAAGCAGTGGCCTCGCTGACCGGATTTCATCCATTTCGCGGTCACCTCACCAATCTTTTCAATAACGGGCGCAAAATGTCTTTCATCACAAGGAGTATTTTGCAGTGAAAATATTAAGCGCATTGATCGCACTCACCGTACCGGTTTCAGCCTTCGCCCACCTGACCTGGATCGAAGCTGGCCAAGCCAACCTCAGCTTGTCCACAGGCCACAACTTTCCGGCAAAAGAAATTGCAGTGAAAGGCCAATACGTGGAATCGGTTCGTTGCGTGGCCCTGCAGGGGGAAGCATTTGAATTGAAATTCGACAAAAAAAGCACACGGTATCCTTACCCCGACAACACGCAAAACTGTGTAGCCAGATTGAAAACCAGTTTGATTGAGCTTTCAACAGCGCAGGGAGTTGCGCACCTTGAAGAAAACAAGGTTGACACATTGTTGGTCGACAAAGCACGGCGCAGCAAAACCTTTCAGGAAGAATACTTCAAGCTGTCACAAATCAAGCCCATCGAAATCGGCAGCCCACTGTACAACAGCGAGTTGGCTCAATTCGTGCACAAACCAGGCGACACGGACAACATTTTTTTATACAGAAACGGTGCACCTTTGGCAGGTGTGTCGGTGGGTCTTGAATACCCCGAGACACCCATCACCTTGTGGAGCAACACCGATACCGATGGCAAAGTGAAACTGCTGTTGCAACCCAAATCCAAGGCACTTTTACGCACCCTGATCAGCGAAGAAAGCGGCAACGGTTTCAAAAGCCAATTCCTCTCGGTGACGCTAAACCCCCGATAAAACAAAGCCCTGCGGATTGAGATAACCACAGGGCTTCGCTGACACCGATATTAAAACAACCGATGTTTAATCGGGCAAATCAAACGGCTCATCGGTTTCAGATGTTGCCAGCGCCAGATTGGTCACATTGTCTGGCTCGCCTGTTTCTGAACGGCTTCCAGCAAGCGCACCTGCTTCAGTCTGATTAATACTGCCGTCATTGCTGGCAGTACCCAGGTTGAAAGGCGTGTCATCGCTGCCGCAAGCAGCCAAGCCGGCAAGTAATATCACACCTGCGCCTATACGAATCTTGTCGGTGAAGTTCATGGCCACGGCTCCTTATTGTACCAAGGTGGTTTGTGTGGGTGCCGGTGTTCCAGAACCAGGCGTGGGCGTGCTCAGGTAAGGAAAACGGCTCATGAAGGGCACACGACTCTGATCCACCGCATCATGAATCGACAACGAAGTATTACCCAGAGGAACACTGCTCGGTGTGCAAGCAGAAGTCAGTGTAGTTCCGGGTACCGTGTTCAAAGCCAAGGCATTGGTCGTACCATTGGCCACGCACAAGCCACCCATAACAGCCACCAGTGAAATATCGACCACATCATCGATTGGACGACGTCCGTTCGGGAAACCAGCCGCATCACCGAATGCCAAACCAAGCGTGTTTTGCATGGCAATTGGCGTAACCGGTGTTTCGGTATTCAAACGCAACATTTCCGACAACACCACGTTGGCGGGGCGGTTTACACCTTGAACGCCAGCTAGAAACACGTTCAACAAGTCAGTGCGTGGGAAGTTGGTGGGTGCTGCACCGGCGTTGCCGGTTTGCACGAGGCTGATCAACTGTGGCAATGTGGGGTTGGATACGTAGTTCAAGAACTGACCGTCACCACTGGGCTTGGATGCGTTAAAACGGTCTTTGTCTTTCAAGCCAATCACCACCTCATTCACCAAAGGCATGCCCAGGCGTGAAACCTGAACCCATGCACCACCTGTTTTTTCAGCGGTTTGGTGGCCTTGTGCAGGAATGCCATCGCCAATTTGTACTTGGCGCACGCTGGCTGTTGTCCATCCACCCACCACGTTTTCCGCGCCGGGTGTCAGGCAATCCTTGTGGATTTCAATGGCAATGCTGGTGACGTTTTTATCTTGAATTGAATTGGCGGCTGCTGCGTTGGCAAAAGTACGGTTGGAAATTACGTTGAAAGGTGCGTTGACCAGGTCAAAGATAGTACCCAGATTCACCGCAAAGCCTTCCTGACGCTGCCCCACAAATACCTTGGCCTGATTGGTACCACCTGTGCAACCTGGAATGGTCACGTTGTGAATATGTGCATCCGAATAGGCCTGATAAGCCGCCGCATTGCCCAGTGTTTTTTCGCCAATGTAATCCACCGGCTTTTCCAGTGTAGAACCACCACCCGTTTTGGAAACCACGGTGCGGTTGCCACTGCGGCGCCCATCACGAACAACCGTCATGGTGTAAGTTTCGTTCAAATTCAGGTTGGCACTGTTCAATCCAGAAACCGGGCCTTGCTGAATCAGGGGAATGCTGACACTGGATGTACCGATGGTCTGCTTCAAATCACGTAAGGTGTTTTTGAAGTTGAACTGGAATGTGATTTCTTCCTGTGCGTCACCGTCGTTATCGATATGAATCTCATACAGTGCATTCGGGTCCATCGAGAAGTAGTTCGGGCCACCGTAGCCGTCTTGCAAAGGCTGGTAGTTGGCAATCAAGGTGATGAAATCTGAACGGTTCGCTTCGTAACTGCGAAACATGTAGAAGTCTGTGCCGTCTGCTTTCGGTGTAGTGGTGATTGATGGTGCCTCGCGGTGACTGGACGCCAATGCCGCAATGCTGATGGCGGACAAAACGCCACCCAATAAAATTTTTGTCTTGAAATTATTCTTGTTTTTTTGAACTGCTGTCTTCCTCTGTACTTTCAACATACATTCCTCACTGCCAATTGTTGTTGGGGACTCGCTTGCGCGCCCTCGAACGAGTATATTGCGCGTCAAATATTACCGCAATAAGTTATTTGTGACAGGGGTGTACATCTTTAGAGCAAAACTTGCCTACTCAATGTATCCAATCCGGCTCTCCGCCAATCCCGAAAGCGCCTCCCATTTCTGTAAGCAAAATGAAGACTAACTGCGCTATCATGGACTCAAACAACAAAACCAGAACATTGAGCGAGACATGAAAATAGCGTTGTTGTCCGACGTCCACAGCAATTTGCAGGCGCTTAAGGCCTGCACTGAGCACGCCCGCAAGGCAGGAGCCCAGCAATTCGTCATTTTGGGTGACCTAGTGGGTTACGGTGGAGACCCAGCCGGCGTGGTGGACGAAGTCATGGCCCTGTGGGAACAGGGCGCATGGGTAGTCAAGGGCAATCATGATGAGATGGCAGTGAACCCGCCACCCGCATTGAACGACATGGGATCCAGCAGCGCGGCCTGGACACACGCCCGGCTTTCCCTGGAACAACGTGAATTTCTTGCCACCCGCCCGATGACCAAGCTGCATGGCAAAGCCCTGTTTGTGCATGCCAGCGCCAATCAACCGGCCAAATGGGAATACGTGGACAGCGAACACAAAGCCAAGCTGTGTATGGATGCCGCGTGCCGTGACCACAACGCCAGCCATGTGTTCGTGGGGCATGTCCACCATCAGGTGTTGTATTACCCTGGCGCAAGCCGGAACATGATGCGCTTTGACCCTGTCGCAGGTGTGGCCATACCCACGCCCCAGCGCCGACAAATGGTTGTCACCGTAGGCTCTGTTGGGCAACCTCGTGACGGGGACGTTCGCTCCATGTATGCCATGTACGACGATGTGCTTCAAACCCTGAGTTTTTATCGCGTGGCCTACGATGCCCAGTCGGCTGCGCAAGCCATCCGCAAGGCGGGATTGCCTGAACAAATGGCGGCCCGCCTGGAACTTGGCAGATGACCAGGCTGACTGTCGGGCAGACGCTCGACGGATTTGTCATCCGCGATTGTGTCCACAGCGGAGGAATGGCCACCATTTACCGCGTGGAATACGACCAGGACAAAGGCCATGCGAGCCTCGATCCCGGTTTTCCGATGATCATGAAAGTGCCCAAAATGCGCGAAGGCGATGGGGGTGAAAACATCATCGGTTTCGAAATTGAACGGCAGATTCTGCCCGCCATTTCCGGGCGCCATATTCCCCGTTTTGTTGCCTCGGGCGACCTGGACAATCTCCCTTACCTGGTGATGGAGTACATTCCCGGCCACACGCTGGAGCAGGTTCTCGATACAGCCGAAAGCACCCCTGGAAGTACAAGTCCCGCCACCATCGCCAGAATTGGTGCCGCGTTGGGCAAAGCGGTTCACAGCCTGCACAAACAGAACGCCTGCCATCTCGACCTGAAGCCCGCCAATGTGCTTTTCCGCGAAAAACCCGATGGCTCAGTTGACTTGGACCAAGTGGTCCTGCTGGATTTTGGCCTGAGTTTTCATGCCCATTTCCCGGATCTGATGGCAGAGGAATTGCGCAAGGCTGTCGGATCTCCCACCTGGATTGCACCGGAACAAGTTGTAGGTGTTCGTGGAGACCCCCGCAGTGATGTTTTTGCGATTGGTGTCATGCTGTATGAACTGGCAACTGGCCGCCTGCCATTTGGCTCACCCAGCACAACGGGTGGGCTGCGCCAACGTTTGTGGATGGACCCTGTACCGCCCAGGCTACGCAATGAACAGGTTCCGGAATGGCTTCAGGAAGTGATTCTGCGCTGTCTGGAACCTGAAGCCGTGCGGCGATACCCTTCCGCCGCACACTTGGCCTTTGATCTGCAAGACCCAGCACAAATTCGAATCACACGCCGCGGCAAGCAAATGGTGCGCACCTCGTTTTGGGTGCACTTCAAACGCTGGATTCGCGCTGCTGGCATGCAATACCAGGCCAGCCCTTTGCCGGAACGGCAAATCGCCTCCATTCCCATTGTCATGGTCGCAATTCCCCACAAGGGTGTCACCGATGCAACCCTGTTCAGCCTGCGCGAAGCCGTGCAGCGCAGCATGGGAATTCGCCCAGGTGCCAGGCTTGCTGTAGTGACCGTCTTGAAAAACAGCCTGCTGGGTAGCGATGCTTCCGGCAGCGAAAGCGAGTTGCAACGAAGCTACCTGAACATGCTGAAACAATGGGCTGTCCCTTTGTCACTGGACTCGCACCATGTTTCTTTCCATGTACTCGAAAGTGGCGATGTGGCTGAGGCCATACTGGCTTATGCCGATGGCAACAACGTGTCATTGATCATCATGGGGGCGGCTACGCACGGTGTGCAATTGCAGAGACTGATGCGGACCGTACCCATCAAAGTGGCCATGTACGCGCCTTGCTCCGTCATGTTGGTCAAGGCCGCCGTACCCTTCGAACTGCTTGAAGAAGTTGAATTCAATGCAGAAGAAGGACTGGATGTGTTTAAAACCTGGTGAGTCGTGATTGCGACAAACGGCGGCTCCACAACAGGGCGACACAACAAAAAAGCCAACCCCGAAAGGTTGGCTTTTTCAATTGTGGTGGGCCTCCCGTGAGTCGAACACGGCACCAACGGATTATGAGTCCGCTGCTCTAACCAGGCATGAGCTAGAGGCCCACGTAACCTTTCAAATCAAGTTACTCGCCTTCCAGGAAGCTCTTCAGCTTGTCTGAACGGCTGGGGTGACGCAGCTTGCGCAGCGCTTTGGCTTCAATCTGGCGAATCCGCTCACGCGTGACGTCAAACTGCTTGCCCACTTCTTCCAGCGTGTGGTCAGTGCTCATTTCAATACCGAAGCGCATACGCAATACCTTGGCTTCGCGGGGTGTCAGTGAATCCAGCACATCCTTGGTCACAAAACGCAAGCTGCTGTACTGCGCTGCATCTTGAGGAGCCAGGGTGTGGTTGTCTTCAATGAAGTCGCCCAAGTGTGAATCGTCGTCATCGCCAATCGGTGTTTCCATCGAAATCGGTTCTTTCGCGATCTTCAGGATCTTGCGGATCTTCTCTTCCGGCATTTCCATGCGCTCGGCCAAAGTGGCCGGATCGGGCTCAATGCCTGTTTCCTGCAAGATCTGGCGGCTGATCCGGTTCATCTTGTTGATGGTTTCGATCATGTGCACCGGAATACGAATGGTGCGCGCCTGGTCTGCAATGGAACGGGTAATCGCCTGGCGAATCCACCAGGTGGCATAAGTTGAAAACTTGTAACCACGGCGGTATTCAAACTTGTCTACTGCTTTCATCAAGCCCACGTTGCCTTCCTGGATCAGATCCAAGAACTGCAAACCACGGTTGGTGTACTTCTTCGCAATTGAAATCACCAAACGCAAGTTGGCTTCAATCATTTCACGCTTGGCCAAACGGGCACGGTTCTCACCGGAAACCATTTGCTTGTTGATAGTACGCAAGTCGTTCAAGGGCAAGGAAACTGCATCCTGAATGGCAACCAGTTTTTGCTGCAATTCGTTGATGGCTGGCACATTGCGAGCCCAGGTTTCAGCCCATGCTGCGTTGGATGCGCTGAACACGCCAACCCAAGCGGCATCCACTTCATGGCCACGGAACTTGTCGATGAACTGCTCGCGGGGTACGCCCACACGGTTCACAGCGATGTCATAAATCTCACGCTCGATCTTGCGTACGCTGTCGACCTGTTCACGCAAAATACTGCACAGACGCTCAACCTGCTTGGCAGTAAAGCGGATTTTCATGAACTGCTCGGCAATCGCTTCCTTGGACTTTTTATACGCCGCAGTGTTATAGCCGCCGTCTGCACGCGCTTTTTTCAACTTGGCAAACTGCTTTTCAATTTCTGCAAACACAGCCAGTGAATTTTTTTTCAGGTCTTCAAGCTGACGCGCCGACATGCCGGAGGTGGTACCGCCGTCATTGCCTTCTTCCTCGTCGTCACCTTCTTCATCTTCACTGATTTCTTCCGGCGCCGCAGCCACAACCATGTCATCGGGAATGGAATCATCAACAATGCCATCCACCACTTCATCCACGGTCGATGTGCCTTCAGCAATTCGCTGACCCAGACCCACCACGTCTTCAACAATAGCGGGGCAGGCAGAAATGGCTTGTACCATGTCTTTCAGGCCGGCTTCAATTCGCTTGGCAATCTCGATTTCGCCTTCACGGGTCAGCAACTCGACCGTGCCCATTTCACGCATGTACATGCGGACTGGGTCGGTGGTGCGACCAAACTCGGAGTCCACGTTGCTCAGGGCGGCTTCTGCTTCCTCTTCGGCATCTTCAGCCGAAGTACCCACAGGCGCATTGTCGTTCATCAATAGCGCTTCTGCGTCAGGGGCCTGTTCGTAAACAGTAATACCCATGTCATGGAAGGTACTGACCATGGCTTCAATCACTTCACCGTCGGTGACGTCATCTGGCAGATGATCATTGATCTCGGCAAAGGTCAGGTAACCGCGCTCTTTACCCATCTTGATCAGGGTTTTAAGCTGCGTGCGGCGCAATTCAAGTTCTTCAACCGTGGCGTTGGCCGATGACAGGTAAGCAGAGTTGATCAAGGCCTTGTCTTTGGCTTTGGAGCCACGACCGCGCTTGGGCAAAATCACCAGATCCGCTTTTTTCGCGTCAGAATCGTCGTCTTCAGGTACATCGTCCGAATCAAGCGATGCATCGGCGCCAGCGTCCATGTCGTCTTCATCGTCATCTTCGGCTTTGGGCTTGCCGGCAGACTTCGGTGGACGACCACGGCCCTTGGGCGCTTCTGCAACAACAGGCGCAGCCTCAGCCACAGCTTTGGGCTTGCGACCACGCTTTTTGGGCTGAGATTCTTCAGCGTCCAGGTCGACCTGGGTATCCACTGCTGCAATGTCCGCCTTGGGCTTGCGACCACGCTTGGGCGTGTCATCAACCGGCGCAGCGGTGTTTTTGCTCACAGGCGTTTCGGCTGCTGCTGTTTTCTTGGATTCTGTATTCTTTACCACGGTCGTATTTTTCGCTTCTTTTGCAGTTGCCTGTTGAGGAGAAACCTTCTTCCCTGCCATTGACGACGCTCCCTTGCGTTTGGATGTCCTAGTGGAGGATTCCTTCTCCGGCTTTTGGCCAACAGGAATCTGTGTGTGTGAATCGGTTTGCTGGGAAATCACGCTTTGTGAGCTCACAGACTTGGTTTTGTGGCCGGATTCGGCTTTCTGTTCCTGTGTTTTTGAAAAAATGTTGAGTATTTTGAACATTCATTCCTTGAACCACTGAATAACGGCCACTTGGTGCGCAAAAACGCACAACAAAGAGGTGCAAAACCTGCACCGTAACCCTTAATTATAACTGATTAACTCGCTTTTGTTTCAATTCCTGAAAGCGTTGCATGCACTCGTGATACCAACCGAGCTGCTCCCCTTGGGTTGGCATTTCGGCGGTGAGGCGCTCCAGTTCGGCTTTAAACCAGAGCTCACTGCATTGATACATCCCGGAACGCAACTCGGTTTCAAAATCGAGGGAATCATCGAGACTTCTGGCCTCTTTCAGCACAGAATTGACCCAATTCTGATGCACTTCGTCGTTGAAAGCATGCTGGAGCCGCGCTTCAAGCAAGTTGGGGTCGCTTCTGACTTTTTCAAGCAAATGCACAAAACTGTGTACTTCTGTCGCCGGGTTTTTCTCTCTTTCATACAATTCCAGCAGGGAATCGCACAAATTCACCAAGTGCGGCGCACGAATAACCCGGGCAGCCAGGCTCAACAGGGGCGACTTGGCAACGGGCCGGGGACCCCAATTGTTTTGCAACGGTTCGTCTTTGTATTTCCCGAACTTTTTACCCCCCAACTTGCCTTGTTGACCGTTTTGCTGACCGCCCTGAAACTGCCCCTTGTTTTTCGGTGAAAAATAGTCACCACCGCCATCGCGGCTTTTCAGACCCAAGTGCCGACTAAGCTCCATCGGGGTGGCACCCAGCAGGTTGGCCAAGGCCCGTAGCAACGAAGACCGGTAAACCGAGGGCTGCATTTGCACGATCAATGGCTTCAAAAAGGAAATGGCGGCGGCACTGCCTTCGATTTGTTGAAGGGGGTAGTTTCGTTCGAGATAGCGCGCCAAAAACTCGGACAGCGACGCCGCCTGGGCGACCATGGCATCAAAGCCATCGGGGCCTTCAGTCCGAATAAAAGAATCGGGGTCGTGCTCGGCAGGCAAAAAAATGAAATCAGCGCGCTTGTTTTCGCTGACATGGGGCAAACACGCCTGCAAAGCCCGCCAGGCGGCCTTCTGGCCTGCGGCATCGCCATCAAACGCAAATACAAGTCGGTCGGTTTGTTTGAACAATTTCAGCACATGGTCGGGTGTCACTGCTGTACCCAAAGTGGCCACGGCGTTCTCAAACCCCCACTGCGCCAAGGCCACCACGTCCATGTAACCCTCAGTGACCAAGGCATAGCCCATTTTGTGAATGGCCTGGCGAGCTTCAAACAGACCGTACACCTCATGGCCCTTGGAAAACACGGGTGTTTCAGGGCTGTTCAGGTATTTTGGCTTTTCGTCGCCCAATACCCGGCCACCAAAGCCGATCACCTGCCCTTTGGCATTGCGGATCGGGAACATGATTCGACCGCGAAAGGCGTCATACCGGCGGTTGCTGTCACTGATTTTTGTCAGGCCCGCCAAGTCCAACTGGGTGTTGCTGGCGTAGTTGTCTACCACGGCCTCCAGATTCTGATAGGCGTCAGGGGCATAGCCCATGCCGTAACGGGCGGCCACCTGCCCGGTCAGGCCCCTATTTTTCAGGTAATCAATGGCGACCAGGCTTTTTTTGAGCTGCGCCTTGTAGTAATTCGCGGCGCGTGTCAGCAATTCAACCAACTCTTCGCGCTCGGAACGCACTTCGGCAGGCACATCCATGCCTTTTTCATGGGGCACATCAATGCCCAGGCTGCCAGCCAGGTTTTCAACCGCCTCAGGAAAAGTCAGCCCCAGATGTTCCATCACAAAACCAACGGCGTTGCCATGCGCACCACAGCCAAAGCAGTGATAAAACTGCTTGGACGGACTAACGCTGAAGGACGGAGATTTTTCGTTGTGGAATGGACACAAGCCCTGCAAGTTCGCGCCTGCAGCCTTGAGTTGCACGTACCGGCCCACCACATCGGTGATGTCCAGGCGATACAGCAAATCGTCAATAAAGCTTTGAGGAATCATGCAATTTGGGTGAATTCAAGTGCAGAGAAAGACGGGTCAATGACCTGCTTTCAAGAATAACAAACCCAAGGGGAGAAAGTACACGCACCGTGTGCGACGCATTCAATTCGGTACACGGCTGGACGCTGGATTTAGGACTTGACTGAGCGATCCGCTAGGCGCTCAGCCAGACAATGCCGCCTTGACCAAACCAGAAACTTTACTCATGTCGGCCTTGCCGGCCAATTTCGCCTTCACGGCGCCCATGACCTTGCCCATGTCCTGGGGGCCTGTAGCACCCACAGCCACCACAATGGCCTTGATTTCGGCCATCACTTCGGCCTCGGACAACTGTGCGGGTAGGTACGCGCTGAGTACCGCGGCTTCAGCCTTTTCAGACTCAGCCGACTCTGGCCGACCACCCTGCGAAAACTGGATGGCGGCTTCATTGCGCTGTTTGATTTGCTTTTCGATGATGGCCAGAACTGCCCCATCGTCGAGTTCGACACGCTCGTCGACCTCTTTTTGCTTGATTGCCGCTGAAAGCATTCGAAGCGTTGTGAGCTTTTCTTGCTCACGGGCCTTCATGGCCAGCTTGATGTCTTCAAGAATTTTTGCTTTCAGTGACATAAACAATTACATCAACTGATTAATACATCTTCTTGGGCAACATCTGGCTGCGCAGGCG